>NZ_JAAZQX010000016.1 GCF_012371325.1 Acinetobacter sp. A2 | reverse complement strand
GTTTTAGTCTTCTTCTCGGTTTAATACGCAGATTCAGTGCCAACTCACAGTAAATGCGGTAAACCCGCTTGTGATTCTGAAGATATCCCCCTTTTAGTTGAGCACTTTTTAAAACGCTTTGAAAAAATGTACGACAAACAAATTCAGGGAGTAAGTGAAAAAGCCACCGCCTTTATGCAAAGTTATGCTTTGCCAGGCAACATTCGTGAACTGGAAAACTTGTTGGAGCGTGCAGTATTACTCACCGAAGATCAACAAATGATTAAACTGAATGCGTTATTCCCACAAAAGCATGAACACGATGCTGAAGATGTGCACGGCAGCACAGATTTAGACAGATTGGTCACCGAAGGTTTTGACTTAGAACAGCATGAGCAACAACTGATTATGACCGCCATGCAAAAAGCCAAACAGAATGTATCTGAAGCTGCCCGCTTATTGGGAATTTCACGTGCCGCACTGGATTATCGTTTAAAAAAATACGCCATGCGTTAAAACTTCCTTCAATAAAAAAAGCCTTGTTTTTCAACAAGGCTTTTGCACTTTAAAGCAGCAATATTACCAACTCAGGGTCTGTGTGCCTGGGCGGAAAATCGCTTCACCCATCACATCTGGATTTGAATATTTTAAACCTTTGATTAAATCACCCTCGGCAACACCATACTGATCCATACACATTTTGCAAATATAGACCTCACCACCTTTGGCCATAATGCTTTTTAGCATTTTTTGATGCTCAGCATATTTATGTTCAAAACGGTTAGATGCCAACATCACACCCTGATCAACCAAGTAAATGGTCAGTGGATGACCTTTGCCAAACTGGTTATTGCTCATGCCAATTGCCATTTTGGTACGGTGTGCATCATTACTGGTGAGCAATACAAATAGCGGATCTTTGTTATTCTCTGCCATAGCAGGCGATAGACTTGCAAAGCTCAGGAATAAAGACAGACACAACAGCTTAATCAATTTCATGGTTGATCTCAGAGTCAATTTAGATGTGATTAAAATAGTAGCATAATAAATATAATATATTTAAATAATTAATATATTATGCTTCGCATCTACAATTGACTTAAAAACCAGTGCTGCAAATGACCAAGTGCAGCCATCCCAGCTACAAAAAAACAAAGCGCCACCCAATAGGCAGCGCTAAATACAAATTAAGCATTCGTGTTTTAAATAAACAGTTTAAGCGGCTAAATTTTTCTTAAGCTCATCTTCTACAATGCTAATTTCTAGCTCACTGAAACGACGGATTTCACCTTCTGCATGTTTTTCTAACATACCACCAATCAATGGAACTTTAACTTTAATGGTCCAGTCCAACTGAATTTCAATTTTTTCTTGATTACCTGTAACGGTACGCTCGCCTTTGGCTTCCAAAGGTAAGTTAGCGCCCAACTCAACTGTAGAAGTAAGTGCTGATAAGTTGGTCACATCATTACGTTTTAAACGAAATGCATCTTTTAATAGTTTTTTTGCCATATCTGGAATATTCACATCCAAGTTATAAGCACGACGCAGGGTGTAAATATCACCATTCTTTTTTGATTCTAAAATTTCTAAATTTTCACCTGGTATACGTTTACACACCGCTTCATGTAACGCAATATCTGCCACTAAACGCTTAAATTCGTCAATTGAAACGCCATGAATGGTGGCATTAACAGTAAATTGATGAGCCATTTGAGTTCCTTTTATTTTGTTTATTGATGGAATAGGTCTAGCATCATCGTGCAATATAATTTGGCTGATGCTCAACGGGTATAAGTTGTTTTATATCCTAAATACAACTTTATTTTCAGGCTATTAAAGTATTTTTTCCACCTGCTGTCATTGACTCTAATTGTTCAAATCTGTGTGTAGGATGCCAAATTCAGCTGCATAAATATCATGGCTATACAGAGTGAGATAATGCCCACAAAATTCAATTTTGGCATAAAAATGCTCTGCCCCATCATCCAATCCTGTGGCATACCAAGTGGTGCCTTGGGGAAAATCATCCAACCATTGGGCCTGATAAAAATCTGCAATTGAATCGAACTGTAAATAACGTTCAGGATTAGACAGAATATTTTGTGCAAGATGATCAAACTGAGCAAGCTGTGCCTGTTTAAAATGGATCAGGTTACTCATGCTTATCCTTTAAGGCAAAGCTTGCACATGTTGTTGCTGACGTATTTTGCTCCATTCACGCCATCCTAAATAAGCCAATACCACAAATCCAACATAAAGTGCTGCGGTTAAAAATAAAGCTTTATAAATAAACATGCCTACGTAGAGTAGATCGACCACAATCCAAAGCAGCCATGTGGCCAAATATTTACGACTGGTCCAATAGGTTGCCAACAGACTCAAAGCTGCAAGTTGTGCATCTAATAACGGTACAGATGCCTGCGTCCACTGCATTAAACTTAGACCAAAAATAAGCCCCAAACCCATACTAAGTACAAGCTGCTGCAGCATTTTATTTTGTGATAAGGTCTGAATCACGATAGCTTGAGTGTCTTGCTGTGCAGTTTTCCACTGGTAAAAACCGTAAATTGCCATTCCCATAAATAGAGTTTGCAATACTGTTTCGCCATACAATTGATATTCAAAGAATAAATAGGCATACAGCAAACAGGCAATAAAATTTACCACCCAACAAGCAATATGCCGTTTGATGGTTAACGTCACGCCTAAGACACTGATCAATACAGCAATTATTTCTAAAACCGACATTGATGCAGCCTATGTAAAAGAAAAATGCATGATACCTTGTTTCTGTAATACTGCTCAAACTCAGACTGATTTAAGCACTAAGTCAAAACAATAAAAATAAACACCCAATAAAATTGGCTTTACACATCTGTATGATTATATTTATGTTCTTGTCCAAAACGGTCTACATGGGTAATAAAAACACCATATTTACCCACATAATATTCCAAAGATTGTTGATAAAAACTCCAATAAATAGACCACTCACCTAAATCTAACTGACGAATCTGCGTTTGAGCTTTAGCAGGCATTTTATTGAGTAATTCTTGCTGAATAGTAGTAGCATCATCAGGGTCGGAAGTAGAAACTTTTAGGCTTAAAAATAACGCTGCAACATCGTCAAATAATTGTTGTTCGTATTCGGCGACTTCTTCAACCACTTCTTCTACAGCACGAGGTGCTTTGTGGGTAATTGGGTCTTGTACGATATTGGCCATATCTTGACAGCTTTGCTGAAAGCTACGATTAATTTTTATTTTGAACCAGACTTTCCACACTGCATAGACTGCAATGAAGAACAAAATCCACAACAATAGTTTTGCCATCTTGGTCTTCGCTCTTATTCAGGCGCTTGAATAAAGCATAACGATTTCAGCGCTTAGCGTCTATTCTGTGTACTGTGCGAACACATCCTTAGCAACGGATTAAACCTAAACCTATACTGCTAAAGATCATAAACAAAAACAGAAATAAGCTTCTTATACTTAAATTCAATTAGGCATGCTTGAATTACACAATACTACGCTTTTACTCAAAAATACGACTTGAGCTTCATCATAATGAAGCAAAACACAACAAATTTCTGCTATTTCTTGCAGATGTTTTCCCGTCCAATAGAGCCTTGTTTTTATCTATAACTATAAGCTTAGATGATTAGAACTGCACAAATTCAAGATGTCTCCGATTTGGTTGCGGTATTACACGCCAGTATTCGGTCTTGTATTCAAGATCATCAACGTAATGAAGCCAAAATTCAGGCGTGGCTTGAAACGAAAAACTATGAAAATATTTTAATGCTGTTGCACTACAACAATTGCTGGGTCTATGTCCTACAGCATGTGGTGGTTGGTTTTATTATGATGAGTGATCGCGGGCAAATTTTACACCATGCGATTGCACCTGAAGTGCAACAGCGTGGTATTGGTCAAGCCTTGTTATTTGAAGCTATTGCACATTTACAGGCTAAAAATGTATCGCAAATTAGTGTGTTTAGCACACAAACTGCGCTGATGTTTTATCAAAAATATGATTTTGAAATTCAACCACAAAAAATTAGTTATGGGCATTTCACCCCCATGCTCAAACATCTTAATACAGAGCGATTTGAGCAATCTTGAGCACAACAATCTTATAGTTTTTACCCCATAAAAAACCCGCTTTCATTTGAAAGCGGGTTCATCTGTATTGCAGCTACGATTTTATAAACAAATCTGATTTTATAAACGAACCAGTGCAATAATTTTTTCTGCCAATTCTTCAATGCTGTCTGCACTTAACTGCGCATCGGCACCGCTTTCTACATCACTAATCACCACAATGCCTGTTTCACGCAGCAATGCAACTTGCGTAGCATCTAAACCTGCTTTGGCAATTGCAACAATCCCCTGCTGAATCAACAAGCTTTCTATGGCCTGAGCCTGCGCTAAAATCTGACTTGAAACGCTGACTGCAGCAGGCTTCTGACCTAAACGTGCAGCACGATCTTCTGCAGTGACTGGCGCGCTGTGTGCAGACCATTCTACACAAGCTTCAACCATACCTGCACCGATGGTCACGTTATTTAGACGGTCAATGAAAATAAATGAACCTGTATAACGGCTGTCTTGATAACGGTCAAATACGACTGGTGCATCAAATTCGATCGTTACATTAGCAATTGCATTCAGTTCAAGTTGTTCAACCTGTACCTGTTCCAAAGTATTCACATTGGTGCGGTAATGAATTGCAGTGACTTTCGCAGGCACAGTTTGCGTACCCACTTTTAAGTTATACAACTTACCAATCGATAAAGGCTGATCGGCCATCCACACCACTGTGGCATTTACAGCACGTGAAATTTCAGGACGTGCCTGATCTTCACGCACCAACACATTACCACGTGAAATATCAATTTCATCGTTTAAGGTCAGGGTAACAGCCTGTCCTGCAATGGCATGTTCTAGGTTACCATCAAAGGTCACAATCTCTTTCACGGTTGAGCTTTTGCCCGATGGTAAAGCCACAATGCGGTCACCAACATGAATATCACCCAAAGCAATCGTACCGCAGAATCCACGGAAATCTAAGTTTGGACGGTTCACATATTGCACCGGGAAACGGAAATCGTTGTGTGCCGTGTTACGGTTAATTTCTACCGACTCTAAGGTACCCATTAAGGTGTCGCCCGCATACCACGGCGTATGTTCCGATCTGTTCACCACGTTGTCGCCATTTAAGGCAGAAATAGGTGTAAAGATAATATTCGATGGTTTACGGTCACCCAATTGATTCACAAAATTGGCATATTCCGCCTGAATTTCATTAAAGCGTGCTTCTGAGTAATCCACTAAATCCATTTTATTAATGGCAACCACAATGTTGTGAATACCCAATAAACTAGAAATATAGGTATGACGACGGGTTTGGGTTTGCACACCATAACGCGCATCAATCAGAATAATCGCCAAATCACAGGTCGATGCACCTGTCGCCATATTGCGAGTGTACTGCTCATGCCCTGGAGTATCGGCAATAATAAACTTACGTTTTTCAGTTGAGAAATAACGGTAAGCGACATCAATGGTAATGCCCTGCTCACGCTCGGCTTGCAAGCCATCGACCAGTAAGGCCAAGTCAGGAGCATCGCCCGTAGTACCAACTTTTTTCGAGTCACGGGTTACCGCTTGCAATTGATCTTCATAAATCAATTTTGAGTCGTACAACAAACGACCAATTAAGGTCGATTTACCATCATCTACATTACCGCAAGTTAAAAAGCGCAGTAGATCTTTGTTTTCGTGTTGTTTTAAGTACGCCAAAATGTCTTGGCTAATTAAATTCGATTGATGAGACATTGCTCAAAGCTCCACATATTCTTTAGAAACCAGTTTTTCATCTCGCTCAATCCTCCTGCTATGAAAGGAGGATTTCTTGAAGGGAGATGAATTAGAAGTAGCCTTCCTGTTTTTTCTTTTCCATCGAGCCAGCTTCATCGTGGTCAATCATACGACCCTGACGTTCTGAACTGGTTGCCAATAGCATTTCCTGAATAATTTCAGGCAAGGTATTTGCTGCTGATTCGACTGCACCCGTAAGCGGATAACAGCCCAGAGTACGGAAACGTACCGATTTCATTTGTGGAACTTCACCTTCAAGTAAAGGCATACGTTCATCATCAACCATAATTAAAGTACCACTACGCTCAACCACAGGGCGTTCTGCAGCCAAGTACAATGGGACTAAAGGAATGCTTTCTAGGTAAATGTATTGCCAGATGTCTAATTCAGTCCAGTTAGACAATGGGAACACACGAATGCTCTCGCCTTTGTTGACTTTACCGTTATACAAATTCCATAGCTCAGGACGCTGGTTTTTAGGGTCCCAACGGTGTTTGGCATCACGGAATGAATAAACACGCTCTTTGGCACGTGATTTTTCTTCATCACGACGCGCACCACCAAAAGCGGCATCGAAACCATATTTATCCAATGCCTGTTTTAAGCCTTGGGTTTTCATAATGTCGGTATATTTAGAACTGCCATGATCGAATGGGTTGATGTTGGCATCTACCCCTTCTTGGTTTTGATGGACAATTAAATCAAAACCGTGCTGTTTTGCCATGTTGTCACGGAAAGTGATCATGTCTTTGAATTTCCAGCCTGTATCGACATGCAACAGTGGAAATGGGAGTTTTGCAGGGTAGAATGCTTTTAAAGCCAAATGCAGCATTACCGCAGAATCTTTACCAATCGAATACAGCATGACTGGATTTTCAAATTCAGCTGCAACCTCACGGATAATATGAATACTCTCAGCTTCAAGCTGTTTAAGATGAGTAAGTCGTTCCTGATTTATTGACATTGATCACACCGGATATACTTAAACTTGTGTCCAAATAACACAGATAAAATTTGATCTTGATTATAGTGATTTAGTTATGCTAACTATTGCTTGTTTTATTATATTTATATGCAAAAAGCTCATATAAAAGAAAACCAATAAGCAGTATAAGTTTTATTTAATCAGTAATTTATTCTTTTATGGCTACAAATTTTAATGCCAATGAAATAAATTAACACAGTCAATTTTATACTTTTTAGCCTCACTTTTTCCAATAAGTTAATAGATTATTCATCTAATCTAACGCTTCTACCCCGCTAAAAAAATGCTTAAAGTAAAGCCATATTTTTAGTTTTAAGATTCTCCCATGCCGCATATTGAACCCATTAAATCCAAACTTGAACAGGCAAAATTGGCTGGTTTTTTCTATCAGCACAGCCCTGAGCTTTTGATTTTTCAGGAACCACTGAATGATGATGGTTCCATGCTCAACGTGTTTGTGCAACACGAACTCAGCGCAGATCAAATTGGCCTACAATTTGGTTTACGCTGCCATGCAGATAAGCTTTCCTTTTTATTGGGTATCACGCACAGTAACCAAGATCGCAGTTATGAAATTGGTGCAGGTAATTTAAAGGCCGACCAAAAAGCCTTTAACCTGATCTATGCTTTTTATAATTACCCTAAAGGGTTTTATTTGGTGGAAATGCCTTTAAATGCGACCACAGCAGAACTATACCAAGCCATTGAAACGCAATTATTTACGCAGCAGAAACTCGATTTTTTAAACACAGCCATGAAAACCAACCCCATGGGCGAACAAGTGGCTTGGATGAAAGCGCATATTTTGCAACAAACTTTAGATATGAAAGTACGGATTCAGACGGCACTATTATAAGCCTCTTCACTTTAAAATTCTGCGAATCCCTCACAGTACAGCCCTGAACAGGTTGGTTGATTAAACTCGAAATTAACGTATACTGTTCATATACACAATACATTTGGGTACAAAGGCTTGATTAAGAGTTTTAAACATAAAGGTCTTCAGGCTTTTTTCCAAACTGGTTCAACAGCAGGTATTCAAGCAGCGCATTCTACAAAATTACGTTTAATACTTGCAGCATTACATGCTGCATCTACAGTGAATGATTTGCGAACCCCACCCAATTGGCGTTTACATAAATTGAGTGGGAATCTACAAGATCAGTGGTCACTAACAGTAAATGGTAATTGGCGAGTAATTTTTAAATTTGAAGATGGTGATGTCTACATCGTAGATTATTTGGATTATCACTAAGCTTCTAGCGCAGGAGTACAAAGATGAATATGATGTTTAATGCACCTCATCCAGGTGAAATGTTACGCGAATATATTGGTGAAACTTCTGTGACTGAGGTGGCTCAAGCACTTGGAGTGACGCGTGCAAACCTATCTCGTATTTTGAATGGTCATACTGGAATTTCTGCAGATATGGCCCTTCGTTTAAGTGAAGCTTTAGAAACCTCACCAGAGTTTTGGCTGAATTTACAAATGCAGCATGATTTATGGCTTGCAAGCCAACGTCAACGCCCTACGATTAAAAAATTGGTGGCAAGCGCTTAATTATTAAGTTGTAATCAAAAAATAACCTGCTTTTCAGCAGGTTATTTTTTATCTGGACAAGAACAATCTAAGACTTAGTTTTTATGACGCATGTGCGGGAATAAAATCACATCACGAATACTGGCAGCGTTGGCAAACAACATAACCAAACGGTCAATCCCGATCCCTTCACCCGCTGTTGGTGGTAAGCCGTATTCCAATGCTTCAACGAAGTCTGCATCGTAGTGCATTGCTTCATCATCACCAGCGTCTTTTTCTGCAACCTGTGCTTGGAAACGCTCAGCTTGGTCAATCGGGTCATTTAACTCAGAAAAACCATTTGCCAATTCACGACCACCAATGAAGAACTCAAAACGGTCGGTAATGTGTGGATTATCATCATTACGACGTGCCAAAGGCGAAGTTTCTGCAGGATATTCAGTAATGAAAGTCGGCTGACGTAATTGTGTTTCCACCGTTTCTTCAAACACGATGGTTTGCAGTTTACCCAAACCAAAACCTGGTTTCACTTGCTCTTTTAATTCTTCCTGCACAAATTTTGCCAAGAATTCACGGTCATTGACATTGTCTGGCGTAAACTGAGGGTTATGCTCAAGAATGGCATCAAACATAGAAATTTTCTTGAATGGACCTTTGAAGCTATACACTTCTTCGCCATACGGCACATCTGTAGTACCCAAAATATCCAAAGCTAACTTTTCGAGCATTTGCTCAGTCAATGCCATCAAGTCTTTATAGTCAGCATAAGCTTGATAGAATTCGATCATGGTAAATTCAGGGTTATGACGCGTAGACACCCCTTCATTACGGAAGTTACGGTTAATTTCAAACACACGCTCAAAGCCACCAACCACTAAACGCTTTAAATATAGTTCAGGTGCAATACGCAAGAATAATGGCATATCTAAAGCATTATGATGCGTTTCAAATGGACGCGCAGATGCACCGCCTGGAATCACATGCATCATTGGCGTTTCAACTTCCATAAAACGCTGTTCGGTTAAGAATGCACGAATACCCGAAACCACTTTGGCACGAATTTCAAAAGTCTTACGTGTATCTTCATTTACGATCAAGTCTAAATAACGCTTACGGTATTTTGCTTCAGTATCGCTTAGACCGTGGTATTTGTCTGGAAGTGGACGTAATGATTTGGTAAGCAATTCAAAATGTTCGATATGAACATATAAATCACCTTTACCTGAACGACCAATATAGCCTTTGACTGCAATAATATCGCCAAGGTCTAAACTTTTAATAGTCTCTAAGGTTTCAGCACTGAGTTCTTTACGAGCCACATACAACTGAATACGTCCAGTCATGTCCTGAATCACGATGAATGAACCACGGTTCAGCATCACACGACCCGCTACAGACACATAAACTTTTTCACCTGCTTCAATTTCTTCTTTAGAAATTTCTGCAAATTGGGCCTGTAAGTCTTCTGCATAATGTTCGCGCTTGAATGTATTTGGCCAAGGACTAGTACCCTTCGCCTGCGCTTGTTCTTGAATTTGCTTTAACTTGGCATGACGCTGCGCAATTAAATCGTTTTCGGAAATAATGGGTTCAGAAGTCGATTGAGCGTTATGTTGCGTCATCTCTGCCTCGAATAATTACTAAAAAAAGAAGTTCAATAGAATAGCAGATTTAGACACGATTTCGTATGCCTTCTCTAACTCGGTCTATATATTTTTTTAATTGCCCCTTGCTTTTATAGCTTTTTGTTGACTTAGACCAAAAGCTAACTTCTTTCTTTGCCCGAGCGCACTACAATATTGATCAGAAAATAGATGAAAAAGATCGTTTTTGGTCGCTATTTTTAGTTTCAGCCAAACCGAGTTAAAAATCACGATCTGTACTATGAAATCTGTTCTATGAAAATAATCGACTATGTGAATCTGGCAATGAATACATGTGCTTTAAAAGTCTTGTTTTTACATGGGTTAGATTCCTCTCGGGAATCGACCAAATTCCATGCCATTGATGCAGAGCAAAAATTTTGCATCAACGTCGATTATCGCAACCTGAATTATCAAACAGTGGCAGATTTTTACCACAACATCATCCAAAAAATTAAACCTGAAATTCTGGTTGGGCATAGTTTAGGGGGCTACTGGGCACTCAAAATGTCCTTGTTCCATCACATCCCTTGCGTGGTGGCTAATCCAAGTTTAGCGCCAAGCTTTCGTGATGATTACCCTGCTATTTCCGATGCAGATTTACAACACGATATTCCGCAAGTCGCCTATTTGGAATTGGGCGATGAAATTCTGGATATGCACGCAGCACAAGAATTTTTAGAAAACTATATGCAGACCTCTACCTTCGAGTCAGGGCATCATCGTTTATTGCATCCAGAAAATATCAACCCTTGTATTCAACAAATTGAGCAAGCTTATTTGGGCAAATAGTTTTGCTATAACTTTTTTATTCATTGATTCCATAAAAAAGCCTGATCCAATAAAGTGATCAGGCTTTTTTCTGTCATTTTAAGTACGGTATGACTTAAAAAATGCAGCGATGCTTATTTCTATTACGCCACCGCTTGCTCAGGTTTAGATTTGTTGTCTAACACAGACCAAATCTCTAAACCTAAATCTTTATGCAAATCTGGTAAATCTAGGAAAATGCTTGCACCCAATACTTGATGCTTACATTTTTCTGCCAATTGTTTTACTGCTTTTAAAGTACCACCAGTCGCCAGTACGTCATCTACAATAATCACTTTTTGTGATTTTACATCGGCAGCCATTTCTAAACGGTCTAAACCGTATTCTAAGCTATAACCTACACCTACCACTGGAGGCGGCAATTTACCCGCTTTACGTACAAGTACTAAACCTTTACCTGTACGTTGTGCCAACAAACTTGCCAACACAAAACCACGTGCTTCAACTGCAATAAAGCTTTCAACTTCGGCCAATTGTTCTGCAGGAATACTGGCAATTAACGCATCTGTTAATGAATCCAAATTATTCATAAACAACGGCGTTAAATCATAAAAATCAATGCCTGGTTTTGGGAAATGAGGAACAGTACGAATATGCGACCACAAAAAAGTAGACAAATTGCTCATGGAAGATCAGAAATGTGACTAAAGAATGGTTGAATTTTAACGTTTATTTTCAATTAAGGCTAGTGATCAAATCGGCAAGACAAGTATTCACAGCACCCAACAAATAAACAAATTATTGATTTAATTAGATATATATTGTTTTAAAGATTTAAACATATAGAAATTCAATTATAAAATATCAAAATCACGCTTAATATTCTGTACGACCAAGGTCTTAAATAACTACAAAAACCCAAATAAGATGAATTTTCCACAATAAAACCACCTGATTCATTGTAGAAAATAAGGCAAGTCAGGCTTTTTCAGTCGAGTTTTGTCCTCAGCTGCTATTCAATCTGCTGTGCAGCACATTAAAATCGCTTATTTACTTTACTTTAGCCGTATAACTGCGTAAAAATTTAATCAAATAGATATACTAAAAGTCATATCATGTATCTGGTCGTAGATAAGTTTTTGCTGATCTAGAAATTTAAAGATCGGTTTATGGAGAATTGAATGAAAAAATATCAATGCATCGTTTGTGGATGGATTTATGACGAAGCAGAAGGCTGGCCTCAAGACGGTATTGTGGCAGGTACATTGTGGGAAGATATTCCTGATGACTGGACTTGCCCAGACTGCGGCGTTTCAAAAGCGGACTTTGAAATGATTGAAGTTTAAGACCATTAAAAGACCATGCCGCATGGTCTTTTTTTAACGCCTATTTCTATGCCCTAATTTGGAGTACACCCTATGCATCCTATCGTTATTATTGGTTCAGGCATGGCAGGTTATACTGTTGCTCGCGAATTCCGTAAACTCAATACAGAACATGAATTACTCATGATCTGCGCAGACGATGCCACCAACTATGCGAAACCAACCTTGTCTAATGCTTTGGCAGGCAATAAAGCACCTGCACAAATTGCCTTGGGCGATGCAGAGAAAATGGCAAGCCAACTCAATATGCGCATTGCAACGCAGACTTGGGTAAAAGCGATTGATGCAGAAGCACATGTACTCGAAATTGAAAAAGATGGTGTAAGCAGCCGTCAGCCTTATTCCAAACTGATTTTAGCAGTGGGCGCTAACCCTGTACGTTTAGCCATTGCAGGTGATGGCAGCGATGACATTCATGTTGTAAATAACTTAAGTGATTACACAGCATTCCGCCAACAGCTCGAACAACGCCAAGACAAACGTGTCGTGATTTTAGGCGCAGGCTTAATTGGCTGTGAATTTGCCAACGACTTACAGCAAACAGGTCATCAAGTCACGGTGATTGACCTTGCGCCCCAACCTCTTGGGCGTTTACTACCTGATTATGTTGCCAGCGCATTTAAACAAAATTTAGAAGAAACAGGCATTCACTTTGTACTTGGCACAACTGTTGAAAAAGTTTCAAAAATTAAAAATGACGACTATTTAGTGACGATTACCAGCGGTCAATCTTTAATTGCCGATGTCGTTCTGTCTGCAATTGGCTTACAACCGAATATTGCACTGGCCAAAACTGCAGGCATTGAAACCAGCCGTGGTGTATTGACCAATGCACAACTCGAAACCAGCCAAGCTGATATCTATGCAGTGGGTGACTGTGCCGAAGTGAATGGAATTCTTTTGCCATATGTAATGCCAATTATGCAGCAGGCACGTGCCTTAGCTAAAACCTTAAATGGTGAAACCACACAGGTGCACTACCCTGCCATGCCTGTTGCGGTTAAAACACCAGCTGCACCACTCACTGTTTTACCTGCACCACTTGGGGTAGATGTGAACTGGCATACTGAAGAGTTTGATGATGGCATGATTGCTAGAGCTTATGACCAAACTGACACCCTGCGTGGCTTTGTACTTTTAGGAGCAACTGCGGCTAAACAACGCTTGAGTTTGACTAAATTAGTGCCAGACTTATTGCCAATAACAGAATAAAATAATAATAAGGGCAAGGCTTCGGCTTTGCCTTGAATGAGGACAACAACATGAATAGCGCACTTCAGTTTAATACTTCGCCTTATACGGCATTTATGCACGAAACCAAGGTCGATTTAGGCAATGGAATTGAGTTGCATGTCGAAATTGGCGGTAAGACTGAAGATCCGCCAATTTTACTGATCATGGGGCTGGGTGCGCAAATGTTGTATTGGCCCGATTTCTTCTGTAAATCTTTAATTGATCAGGGTTATCGGGTGATCCGCTATGACAACCGGGATATTGGTTTGTCGTCAAAAATTCGCCATAAAGGCCCACGCCTAAATACCTATAAAATGATGGGGCGTTTTAGCTTAGGGCTACAAAACCAAGGCGCGCCTTATAATTTATATGACATGGCGGAAGATGCAGCGCTACTTTTAGAGCGCTTGGGCATTGAAAAGACTGATGTCATCGGTGCTTCAATGGGCGGCATGATTGCGCAAATCCTTGCAGCAAAATATTCAGATAAAGTGAATAATTTAGGCTTATTATTTACCAGCAACAATCAGCCTTTTTTACCACCACCCTTTCCTAAACAACTGTTCAGTCTGCTAGAAAGACCAAAATCGCAGGATGAAAATGGTATTGTTGATCATAGTTTGAAACTATTTAAGGTGATAGGCTCACCTGGCTACGTGAACCAACTCGAAGCCATGCAAACCGCACGTAAATTATATCAACGAAGTTATTATCCAGCGGGTGTACTTCAACAGTTTTTAGCAATATTATGTACAGGCTCGTTGCTACAACTGGACAAACAAATTCAGCACCCTACCCTTGTGGTACATGGTTCGCAGGATCGTTTGCTCCCACCAGGGCATGGTAAAGCTGTTGCGAAAGCGATTCCGGGCGCTAAGTTTGAGTTAATTAAAGGAATGGGGCATGATATTCCCCCACACTTTATTCCTCATCTTAGTGGACTGTTTGCTCACCACTTTAAATCATAATCATTAGGACACTATGGCTGCATTACCATCTTTAAGACAGCTGTCATACCTCGTTACACTGTCTGAAACGTTACATTTCACAGAAGCGGCTCGCCGTTCTTTTGTAACTCAGTCGACTTTGTCGGGCGGGATCATGGAACTAGAGCGCCTTCTTGGCGGCGTTTTAGTTGAACGTGATCGACAGAATGTACGTTTAACCCCATTGGGTGAACAAGTCGTAGCACGCGCCCGTGTTCTGCTCGCAGATGCACAGGACTTAATGCGTTTAAGCCGTGAAATGAGTGAACCCCTCACGGGTGATTTACACCTCGGTGTAATTCCAACCATTGCTCCGTTTATTTTGGCGCAGTTGTTAGATGAAGTGCATAAACAACTGCCTAAAATTCAGCTACATTTGCACGAAGCTCAAAGCGAGAAAATTGTCGAAAAACTGGAACATGGCAATTTAGATATGGTGGTGTTAGCACTACCATTCGATACGCGTGGTTTAAAAGTCGCTGAAATTTCGAAAGAAGACTTATTCTTGGTTTATCACAAGGGTGACCAAAAATCAGCTCAGGCCAATTCTTTAGATGATCTGGATTTATCACGCCTCATGTTGCTTGAAGAAGGCCATTGCTTACGTGACCACACTTTAAGTGCCTGCCCAATTGGTGAGCGCAAAAATGATCACCGTTTAAAAGCCAGCTCTTTACCAACCTTGGTTGAAATGGTATCTGCAAATTTAGGTTTTACCCTATTACCTGAAATTGCAATTCATAATGCCATGATTAAATCGAATCCAGATTTACAAATCAAAAGCATTGAAGCCGCACCAAGCCGTACTTTAGCTTTGGTAACACGTAAAAGCACACCGTTACACAGTGAGTTTGACGTTTTGCTACAAATTTTACAAAAGATCACTCAAACTACAATATAAAAATGCTGTTGTAATCAAGGAGCCTAAACGGCTCCTTTTTTATTCTTCGTTATAATACCTATCAAACACCAATCCTTTTTATGGATTTAAGTGATTTAAAAATATAAATAAAATAAAAAATTGCTGTTTTATTGATTTTTGCATATTTAGGTGCAAATCTTTAAAAGGAATCCTATTATTGTTACACAACTCACATAATTACAATATTTAGAAAAACATACGCAACAACAATTATTTATATTTACCTTTTTTGCTAAAAATCACTATATTCAAGGATATTCAGACTCCCTAATATTTTGCAAAATAGCGTTAATTAAGAATCAAGATTTTTTCATTGAGCAAAACAGGAGTACTTGCAATGATTCATAGAGATCTGATTTTGCCTGTGCCTGTTTTACTGATTGATCATTCCGTCGAGCAGTTAAACGACTTAAGCGATATTTTAATGAATTTTGGCTACCCAGAAGAATTACTGTTAAGCAGTACTTCTTTACAGCATGCAACTCTCATGGTGCAGCATCACTTACCCAATATTGTGTTTATTAATCTGCAAGATTGGTCAAAAGCAGATATTGAGTTTATTCAAAACTTAAAACACTTTCGTAAAGACACATTAGTGGTTGCCGTATTACCCTCGAATATGCCCAAACAATTGTTACAGGCGATTCACTTAGGTATTTCTGCCTATGTCTTTTGTGATCAGAGTTTTGCAGAAATGCAAATGCAGATTCGTACCATCTTACGGGGCGGCTCTCCGCTTGATCGCACCCTTGCAAATGAAATCTTAGCATGCGAACAGCACATCATTTCTCTGGGTCATTCCCTAGCACTGTCTAAAACTGAGCATGATATTTTAGCGCTTTCTGGTCAGGGTATGCCCTCACAACAAGTGGCAGAAAATTTAAATGCCTCAGAACAATTAGTGCATGGTTACGTCAAAAGCATTTATCGTAAAATCATGAACGTGGATGATGCCACTTGCTGTTTTGCTTAAACTTATATTTGAAATGTAGATCAATTTACTAGAGCCAATAAAAATAATTTCAGATCAAAAAAGAGCGATGTTCAACATCGCTCTTTTTACAGATTTTGATTTAAAGTTTTGAATTAAACAATACTGTCAGTGAGTAAGCGCTGCGCATTGTGAGGCGTTTCACCTTCTGCAGGTTGAGCACGCACCCAAGTACCATCGCCTTGTAATAACCATGCCTGTTGATTATCCTGCATATAGGTCAGCAAACCTTGTTCATAAATACGCTTTTTCAATGCAGGATCTTCTATCGGGAAACATGCTTCGACACGGTTAAAGAGGTTGCGATCCATCCAGTCCGCACTTGAGCAATAAATACGTGGATTACCATTATTTGAGAAATAATATACACGGGTATGTTCAAGGAAGCGCCCCACAATTGAACGCACACGAATATTTTCAGAAAGCCCTGGTAAACCTGGACGCAAACAGCAAATTGAACGAATAATTAAATCAATCTGCACACCCGCCTGAGACGCTTCGTATAACTTATTGATCAGTTGCATTTCGGTCAATGCATTCACTTTCACAATAATCTGTGCAGGTTTGCCCGCTTTGGCGTTGGCAATTTCTTCATCAATATAATTGACCAATTGTGCATGCAGGGTAAATGGTGCGTGCAATAACTTTTTCAGTTTTGCCATTTTGCCCATGCCTGTCAGCTCTTGGAAAATACGATGCACATCTTCACACAGCTCTTTGTCTGTGGTCAGTAAGCCATAGTCTGTATAGATACGCGCATTGCCTGCATGGTAGTTACCTGTGCCTAAATGCACATAACGCACCAATTTGTTGTTTTCACGGCGCACCACCAAAATCATTTTGGCGTGAGTCTTATAGCCCACAATGCCATATACCACAACAGCACCCGCTTCTTGGAGTACATTGGCCACGGCAATGTTAGATTCTTCATCAAAACGTGCACGTAACTCAATCACCGCAGTAACCTCTTTACCATTACGTGCAGCTTCTGCAAGGACTTGCACAATTTCTGAGTCTGCTCCACTACGGTATAAGGTTTGTTTGATCGCTAGTACTTGAGGGTCACGTGCGGCTTCACGCAGCAAGTTAATCACTGGTGCAAAAGATTCAAACGGATGATGTAGCAGGATGTCCTGTTTTTGCATTGCTGAAAAAATATTTTCAGACTTTTTTAGCACCTTTGGAATGGCAGGTGTATGTGAATCATAACGTAAATGTGGGCGTTTAAAATTAGACAGTAAACGTGCCAAATTCACTGGGCCATCGACCTTATAGAGTTGCTCTTCTTCAAGATCGAATTCATTCAGCAAGTATTCGTAAATTGGTTTCGGGCAGTTGTGTGTGACTTCCAAACGCACCGCACGACCAAAACGACGTGAGTTCAATTCACCTTTTAAAGCTTTGGCCAAGTCTTCAACATCTTCATTTAAAGCCAAATCTGCATTACGTGTCACACGGAACTGATAGCAACCTGTTGCTGTCATGCCCGGGAACAAGTCTGACACATGTTCATGAATGATCGCAGAAAGCATCACGTGATGCTCTTTACCGCCTGTAAGTTCATCTGGCAAGCGTACAACACGTGGTAATGAACGTGGCGCAGGCACAACCGCTAAATCAATTTGACGACCAAACGCATCTTTCCCTTCAAGCGTCACAATAAAGTTCAGGCTTTTATTGACCAAACGTGGGAATGGGTGGGCTGGGTCTAGGCTAATTGGAGTCAGTACAGGCGCAACTTGTTCTTGGAAATATTTTTTCACCCAAGCCGATTGTGCTGGGGTTAACTCACCACGACGCAAGAAACAAATATCTTCTTCACGTAATTTTGGCAAAATTTCCTGATTTAAAATACGGTACTGGTGCTCAATGGCAGCATGTGCGGTTTTAGAAATTTGATCTAACACCTGCTTTGGTGTTAAACCATCTGGACTACGGCTTTCATTGCCCAAATCCAATTGTTCCATGACCCCAGCTACACGAATTTCAAAGAATTCATCTAGGTTGCGCGAAAAAATCAACAGGAAGTTCATGCGCTCCAATAATGGATGCAATGGATCTACAGCTTGCTCAAGCACACGCAAATGGAAGTCTAAAATAGAAAGTTCGCGGTTAATGTAGCGATCATTATATGTATATTCTGTTTGCGCAGGAGTCGCGCCAGTTGCCGTATTCATACCCACCTATGCTTTTATAAAATGTTTGGCATTGCTACAAGTATGCTTCAATTTTGTGACATTTTCATAAAAAAAGCCTAAAAAATTAGGCTTTATAGATATTTTCACAATTTATATTTGAATGGTGAGCTGTTTAAGGAATTTCCGCATAGCGCATATAGCGTTGTACCATACGTTTGCGGGCTTTTAGCGCACCTGCATTTCGGTGTTCCTGAAAATATTTAGGATTGGTTAAAATAGCCGCCAAGAAAATTGCCTGATCACGACTTAAACTTTTGGCACTTTTTCCAAAATAATGCTGTGCCGCAGCTTCAGCACCATAAATATTATCGCCAAATTCTACCGAATTTAAATAAACTTCCAAAATTCGCTGCTTTGACCACATACGTTCCATCATCCAAGTGGCTACCACTTCTTGCCCTTTACGCAAAAAAGAGCGCTTGTTGTATAAAAATAAATTTTTAGACAACTGCTGCGAAATAGTCGATCCACCCGCAACAACTTTACCTTCGTCTTTGTTGCGCTCTAATGCAGTCTGAATACCTTCCCAGTCAAAGCCATGATGCTGCATAAACTTACCATCTTCTGCAGTCACCACAGCACGTTTTAAATTATCACTGAGCTGGTCATAGTCACGCCATTCGTGTTTGATCGGTTTACTTGGTTCAGCCCAATAATCCAAGCGCATCATCATGGTCGATTGCACTGGCTGTGTACGCCACCATGCCAAGCTGGTAAAAATCCATAATTGAACCAAAAGCACCACGCTGACAAGAATTAACAAAGTTCGTATCAAAAAAGCTTTCATGTCAGTGCATTGCTCCTGAAGCGTGATTTTTTCGTGTTAAGCTTAGAATTATTGACAGCCTATTTAAGCCTATGTCCCAACATCCCCCGATTGCTGTACGGCATAAACCTGAAATTCATTTGTGGTGGTTTACCGCACTGCTGATTGCAGTCAATGTGGCTTTGTTTGCATGGCAAGTGTTCAACGGTATGAACATTAGCAATCCAAGCCCGCAAGATGCAATACGCTGGGGTGCTGATTATGCACCTTTAACCTTTTTGGCGGAACCCATTCGCCTGTTCAGCAGTATGTTTTTTCATTTTGGTTTAGTACATTTAATGTTAAACATGTGGGCGTTGTATATTTTTGGCAGCGTCAGCGAACAGTTATTTGGGCGTGCCTATTTCGTAGTTTTATATCTCTGCGCAGGGCTGATGGGTAGTCTGCTCAGTGGCTATGTCAGTATTCAAGACAGTTACACCCTGCTTGAACAAGGTGTTGCCAATCCTAAACTTTTACCTAGCGTAGGTGCAGGTGCTTCTGGTGCAGTCATGGGGCTTGGAGCAGCACTCACTATATTCGCTTTACTGCCAAAATTACCACGGCAAAAGTTTTTGCTAGATCGTAAAACTTTGGTCATCGTGATGGCACTGAACTTAGGCATGGGCTTTATGATTAGCGGCATTAATAATGCTGCCCATATTGGTGGCATGCTCATGGGCGCAGCAATGGCATTGCTTTGGCACATGGGGCAACGTACTCAACAGAATACATTCTTTACAGTATTTGGCATGTTGATTGCCTTCGTGGCTTGTGCTGTCTTTTATTGGTATTGCCAACAATTGATTGACCCGCTTCAACCACTTTGGCAAGAGTTGCTTAGCATGATGCAGCGCAGCTTAGGTTCAACATAAGCGACATTGCAATCTGAAATGGCAAATAAGAGATGAATCAGGACTGATTCATCTCCCTCAAACTTTGCAGTGGTGGAATATCACATAAATAACTTAAACGATAGCGTCCAATCACAGCACAAAGCACAGTCATAAATACAGGTAAAATTAGCCAGATTTCCCAGTGTGGTTGTAGCATTAAATCCATACGGTAACTGGCAACGGCACTAATCACTTCGGCAAATAAACACGCTACAATTCCCGCAATAAAGCCCATAAAGCCAATTTCCAAACTCAGCATACGTTTCAGTTTTTGTTTAGAACTACCAAAAGAACGTAGCAAAGCAACTTCGCGTTTGCGTTCATCCATCAGTAAATTTAAGCAAGCCACCAGAACCAACAGCCCGGACACACTCACCAAAATTGCTAAAATCGTGATGATCTGTACCAACACATTCACAATACGTTTGATTTCATCCAAAATTAAACTGACATCAATAAAAACTGTATTGGCAAACTGCTGAATCAATTGAATCAGTTTAGGCTTATCGGCCTCGGGCACATAAAAGCTGCCCAAATAACTACCTGCATTTTCATCCATGCTATGTGGTGAAAAAATAAAGAAAAAGTTAGGGCTAAAACTTTCCCATTCCACCGTGCGCAGATTAATGACTTTGGCTTGTAGGATACCTTCAGGCAAATTAAAACTGAGCTGATCACCAATTTGGATGCCAAGTTCTGCTGCAGTATTGGCCTCGACCGACACCTGTCCGACAGCACTGAAATCTGCCTGCCCGTCTACAATGATATTGTCGGCAGGATAGCTGTCTGATTGGGTCAAGTTCAGTTCACGTCTTAAGGTATTGCTCTGTTGAATTAATGCTTCGGCAAAAGGTTGATCATTTTTGGCGACCAAACGCCCACGCACATTTGGATACAATGGTGTACTGTGCCATTGATGCTGCTCTAATTGTTGTTTTAGCTCAGGCATATCAAAAGGCGGTAAACCGTAAACAAACTGATTTGGGGTGCCTTCAGGTAACTGTTGCTGCCAGCGATCGAGCAAATCGGTACGTAACACCGCTAGTACCGTAATCAAGCTGAGTCCTAATGCCAATGCAGTAATTTGAAATGCTGTTGTCGCAGGTGCACGAATATAAGCCGCTATTTTGCCCTTACTACTACGCAGCAGTTTTAACACTCCCCATACCACTGCATATAACAGGATACACAAACCAATAATTGCCCCAATCACCCATGCGCTCAGCAATAAACTCTCGGTCAGCACCACACAGAATACAATCAGGCTGAGTGTGCCTGTAAGCAGCATCCACCACCATGCACGCATATTTTTGTCTTGCTGACGAATCACCCGTATTGGTGCAGTATTCAGTAATTGCAGTAAATTTGGTAAAACAAAACCAAACAGCACGACGGCACTGGTTAGCATGGCAATCGGCAATGGTCCTAGCAACATCGCCAAAGCAGAAAATTGAATCTGTAAATGTGGAATCAGTTGCAACATCAATTGCAGCAAAGTATAACCCAAAGCGATGCCCAAGCCGCTACCAATACCTATTGCAATAAGTAAGACCAAACCAAGCAAAGCTAGATATGCTGTTAAAATTTGCTTTTTACTCGCACCAATACAACGTAACAAGGCTATATGATCCTGATTTTGTTGCACATAGCGCTGACTAGTCAAACCAATTGCAATGCCGCACAGTAAAATAGTGAGGATATTGGCCAATTGCAAAAAGGTATCTAAATTGGCAATTGGACGCATTAAACGGGTGTTGCCTTCACTGGCATTACGCAATCTTAAGCTGCTCGGTTCTTCCATATTTTGAGCAGTATTTTCAATCTGCTCGTTCTGATCTGCTTGTTCTGAATGTGCTTTAAAATACTGTTCAAACCGCTGGGTATCTTGGGCTGCACCTGCCAATAACAAACGGTAATCAATACGACTACCCACTTGTATTGCATTGGTACGTGCCACATCTGCCTGTGTAATAATTACTGTAGGTGAAAAACCTGAAAAGCCCAATTCCTGATTGGAGTCATGTTCAATTTTTGCAGTGATGATAAAACTAGCATCGGCAATATTTACAGTTTCACCCAATTTGACCTGTAGCAAATCCATAGCGCGCTGACTTAGCCAAATTTCACCCGACTGAATTTTGCCCGATGCAGGACTCACCCTTAACTCACCACGTAACGGAAAGCTCGAATCAATGGCTTTTACATTCACCATCACAAATTGGTCTTGGGTATGTGCCATCGAACTAAAAACAGTTACATGCGATTGTTGTAAGCGTTGTGCTGTGGCCTGATCTTGCCAGTCTTGTGCAATCGGTTCATTGTCACTCAGGACTAAATCACCCGCCAACATTTCAGCAGCCTGTAAAGCCACCGCATTTTGAATTTGTTCATTACTAAATTTTAAAGCAGTCGTCGCACTAATAGCTAAAGTCAGTGCAATAATCAGTAAATACACACCGCTGCTTTTAAAGCTTTGCTTGAGTAAAGGATGAAACAGCGCATTCATTTCATCCTCCCGACTGGTCAATTAATTGACCATCTATCAAGGCATAGTGACGCTGACATTGTGCAGCAAGTTTAGGGTCATGCGTCACCAAAACCAAAGTGGTGCCCAATTCACGGTTCAACTCAAATAACAATTGTTCAATTTCAGTTGCAGTTTCACCATCAAGGTTGCCAGTTGGTTCATCAGCAAAAATGATTTTGGGTTCACGAATTAAAGCACGCGCAATGGCAACACGTTGCTGCTCTCCACCCGAGAGTACTTTCGGTGTTTGCTGTGCCTGTCGTTCTAAACCCACACGTTTAAGCAAGTTGAGGGCTTTTTGTTCGGCTTCTGCATATTTAAATTTTTCCTGCAAACGTAGCGGCAACATCACATTTTCCAATGCTGTCAAATGCGGCAATAACTGAAATGACTGGAACACAAAACCAATATGCTTTAAACGCACAAGTGCACGTTGTTCTTCATTTAACTCAGCAATCGACTCGCCACACACCACCAATTTTCCACTGCTGGCCTGATCTAATGTTGCCAAAATACCCAATAAGGTTGATTTTCCTGAACCTGAACGACCTGTAATGGCCACTTGTTCGCCTGCCTGAATATCAAGGTTTAAATTCTCAAAAATGGTCAATTGTTTTTGTGCAAGTTGTATCTTTTGTGTCAAATTTTGGGCAGAAATGATGGTTTGTGGCATGATATTAGATTCTTCGGTATTTTGAGTCATACGTTTCCCATTATGCAAAATCGCAATCTAAACAGTCGTGTTCTTTCTCGTGTGCTACTACTTGGGCTATGCTTAAGTCCGCTCACGCTGTCTGCAAAAACCATTATGATTGTGGGCGACAGTTTAAGTGCAGGTTACGGCATACAACCACAACAAGGTTGGGTTCACTTATTGCAAAAACGTTTAGACCAACAGTATCCGAAACAGCATAAAGTGGTCAATGCAAGTGTCAGTGGCGAAACCACCAGTGGCGCTTTGGCTCGCCTGCCTAAATTGCTGCAGACCCATCGTCCAGACGTTGTGGTGATTGAGTTAGGCGGTAATGATGGCTTGCGTGGACAGCCACCACAAATGATTCAAAAAAATTTAGCCAGTCTGATTCAGCACAGCCAAAAAGCTAAGGCAAAAGTGGTGATTTTTGGCATGAAGATGCCACCAAACTATGGCACAGCCTATGGCAAGGCTTTTGAAAACAACTATAAAGTGGTCAGTCAGCAGTATAAAATCAAACTACTGCCGTTTTTCTTAGAGGGTGTTGCAGGAAATAAACTGTTGATGCAAAAAGACTTAATTCATCCTAATGCCAAAGCTCAGCCAATATTACTCAAAAATGCTTATCCATATATCAAAGGCGCTTTGTAAGCGCCTTTGAGAACAATCTGTTTGCTGTGATGCTTTAATTAAAAATCAAAAAAGACCACTTCACCTGTTTCGAGTGAATATTCTGCACCCACTACTTTGAGCTGACCTTGTTCAATCAAATTTTCTAAAACTGCTGAACCATGACGTAATTGATTCACCGATGCGAACACATTAGAACGTACAGCATGCTTAGATAATTTTGCTAAGTCATTTTTCAGTTCAGTCTGCATTAAGGTTTCAACTGAAGGACGAACACGGTTTACAATCGACATTAAATTTGCCGATGGTGGACAATCTGGGCACATTAAAGTATCAATTGTGGCTTGAATCGCACCACAATGACTGTGTCCTAAAACCACGACAACCGCACAGTCATAGCGCTCTGCTGCGAACTCAACGCTACCCACTTGTGATGGCGCAACCACGTTACCCGCAACACGAATTACAAAAAGATCACCCAGTCCTTGGTCAAATACCATTTCTGCTGGTACACGTGAGTCTGAACAACCTAAAACAATCGCGAATGGATTTTGGTCTTCTGCCATTTCTGCACGCTGTTGGTGCGACAATTGTTTAGGATGTTTGGTGTCACCAGAAACAAAACGTTGGTTTCCTTGTTTAAGACGTTCTAAAGCTTCTTGAGCTGTTAGCATTCTTGATTTACCACCGATCTTTGAAGTTGCAATATTCTAAAGCCAGACTGGGTGAATGTCACTTGCCAAAAAATTAGCTTATGCTTTTTTATTTCATGATTTTTGTTATAAATTTTTTCCATTTTTCTTGAGATGTATCACATTTTCTACCATTTGTTTCCATACCATCAAAAAAGTAAGGGGTGACTTTCTAGGTGAAATATCTACAATAAAAGCAATAATCTTTCGCAATTAGACCTAAGATCTAATGCCTTAATCATTGGAGCCTGTTTGGGTTCGTCAGGGGAAGACTTTTCATGTTGCAGTTTTTACGATCACGCTATCTACAAGTGGCTTTGCTCACTTTGGGTCTAAGCGCGTCCTGCTTCGCTCAAAGTGCCAATCAAAATAAAAACATTCCTGTAAATACCAACAATTCAATCAGTGCCAACAGCACCGAATTACAATTGCTACAGCAACACTTTCAGCAACAGCGTAAACAAGCTGGGCTCACCGCTAAAAATATTCGCGTGGGCGATGTGGTCTGGAGCTATAACGAGGGCGGTTCACGCAGCAAACCGACCATTTTACTGATTCATGGTTTAGCTGGCACACGTGACAATTGGAACCGTGTGGCACAATTTTTAACCCCAGATTATCATGTGATTATTCCAGATTTACCCAATAGCGGTGACACCAAAACCCCATCACATTTTGACAATTCTGTACCCAACGTCACCTCGCAATTACGTCAGTTTATTGAAGCGATTGATTGTGAAGAAAACTTACACGTTGCGGGTCATTCTTTAGGTGGCTCCATTGCAACAGTCTACGCAGCACAATACCCTTTTGACACGCAAAGCCTATTTTTACTCAACAGTGCAGGCATTTATAAACATGCCAATACGCCTTATGCCAAAAATCCTTTATCTTTAAATGATTTAATTGTGAGCAAGCATGGGGACTTAGCTGATGTTGCCAGACAAGTCATGCAAAACCCGCCTGCAATGTCATCACAAATTCAGCATGCACAAGAAGAAGTGTTGATTTCTCGCTCAGCGCAAACCCGTAAAGCAATTGAGCAAATTGTCAAACTCAACCGCATTTATACCCCCGACTCTTTTGCCCGTTTAACGGCATCTATCGAAGCACCCACCCTAATTTTGTGGGGTAAGCAAGATCGCATCATTAATGTTGAAGTGGCCAAAGAATTACAATCATTATTAAAACGTGCGGAAACACCTGTTATTTTGAATAATGTCGGGCACATGCCTTTACTGGAAGCAGAAAAACAAGTAGCACAATATTATTTGCCGTTTCTGTCTAAAACACAGAACCTAAAAAACCCACTTGCTGATAAACTGATTCCTTTAAATTAATTATTATATCAACCATCATGCAAAAACATTCGATGATTGAGCAACTGATTGATGCTCACCTAGATTTTTTGGATCAGGAATTTGCTCAAGCCGAAACTGTGCAAATGGAATTTGTGCAATTTTACCAATGGTTCCGCAAACAAACATTACAGGACTTATGGCGCTCGGAAGCAATTTACGCACTTATTCAACAACAAATTTTAAATACCCCAGCTAGCTCATTTTTAATTGAACAAATTGCAGAGCATATCCGCTTTGCCTTGGTACACCCTGCGAATGACAACAGCAAAATTTCCGATGTCATCCCAGTTTTGACCATAGATAAAATTGCCCAATACGTTGCCAGTAAAAGTGGGCATCGCCAACGCCTAATTAAAACTGTGGTAAATAATCCTGCCTTTGCCGCCATGATTACCCAACTCATTCAGCACTCAATTCAGGACTATTTGGATAACTCTGTAATTGCCAAAAATGTTCCTGGTGTTTCGCGCTTTATGAAAATGGGTAAATCTGTTTTAGAAAGTGTGACCGATACCAATTTGGATCATGCTATTCAGCATTATTTGCAAAAAAATGTGCAAAAACTGACACAAATGAGTGAGTCAGTGCTTAATCAGCATTTTGATGATGAAAAGCTGTATCATTTTCAGGCAAATTTATGGCATAAAATTAAAGATTTACCACTTTCGACCTTAAAAAATTATATCGAGATTCAAGACCTCCCCCAAACCGTGAATCTTGGGCATGAAATCTGGGATCATTTGCGTCAAAGTGATTACTTAAAACAACAAGTACATGACGGCGTTTATGCATGGTATGTCCGCAATCAGGCTCGCCCTTTTGACTTGTTATTACGTGATTTGAATATTGATGAAGCTTTGGTGCAGCAGCAATTGCAAAACCTACTGTATCCAATTATTCAAAAAATGATTGCAGAGCAATATTTAAGACAACGTGCACGTCACTATTTAGAAAAGTTTTATTATTCTGAAAAAGCACAACAAATTTTAAACCTTCCAACCGATCAACCAAATTAAATTCTAATTTCAGATAAAAAAATAACCTCCTGTTTTAGGAGGTTATTTTATTTTCAAATCAGCAACTTATTTAAAGTAAGCACCGTCAGACTGGCTATGGTCGGTTTGATCCACAACTCGCATTAATTCTGGTACATGCTGCTTCAAAGTAGTTTCAACACCTTGCTTTAAAGTCACATCAATTGCTGAACAGCCTTGGCAACCGCCACCAAATTTCAACACTGCTGTTAAACCATGTTCTCCATCTTCCACAACTTCTACCAAAGCACAATTACCGCCATGCCCTGCTAAGCCCGGATTAATTTCAGACTGTAAAACATAAGTAATACGTTCTTCTACCGAAGCATCTGGGCCAACACGTGGCACTTTTGAATTCGGTGCACGAAACGTCAACTGACCGCCAAAACGGTCTTTGTTGTAATCAATCACAGCATCCAATAAATATGGAATAGACGGTGTGTCAATAAATGCAGGAAAGTCTGGGTATTCCTGTTTGTAATCTGTTGGTACAACTTCATCAGGTGCACTATAAGCCATGCAACATTCAGCACGCGGTGTACCAGGATTTTCCACAAAAACACGTACACCAATACCCGGTGTGTTTTGCTTTGCCAATAAATCCTTCAAATACTCTTGAGCAGTTGGCGTAATCAATAAGTTTGGAATTTCATCTACAACTGCTGTGCTGCTGTTCTCAGTCGACATAACAATAATTTCCTCAAGCTGAAGTGGCTATTTTAACTGAAGATGCGGGGTAATAAAAAAAAATCAACCAAAATTGTCGGATTTATTCACAAAGTTCGACTCAAACTTGGTTTTGATGCATTATTACAGCAGAATTCAATTAAAAGAATAGGCGTTTATGCTCGATTTACCCATTAATCATACCGTAACTCTGATCATCATTACGGTCATTGTCTCATTGCTGGCATTTTCCAAACAAGAATTGATGAACCGACTGATCTTTTGGCCACCTGCCATGCAACGTGGGCAATATGACCGCTTTATCACGCATGGCTTTGTGCATGCCGATGGTACGCATTTGCTGTTCAATATGATCACGCTGTTTTTCTTCGGGAGCATTATTGAAAGCTTTTATCGTCAATATTTGTATGATCTAGGCTTTGTGCTGTTCTATTTAGGCGGCTTAATTGCTGCAATTATTCCAAGCTATTTAAAACACAAAAATGACCATCGCTGGGCCAGTTTAGGCGCTTCGGGTGCGGTATCTGCAGTGCTATTTGCCTATATTTTATTTGAGCCATGGAAGTTGATTTTTGTGTTCTTCATTCCAGTTCCGGCTATTATTTTTGCAGTGCTGTACGTGGCATATAGCATTTGGTCAGGTAAACGAGGCAATTCTAATATTAACCACAGTGCGCATTTATGGGGCGCAGCTTATGGTGTGGTTGTCACTATTTTAATTGAGCCTCGCATCTTGCCACATTTCTTGAATAAATTGGCTCAATTGCCTTTCTAGTCACCTCACATCGCAGCATACAGCGGCTCTATGTATATGCATTGAGTCGCTTTTTACGCAAAATAAACCGATCATTCTTTGCACAATAATACTGATAAGCAATAACACGCTGTAACCCAGCCTCAGCCTATACTGAATACACATAAAACAAAAAAGGAGTGTGGCATGAAAAAAATTGCACTTCTGAGCAGTATATTACTCAGTTTAAGTTTAGGCGCCTGTGCGGTACATACCCCTGAAGGGAGTATTGTGGTCGATCCAGATCGGAGCGTTTATCCGAAAGGCTATTCTCCGCACCGCCATCCACATACAAATGGTGACTTCTGCCCACCTGGTCAGGCTAAAAAAGGACGCTGTTAATTTGCTGAAGCAATCTGCCATTTCTTCAAAAACTACTACTTTTCCAAAAGTTCTTCGCTAAAAACCTTCGTTTCCACGAAGGTTTTTTATGCAAATTTTACTTTAGAATTCATACAATTTTGGTAGTTTATGCCACCCAAACTCGCAATTTGGCATAGATAATGTATACATCTGTATATTAATTTCAATTTAGTTTGCGAGTTTTTGCATGTCCACTTCTTACGATGGCCTACAGTTCCCAATTCATCCTGAAAATCACAAACCCAGTACATCAGGCACTGGTAAGCAAATTATTGCCGAAGCATTAGCCACGGTAGATCATGAAAGTTCAAACAAAGCTTTGGCTGAAAAAAACTGGCGTAAACACTACCCGCAATATTTTAAAGCTTTGGTCGAGCATGGTATTCGTAGCCAGCACAACCCTATTCAAATTGCAGAAGATGGTTTAAGAAAAGCACATCAAAGTTTTGAGTTTTATCGTCATGGCCAAAAACATGTGCTGAAAGATGCCATGCAACTGCCTACTGAAAATTTGCATACCTTTAAATTACAAGGGACTAGTCAGGCTGAGCCTGAATGGTATGTGCCTTATCATGGGCAGAAATTACAAGGTCAAGCCTTGTTGGATCAAATTGCAGCGTGGTTGGCTGCAGGGATTATTGAACCAAGTCATGCTGCTGCGTTAAATGCAGCTGTGGCGCATCCCGAATGGTTTGATTTGTCAGACCGTAATACGGTGCTATTTGGTGCAGCTTCTGAAGCTGGCCCACTGACATGGTTAGCCAAATGGAAAGCCAATATCATTGCGGTCGATTTACCCAATAGCCGTGTATGGAACAAAATTTTAACCACGGTTCAGCAAGGTAATGCCACCTTGTATGCACCTAGTTCCGAGCCATTGCCAACAGATAGTCCGTTGAATATTTTACAGGAAAAACTGGGGGCAAACTTACTAACCCAAACTCCAGAAATTGCGCATTGGTTAGCGCAAAAATCTGAAACACTCGATCTTGCTGCGATTGCTTATTTAGATGGTGAAAAACACGTGCGTGTTGCCATGGCAATGGATGCTATAATGCAATACGTCAGTGCACAAAAGCCTGATACCAGCCTGATGTTTATGTGCACCCCAACCGATGTCTATGCTGTGCCTGAAGAAGTGGTTAGCGCATCGGCAGAGAAGTTTAAGCAACGCTCTCAAGGGCAAAAATTACTGACCAAAAGTATTTCCACTATATCACGCAGTCATTTCTTCCAAAAAAATCTGCACAATTTAATTGCTTCAGACAACGGGCAGCATTATGGCATTGCAGACTGTTTGGTGGTTGAACAAGGCCCAAACTATGCCTTAGCTAAACGCATCCAACAATGGCGCGCAATCTTATCCCGTCATAACGGTCAGCGTGTCAGCATCAATATTGCACCTTCAACCACCACACATTCAGTCACCAAAAATCCATTACTGAAAGCTGCATTTAGCGGTGCTAGTTTGTTTGATGTAGAAGCGTTTAGCCCTGAAACCACCAATGCCATTATGGCAGCCTTATGGATTCATGACTTGCGTAATCCGGATTCAGCGGCTAACCCTGCTGTGCAACTTGAGCATCCTCTTCAATTGATGATGGAAGGTGCTAACCACGGTGGATTATGGCGTGTGGCATATTTAGCCCGCACTGCACTGCCTTTTGCTGCGCTATATGGTTTTGCTGCAGATAAATTACCGCTAGACAAAGTCATCGCTAAGTTTAAAAAGTAAAGCAGAGACCTCACTTTAAAAACTTGCTTGTAGATATTTCATTTAATTGATCTGTAAGCACAAAAAAAGCGCTGTATCGTTACAGCGCTTTTTTAACACTCAAATGTTTGATATTAGTTAAACACTTTTAGGAATAACCAGAACAAGCTACCCGATAAGCAAATCGTTGCAGGTAGCGTGAAAATCCATGCAGAAAGAATGGTGCGAACCATTTGGAAATTCAGACCTGATTTATTGGCAACCATTGTACCTGCAACCGCACTGTTCAATACGTGTGTTGTCGAAACTGGCATACCCAAACCATCTGCAGCAGCAATGGTAGACATTGCAACAAGCTCGGCAGACATCCCCTGACCATAAGTCATGTGTTGCTTACCAATACGCTCACCCACAGTAACCACAATACGTTTCCAACCAACCATCGTACCTAGACCCAGTGCCAAAGCAACTGCAACTTTAACCCACGTTGGAATGTACTGTAAGAATGAATCTAAGTGACTGCGATAGCTTTTAACCACTTTCTTTTGTTCATCAGTCATTTCAGGCAAAGCATTGGCTTTGTCTAAACGTTTGAACGAAGTGGTACTTAAATACATGTCATTACGCATTTCTGCCACTTCAGCTTCAGGCACATCTTTTAAGTTACCGTACTGACCAACACGCTCACCCAAGTGATCAGTTAAGCTTGCCAAAGCAGGCACCACTTCAGGCGTGATTTCTTTGGTCTGAATATAACTGGTGATAATCTGACGTGCTTTCTCATCTGGCATATCTGCATGCTGTGTATAAATCACATCGGCCGTTTGAGTTGAAAGCTGTTGGAACGATTGAATGTGGTTTTGGTCTAACTCTTTATTCAACGAGTAAGCCAAAGGTACAATCCCGATCAAAATCAACATGATTAAACCCATGCCCTTTTGACCATCGTTTGAACCATGCGCAAAACTTACCCCTGTACAGGTAAAAATAAGAATGGCACGAATTAGTGGTGGTGGTGGTTTATTGCCTTCAGGCGGCTGGAACAATTCCATTTGTTTCTTGAAGATTTTTTTCACCAAGAAGAACAAAATCGCAGCAAAGGCAAAACCAATTAATGGCGAGAACAATAAAGCCTTACCGACTTTCATCACTTGTTCCATGTCTACGCCACTGGCACCCGCTCCTGAATTGAGCAAGTAGTTCATAATACCCACACCTAAAATCGAACCGATTAAAGTGTGTGAACTTGACGCAGGAATACCAAAGAACCACGTACCCAAGTTCCAAACAATTGCAGCAATCAACATGGCGAACACCATGGCAAAACCTGCACCCGAACCGACATTCATAATCAGCTCGACTGGAAGTAAAGCAATAATACCGTAGGCAACTGCCCCACTGGCCACCATAACCCCAAGGAAGTTACAGAAACCTGCCCACATTACTGCCACAGGTGCAGATAAGGCATTGGTATAAATAACTGTTGCTACAGCGTTGGCTGTGTCATGGAAACCATTCACAAATTCAAAGCCTAAAGCAATGAATAAAGCGGTTGCCAATAAAATCACCGAGTACATGCTTAACGCAGGTACATGGGATAAGTCCGCAGACAATTGGAAACCAATATAAATAAGGGTAGAAACGATGATCGTTAAAAACACCGGCATAAAAAATTTCGGTGTAGGCACATGAACATTGGTCGATTTAGTGGTCGACTTGTGTGCTGAATCTACAGGAGTTGGATTAGAATTCATGCAAGCAGAAAAGAGGATTTAAAATCCCCTTATTGTTCAATTAAATTGTGACAATTATATGACAAAGAGCTGCTATATAAAGCAACTTTCATACTTTATTTTCACATTTTAAACTGTGTTTTTTGTGTATAAATATAAAATAAATATTTAAATTTAAACACTTAGACTAAATAAACCTACTTTTCTTATGACATTCCCTCTAATTTAGATTGTTACACGGTTGTCATATTTGTCTAAAAATTCAGACAAATTTCATGGTGAGCCAATTTTGCCTGAGCAATATGACAAATCCATGACGATTCAATACGAAATCTAAATTGGAATGCGATTCATCAACACTTTTATTCAAGTATTTCAAATTCAAAGCCAAGCAAAATTGCAAAATCACTGCTTTATACACAATTTTTCAGACTTCCTGTCTCTGTATCTGTTTCAAGTGCACGAAAGCGTAGCGAACTCTGCTAAAATAGCGCTCATTTCGGATTCAGTCATAAAGGGTTTTTTATGTCCACGCTTACCACCCTGAAAGCGCTTCTTGCCCAAAGAATTTTAATTATCGATGGTGCCATGGGTACTATGATTCAACGCCATCAATTGGAAGAAGCCGATTATCGTGGTGAACGCTTTGCAGATTGGGCACATGACCTTAAAGGTAACAATGACTTATTGGTACTGACCCAACCGCAAATTATTCAGGGCATTCACGAAGCCTATTTAGATGCAGGCGCAGACATTATTGAAACCAACAGCTTTAACGGCACTCGGGTTTCTATGTCTGACTACCACATGGAAGATTTAGTTCCTGAAATTAACCGTGAAGCAGCACGTTTGGCCAAAGCGGCCTGCGAAAAATATTCAACCCCAGACAAACCACGTTTTGTGGCAGGTGTACTCGGCCCGACATCTCGTACTTGTTCAATTTCACCCAATGTAAATGACCCTGCATTCCGTAACATTACGTTTGATGCACTCAAAGAAAATTATATTGAAGCTGCGCATGCCTTAATTGAAGGTGGTGCAGATATTCTGCTCATTGAAACTGTGTTTGATACCTTAAACTGTAAAGCTGCCATTTTTGCGGTTAAAGAAGTATTCAAACAACTCGGTCGTGAGTTGCCATTAATGATTTCTGGCACCATCACTGATGCTTCAGGCCGTACCTTAACGGGTCAAACTGCAGAAGCGTTCTGGAACTCGGTACGTCATGGTGATTTACTTTCAATTGGTTTTAACTGTGCTTTGGGTGCAGATGCCATGCGTCCGCACGTCAAAACTGTTTCAGACGTGGCCGATGTATTTGTTTCAGCCCACCCGAACGCAGGCTTGCCAAATGCCTTTGGTGGTTATGATGAAACCCCTGAACAAACTGCAGCCTTCTTAAAAGAATTTGCAGAAAGTGGTCTCATCAATATTACAGGTGGTTGCTGTGGTACAACGCCTGACCACATTCGTGCAATTTACAATGCAGTAAAAGACATTCCACCACGTAAAATTCCAGAAATTAAACCTGCCTGTCGTTTAAGTGGTTTAGAACCATTTAACATTTATGACGACTCTTTATTTGTGAACGTGGGTGAGCGTACCAACGTCACAGGCTCTAAAAAATTCCTACGTTTAATTCGTGAAGAAAATTTTGCCGAAGCTTTGGATGTTGCACGTCAGCAAGTCGAAAGTGGCGCACAAATCATCGACATCAACATGGATGAAGGCATGCTCGATTCAGAAGGTGCGATGGTGCACTTCCTGAATTTGGTGGCTTCTGAGCCTGATATTTCTCGCGTACCCATCATGATTGACTCATCTAAATGGGAAATCATTGAAGCAGGCTTAAAATGTGTACAAGGTAAAGCCGTTGTTAACTCCATTTCCTTAAAAGAAGGATATGATGAGTTTGTCGAAAAAGCCCGCCTCTGTCGCCAATACGGTGCAGCCGTTATTGTGATGGCTTTTGACGAAGTAGGACAAGCCGACACAGCAGCACGTAAACGTGAAATTTGTAAACGCTCTTATGATGTGTTGGTCAATGATGTTGGCTTCCCTGCCGAAGACATTATTTTTGACCCGAACGTGTTTGCAGTTGCTACTGGTATTGAAGAACACAACAACTACGCTGTTGATTTCATTGAAGCCACAGGCTGGATTAAACAAAACTTGCCACACGCCATGATTTCGGGTGGTGTGTCGAACGTATCCTTCTCTTTCCGTGGTAACGAACCTGTACGTGAAGCCATTCACGCTGTATTCCTCTACCACGCAATTCAGCAAGGCATGACCATGGGGATTGTCAACGCAGGTCAGTTGGCCATTTACGATGACATTCCAAAAGAACTTAAAGAAGCGGTTGAAGCCGTTATTTTGAACCTAAACCAAGGTGAAACTGGTCAGGACGCCACAGAAAAACTGCTGGAAGTGGCCGAAAAATATCGTGGTCAAGCAGGTGCGCAAAAAGCTGAAGAAAACTTGGAATGGCGTAATGAATCTGTCGAAAAACGTCTTGAATATGCCTTAGTCAAAGGCATCACCACCTTCATTAATGAAGATACCGAAGAAGCACGCCTGAAAGCCAAACGTCCTTTAGATGTAATTGAAGGCCCATTAATGGACGGCATGAACGTTGTGGGTGACTTGTTTGGTGCAGGTAAAATGTTCCTGCCTCAAGTTGTGAAATCTGCCCGTGTGATGAAACAAGCCGTTGCATGGCTCAACCCGTACATTGAAGCTGAAAAAACCGAAGGTCAGTCTAAAGGTAAAGTTTTGATGGCAACGGTAAAAGGTGACGTTCACGACATTGGTAAAAACATTGTGGGCGTGGTGTTAGGCTGTAATGGTTACGATATTGTCGATTTAGGCGTGATGGTACCTGCAGAAAAAATCCTGCAAACGGCTATTGACGAAAAAGTCGATATTATTGGTTTGTCTGGCCTGATTACCCCATCTTTAGATGAAATGGTTTTTGTTGCCAAAGAAATGCAGCGTAAAGGCTTTAATATTCCATTATTGATTGGTGGTGCGACCACATCTAAAGCACATACAGCAGTTAAAATTGATCCACAGTTCTCAAATGATGCAGTGATTTACGTTGCCGATGCTTCGCGTGCCGTGGGTGTTGCAACAACCTTGCTCTCTCCAGAAATGAAACCGGCCTTTGTTGCAGAGCATCGTGCAGAATACTCTAAAATTCGTGAACGTATCGCCAACAAGCAACCGAAAGCCGCAAAATTGTCTTATGCTGAAGCCATCGACAATGGTTTAAAAATTGACTGGGCCAACTATACACCTGCGGTGCCAAATTTCATTGGTACGCAAGTGCTTACCAACTACCCTCTTGAAACCTTGTTGCCATATTTTGACTGGACACCATTCTTTATTTCTTGGAGCTTAGCGGGCAAATTCCCGAAAATTCTGGAAGATGAAGTAGTGGGTGAAGCTGCGACTGATTTGTATAACCAAGCGCAAGCCATGCTCAAAGATATTATTGCCAACAATCGTTTTGATGCACGTGCGGTATTTGGTATCTACCCAGCTAACCGTTCTGCGGCAGATTCGGTACAGGTTTATGATGCAGCACGTGATCAAGTGACGCATACATTCCACCATATTCGCCAACAGTCAGACAAAGTGACTGGCAAACCAAACTTGTCTTTGGCAGACTTTGTAGCAACTGCAGACCAAGCACAAGATTATTTGGGCGGCTTTACCGTATCCATTTTTGGTGCAGAAGAAATGGCCAATGAGTTTAAAGCCAAAGGTGATGATTATTCTGCCATTTTGGTACAGTCGTTGGGTGACCGTTTTGCAGAAGCGTTTGCAGAACATTTGCATGAGCGCATTCGTAAAGAGTTCTGGGGCTATCAACCGACCGAACAACTTAGCAATGAAGAGTTAATTAAAGAGAAATATGTAGGGATTCGTCCTGCACCAGGCTACCCTGCTTGCCCTGAGCACTCAGAAAAAGCTACCTTGTTTAACTGGTTAGGTTCAACTGAAAAGATTGGCACACAGCTCACCAGTAGCTTTGCAATGTGGCCACCTTCTTCTGTCAGTGGCTTCTACTATGCCAACCCTGCTTCAGAATACTTTAACGCAGGTAAAATATCTCTAGATCAGCTTGAAGATTATGCACAGCGTAAAGGTTGGAGTTTAGATGAAGCCAAGCGTTGGTTAGCACCAAACTTAGATGATTCAATTAATTAAATCGCTTATGGCATGGGTTGTTGATCTGCCCATGCCTTATCAATGATGTCATTTTATCTGCTTGTGCATTGTAGTTTTATCAACCAAACTATTATCTCTTTTTGATTCAGGTATATCACTCGAATGTGCTGTTTAACGAATCATTAGTATGCTTAAGCTAGAACAGTGCACATAAAAAAAAGAGGCTATCCATACCTCTTTTTTATTTGAGAATCTAAGCTGTATTTTAGGTTAATCTTTTTGTACTGAACCAAAAATCTTATCGCCCGCATCGCCCAAACCCGGCACAATATAGCCATCTTGGTTTAAGCCCTGATCTACAGAGGCAGTGAAAATAATGACATCTGGATGGGCAGCTTCAACACGCTGAATCCCCTCAGGCGCAGCAACCAACACCATCACACGAATGTCTTTACAACCACTGGCTTTCAATAAATCAATAGCTGCCACTAATGATGAACCCGTTGCCAGCATTGGGTCAATAATCATCGCAATACGGTTTTGCACATCGGGTACTAATTTTTTGTAGTAAGTACGTGCTTCTAAAGTTTCTTCATCACGCTCTAAACCTAGAACCGACACTTTGGCACTTGGAATCAGGTTTAAGAAACCATCCAACATACCAATACCCGCACGTAAAATTGGCACAACTGTGATCTTTTTACCTGCAATACGGTCTACAGTGACTGCCCCATTCCAACCTGAAATTTCATGCTCAACCATTGGTAAATCTTTGGTTGCTTCATAAGTCAGTAACATGGTGACTTCCTGCGCCAATTCACGGAAGTTCTTGGTGCTGATGTCGGCACGACGTAACAGCCCTAATTTATGACGAATAAGTGGATGACGAATTTCATGAATAGCCACGGGAGAACACCTAAAAGGAAATAAAAGCAAATAGCTTTTTATTATATGCTGTTTTTATACGGTATTTAAACCAAAAAGCCCCCAATTTATGGAGGCTTTTTGACTGAAGATTAAACTTCTTTTAAATTATTGCTGAGTCAGCATGAAATGGATTGGAGATAGAATTTCAGCTTCAAGCGCAATTTTGATAATTGGATCTGGATATACACCAATCACCAATACCGCCAATGCAGCAGCTAAAACCATAATACCACCCACTTTTTGACCCCAGTGATCGACCGCATCCATTTTTGGTTCGTCTGGTGGCGTCATGTACATCACCACCATTACACGTAAGTAATAGTACAAACCAATACCTGAACCCACAATGATCATAGCAGCCAAGAACCAGTGCTGAGTCGTAACAGCAGCCATCACCACCAAGAACTTACCAATGAAGCCTGCAGTGAGTGGAATACCTGCTAGAGAAAGCATCATGACAGTTAATACAGCAGTCAATACAGGACGACGCCAGAACAAACCACGGTAGTCTGCTAAGCTTTCTGCTTCAGCTACGTTGTTATACGGGCTAGACATTAATGCCACTGCACCGAACGCACCAATGGTGGTCAATACATAAGTGATCACATATACGCTGACATTGCCCAAACTTGCATAGGTCATGCTGATTAAACCAATCAACAAATAACCAAAGTGCGCAATAGATGAGTAAGCCAAAATACGCTTCAAGTTAACTTGACGTACAGCAAGGAAGTTACCCACCAAAATTGAAAGCACAGCAATAATGGTCATGATGGTTACAATTGAGTCGATCAGGATTGCACCTGAACCCAAAATGTAACGTACAAACAAACCAATGGTTGCTACTTTTGCTGCAGTCGCAAGAAAGGTTGCGATTGGTGCAGGCGCACCGTCATAAACGTCTGGCGTCCATTTGTGGAATGGTGCCAACGACAATTTAAATGCAACAGCAAAGACAATTAAGCCTAGACCTAAAACTACCAATGGCTGTTGGATATTTTGCATTAATGCTTGTACAGAGTCATAGAAAGACAATGAACCAGTGTATGCATAAATGTACGCCATACCCATGAGCAACATTGCAGATGCAGTTGCAGACAAGACTAAGTACTTCACGCCTGCTTCTAAAGATTTAGAACGTTGGTGAGTGTATGCCAATAAGCCATAAACAGGAATTGACATTAACTCAAGGCTAATGAAGAACGACGCATAGTGCGAGCTTGACACCATTAACATGGCACCCGTAACCGAACACAACATTAAGATGTAAAGTTCTTCACGGTTGTCTTTATAGGTCTCAATATAAGCATGAGATAAAGTCGAACACGCCAACGCTGCAATCAGAATCACCAGTTGATACAACAAGGTGAACGGATCAATCATAAACATACCCATCACGCTGGTAGGCGCAAAATTCCCACCAAACATCATGAGTAAAAGGTAAGCAGCAGCAAGGTTCAAACCCACAACTGATGCCGTTGCAATTAAGTTATGATTACGCTTAATTGCAGTAAGAATCATCACGACAATCGCAGTTAAGGCCACGATCATCACAGGAGCTAAAGGCATAAGCTCAGAAAATGACATTGTGAAGTTCATGGCTTATTGGATCTCCACATTTTCGAGTTGAGTTGTTACTTCATGAGTAACTTCAACTACTTCTTGAACTGGGATGTAGCTATTCGCTAACCACGCCATACTTGAGTTTGAAATATCAAGGAAGGTTTGTGGATACAGACCAAGCCATACTAGACCCAGTGCACAGATTAAAAGAATCACAACTTCACGTGCATTTAAATCTTTTAACGGATTTGCATAGTGCTGTTTTTGCTCTTCATTTGGCACACCAAACAAAGCTTTGTGAATCAGGATTAAACCGTATACACCTGCAAAGACCAAGCTCACTGCCGCAATAATTGTGAAGGCTGGGAACTGCTCGAATGAACCCATGAGAATCAGGAATTCACCAATAAAGTTACCTAAACCAGGAATACCAACTAACGCTGCCACAAAGAACATAAGGAAGAATGAAAGGTATTGGAATTGACCACGGATACCGCCCATTAAACGCATGTCACGTGTGTGTACGCGCTCATAAATTTGGCCACACATAATGAACAATGCTGCAGATGACAAGCCATGTGCTAACATCATGATCATTAAGCCTTGGTAAGTCAGGATATTACCTGCATAAATTGCAAGTAATACGAAGCCCATGTGCGAAATAGAGGTATAAGCTAGTAAACGCTTCATGTCGGTTTGCTGGAAAGCACACCACGCACCGTAGAACACACCAATTAAACCCAAAATAATGGCAATGTCTGCAAATTGAGCAGATGCCGCTGGGAAGAATGGAATTACGAAACGTAGTAAACCGTACGCTGCAGTTTTAATCAAAATACCTGCAAGGTCGACAGAACCCGCTGTAGGCGCTTGTGCATGCGCATCTGGTAACCAACCGTGTAATGGGAAAACAGGAAGTTTTACCGCAAAACCGATGAATAAGCAGATCATGAAGGCATAAGCAACTGCTGGTAACTGTGCATCAAGCGTATTCGCTACAGCCAATAAATAGTTGTAGTTGAACGAAATCGTACCTGACATCATGTATCCATAGATCACTAGACCTAAGATACCCACCAACATGATTAAACCAGCAACTTGCGTGTAGATAAAGAATTTGGTTGCAGCATAAACACGTGAACGACCATTTGAACCTTTATGACCCCATAACGCAATCAGGAAGTAGATTGGTACAAGCATCATCTCCCAAAAGAAGAAGAACAGGAACAAGTCAATTGCAAGGAATACACCAATTACACCACCCAAAGACCATAAAAGGTTAAGGTGGAAGAAACCAACGTTCTTTTGAATCTCACCAAATGAACAGCCTACTGCCAAAACACCCAGTAATGCAGTTAAGCCGACCATAAGTAAAGATAAGCCATCCACCGCTAAGTGGATGTTGATGCCTAGGGTTTGAATCCAAGGCAACATAAATTCAGCCGACCAAGTTGGAACTTGAGCGCCTAATTCGTAGTTATAGCTGGCACCTTGCCACAATGCGATAGTTAAGCCCAAAGTTACGAGCATACCCACTAAAGCAATGTAACGCGGTAATTTATCGTCGAGTTTATCGACCAACCAGCAAATAAAACCTGCAATGAACGGAACAAGGATCAGCGCGGGTAGAATTAAATTGTTTGGAGCGTCCATCTTATTTCCCCACGACCTGAATCACGATCAAGATCATTAGTAAGACCACAACACCAAGTGCCATACTCGATGCGTACTCACGTAATGAACCTGTTTGACGTGAACTTGTGAAGCTATGACCACCTTTCACCAGTGCAGGCAGTACTAACCACATGCCATCAACTGGATCACGACCTAATAGTTTGGCAATCAGCAAGAATGGTTTTACAAATACGATGTCATACAACGCATCGAAACCAAGTGCATTACGGCAAATGTTGGCAAGGCCCGCACCCAATGAAGTTTGCGCAAAACCTTTTACAGCATTATAAGCGAAGGCAAATAACACCACGCCTACGGCTAAACCAGCCAAAGCCACACCAATTGCAACATACTCTGCACCATGTGCGCCTGCTTCTAATGCTTCAGGAATCACAAATGCTGGGATTTTTGCAGCATCAAGAATGCTCATCACTGGCGCTTTTAATACAATCGCTAAACCAGTTGAAAGTACTGCAAGCACTGCCAATGGGAACCAGTAAGTTGCGCCTTTGATTTCGTGATATGGCGTGTTTTCTTTACCAAAGAATACAACCCAAATTAAACGGAATGTATAAATTGAAGTTAAGAATGCACCAGCTACACCCACCCAATATAAGGTGTTATATAACGGAATACCTGCAATATGACTTTGCGTCCAAACTGCTGCCAAAATAGCGTCTTTTGAGAAGAAACCAATGGTCAAGAATGGAATCGCTGCCAATGCACCGCCACCAATTGCGAAACATGCAAATAGGAATTTGTTCTTGTAGAACAAGCCGCCCATTTTGAAAATGTTTTGTTCGTGATGGTAAGCCAAAATCACCGCACCAGAAGACAAGAATAATAATGCCTTGAAGAATGCGTGAGTTAGCATGTGGAATAGACCAGCCTGATACGCTTCAGCACCTACCGCCATAAACATATAACCGAGCTGACTCATAGTTGAGTAAGCCAAAATACGTTTGATGTCGGTTTGAACCAATGCAGCAAAACCAGCAACTAGTAAGGTCACCGCACCTGTAATAGAAATGAACAACATCACTTCTGGTGCTAGTTCAAATACGCTGAACATACGACAGCATAAGTAAACACCTGCAGTTACCATTGTTGCAGCGTGGATCAATGCAGATACAGGTGTTGGACCTGCCATCGCGTCAGCTAACCAAGTTTGCAATGGAATTTGTGCAGATTTACCCGCAGCACCTAAGAACAACATTAACGCTGTCCAAATGGTGATGGATGAGCTTTGAGTCATTACATTGGCTGCATTTTCTACGATGTATTGCGTATTCAAGGTGCCGAATTGTTGATACAGCAAGAACAATGCAATCAGTAAGAAAACGTCACCCACACGTGTTACGGTAAATGCTTTGATTGCCGCAAAACCATTTGCAGGGTTTTGGTAGTAATAACCAATCAGCAAGTAAGAGCACAGACCTACACCTTCCCAACCTAAGAACAATAACGCTAAGTTATCGCCTAAAACCAACAGCAACATGCTCGCAACGAACAGGTTGAAGTAAGAGAAGAAACGTGCAAAGTCTTCTTCACCACGCATGTACCATGAGGCAAAGATGTGAATTAAGAAACCCACACCCGTAATCATGCCAAGCATGAGTAAAGATAAACCATCTAGGTGCAAACTAATTGCTGGCGCAAAACCACCTACATTGAACCAAGTCCATAAGTGTTGAGTTGTTGCAACCGAACCATTGTTCACAAAGTCCATGCCTGCAATTAAAGCGAATAATGCAGACAGCCCCACTGAGCCAACGCCAATAATCGCAGCAACTTTTTCAGGTAAGTTGTTACGCCCTGCCGCTAAAAGGATAAAACCAATGAGCGGAAACAATACTGTTAGATATAAATAACTCATCCGCGCATCTCACTAGCAGCATCCACATCCAAATGATGGAAGCGATGATAGAACTGAAGGACGATCGCAAGACCGATACACGCCTCTGCCGCAGCAAGTGTCAAGATCAAGATAAACATGATCTGACCATCTGGTTGTACCCATGCACTACCAGCCAAAACAAACGCCAGTGCCGCAGCGTTCATCATGATTTCAAGGCCCATTAAAATAAATAGTAGGTTGCGTCGCACCATCACACCGTAAAAACCGAGTGCAAAAAGAATGGTCGCGACAATCAAACCATGTTCTAAAGGGATGTTGCCCATTATTCTTTTTCCTCTTCTGCACTTGGTTCACGTTTACCGATGTGGAAGCCTGCAACTAAAGCTGCAAGTAATAACATTGCGGCAACTTCAACCAATAATAAGTACTGAGTAAAGAGTGCTTGACCAACCGCTTTTGGACCAACCATTTCAGTGCCCATTAAAGCGCTTGGTGTGGTGTAGTTTGAGCTTAATGACCACACTAAAACCAAACCAATTAGGAAGCTCATCAAAGCTGGATATGCCCAAGCAGATGAAGTCAACCATTTACGCTCTTGTTCAACGGTTTGCTGACCAAGGTTTAGCATCATTACTACGAATACGAACAAGACCATGATCGCACCCGCATAAACAATGATTTCCAAGGCGCCAGCAAATGGAGCACCCACGATCATGAACATGCCTGCAACTGCAAGCAATGACACGATCAAGCTTAATAAAGCATGTACTGGGTTCGCGTTAGTGACTACACGAACCGTAGAGACAATGGCCACTAGTGCCATCAAATAAAACGGCCACATCATGGTAATAGACTCCGTACATCAACAGGTGCGCTTTCACGTTGCGCTTGACCTTTGTCTTTACCTGTAACAGCCATACCCGTTACACGGTAGAAGTTGTAGTCAGGATATTTACCAGGACCTGAAATGAGTAAGTTTTCTTTCTCATAGACCAAGTCTTGACGCACATATTCACCTAACTCGAAGTCAGGCGTTAATTGAATTGCAGTCGTTGGACATGCTTCTTCACACATACCGCAGAAAATACAGCGTGAGAAGTTGATACGGAAAAACTCCGGATACCAACGACCATCTTCCTGTTCTGCTTTTTGTAGTGAAATACAACCCACTGGGCATGCAACTGCACAGAGGTTACATGCAACACAACGCTCTTCGCCATCTGGATCGCGTGTTAACACAATACGACCACGGAAGCGTGGAGGTACAATTTCTTCGGCTGGTACTTCCGGATACAAAATGGTGTCACGTTTACGTGTCACGTGTGAGAAAACCATCCACAGTGAACGTACAATTGACCCAAACCCAGCTAGAAACTTAAACATATTGTTCTCCCTGCTGTCTTAGGCCGAATGATTCATAAGAATCACAGCACCAGTTACCAAAAGGTTAACAAGCGCCAATGGCAAGCAAATTTTCCAACCAAAGTTCATCACTTGGTCATAACGTGGACGCATTAAAGAACCACGTGCCAAGACAAACATCATTACAAAGAATGCTGTTTTGATAATGAACCAGAAAGCTGCTGGAATGAATGGAATTTCAAGGTTAAACGGCGCAAGCCATCCACCGAAGAATAAAGTCACGATAAGCGCAGAGATCAGTACCACGTTGACATATTCTGCAACGAAGAACATACCCCATTTCATACCGCCATATTCTACGTGATAACCTTCTGCCAATTCTTGTTCTGCTTCTGGTTGGTCAAATGGGTGACGGTGTGTTACCGCAACACCAGCAACCACGAAAATCAAGAAACCTAAGAATTGTGGAATCACAAACCAAACATCACGTTGCGCTTCAACAATTTCACGCATGTTGAATGAGCCTGCAATTGCAACCACACCCATAAGTGAAATACCCAAGAACACTTCATACGAAATGGTTTGAGCTGCTGAACGTAGACCACCAAGCAATGCGTATTTGTTGTTTGATGACCAACCACCAAATAACACCGCATAGACTGCAATACCAGCCATTGCCATAAAGAACAACAGGCCAATGCTCATGTCTGCAACACCTAAATAAGGTGATACAGGAATAACCATGAACGACAGTACCGCAGTTGCCATTGCAACTGCTGGTGCCATACGGAAGGTTAGTTTGTCGGCAAATTTAGGTGTCCAGTCTTCTTTGAACATGATTTTAAGCATGTCGGCTACAATCTGGAACATACCACCTGGACCTACACGGTTCGGACCATAACGGTCTTGCCATAAGCCCAGTAAACGACGCTCAATAAAAGACATGAGCGCAGCAATCAATACTACAACCAGTAAGATGACAATCGCTTGAATGACTGAATAGGCAATTGGCCAGTTCTCAGCCCACAGCGGCGTCTGACGGATTAATTCTTGTTGCATGAATTACACTCCTACCGCGACTGAAACAGGCTCTGCAAGAGATACCGTTGGTGCAAGACCAATTGGGTAGCCAATATAACCTGTAGGTAAATATTCAATCACTTGTACTGGCAGTACGATAGACGTTTCACCTGCTTGTACGGTAATTGTTTGACCATCTTGTACATTCAAACGCTGCGCATCTTGAGTGCCTACAGCAAATACAGCTTCAGGAATACGCGTTTCCATTGCAGGTGTTTTCACCGTAAATTCACCCGATGCAAAAATGTGATGCATTGGAATTAAACGGAAGCTTTCAGGATTAGCTAGCACAGGTGCTGGTGCCACATAGCTACGTGCAGGACGTTTTGCTAAGCGATCGAATAAACGAATGCCTGAATCACCACCTTTTAAGTGACCGCCCACATTGTCTTGGAATTTGTTCCAAGCTTGTGGTGAGTTCCAACCTGCAGACCATGCAAATGGTACAAGTGCCGATGGTGTTTGGTTACCAACATAACCTTCCATAGAGAAAGTTAATGCAGAATCGACATCGGTCGGTTGTTTCGGCTCGTGAATAGATAACGGCGCACGCATTGCAGTACGACCTGAGTAACGACGTGGTTCACGCGCAACTTTCAAGCCATGTACACGGAAACCTGCATCTGGTGCAACATCCTGAATTGCTTCAAGTGCTGGAATATTTTTCGCAACAGATTCAATCACGTCATCTAAAACAGTCCAAGAAATTGCTTTACCTTTTAAGCCTGTTTCAAGTGCGTGTAACCAGCGCCAAGATTCTTTGATTGCTAGTTCAGGTTTGTAGTAGCTTGGGTCATACACTTGGAAGAAGCGTTGAGCACGGCCTTCTTGGCTCACTACAGTACCATCACCTTCAGCAAAGCTTGCTGCAGAAAGTACGATGTTGGCTTTTTGCACTGTTGCTGTTTCAGCATGATCAAGCACGATTACATCTTGTGCTTTTGCCAAAGCGGCATCAACTTGTGCCGCAGGTAAACGACGGTATAAGTCATTTTCAACCACAATCACAGCATCATAATCTTGTGCAAATGCTTGCTCTAAGCTTTGACCACCTAAAATTGCCAAGCCCATTGAGTTCACTTCTGGCACAGTTAGGGTTAAACCTGCGTTCTCACCCAAGTTTTGTGCCACTTGTGCAGCCGCTTCCATAATGGCAGCTTCTTGTAAGCTTGTACCTGAAATCACCAATGGCTTTTTCGCAGCTTTTAACGTGTCGGCAATAGTTTGTGCAAATGCTTTGGCATCGTCATCTAAACCAGTGATTACATCGCCTGCTACTGCAGCTGCAATCGCAAAACCTAAACGTGCGATGTCGTTTGGAGATGCAACCACTTCACCGGTTGCTACATCGGCTAAACGCGTTTGCGTTGCAGCCAAAATGTAAATTGGTGATTTTGCATCTTGTGCGATACGTTGTACAGGTTCAGCCAGCCAGTCTGGGGTACGACGCTCTGCAGCCATTTCTTTGGCTTTGTTTTTCGCCGCTTGGCGAACAGACAAGGCCATACGTGGTGCAGTTTGGGTTAAATCTTCACCCAAAATTAACACAGCATCGTAATCTTCAATTTCACGCATACCTGGGTTGTAAATACCTTCGGTTTGCATGATTGAAGCTGCAAGCTCTACCAAGTTTTGCTCTTTTTGCGATAAACCTGTTGAGTAGTTGTCTTGACCCACTAACTCACGCAAAGCAAAGTTTGATTCAAGCGATGCACGTGGCGAACCAATACCCAAAACTTTTTTGCCTTGAACTTTGGCAATAATCGTATCAAGTGCAGTATCTACAGAAATGGTTTCTACACTCGCACCATTACGGAACTGTGGCTGACGTGGACGATCTTCACGGTTCACATAACCTGTACCGAAACGACCTTTGTCGCACAGGAAGTATTGGTTAACTTCACCGTTAAAGCGGTTTTCTACACGACGTAATTCGCCATAACGCTCACCCGGAGAGATGTTACAGCCAGAAGAACAGCCTTGGCATACGCTTGGCGCATATTGCATATCCCACTTACGGTTATAACGTGCAGAGTGCGTTTTGTCGGTAAATACACCTGTTGGACATACTTCAGTCAAGTTGCCAGAGAATTCAGATTCTAAAGTACCCGACTCAGGACGACCAAAGTACACACGTGATGCGTTGGCATAAACGCCAAAGTCTGTACCGCCTGCATAGTCTTTGTAGTAACGCACACAACGATAACATGCGATACAACGGTTCATTTCATGTGCAATGAACGAACCTAGCTCTTGGTTATAGTGTGTACGTTTGGTGAAGCGGTAACGACGACGGTCATGCTGCGTCATTACAGTCATATCTTGTAAATGACAGTGACCACCTTCTTCACAGACAGGGCAGTCGTGTGGGTGGTTCGTCATCAAGAACTCTACAATTGAAGCACGGAACTCAGTCGCTTCCTTGTCTTCAATAGAGATATAGGTATTGTCAGCAGCAGGTGTCATACATGACATCACCAAGCGACCACGAGTATCTTCAGGGTTCGCATATTGGGTCACGGCACATTGACGGCAAGAACCGACAGAACCTAAGGATGGATGCCAACAAAAGTACGGAATGTCGATCCCAAGGCTCAAACATGCTTGCAGCAAGTTTTCCGAGCCATTGACTTCGTACGATTTTCCATCGACATGAATTGTAGCCATAGTCGAATTCCTTAAGCTTGTTCTACGTTGCTAGCTTGAGCAGCAGGACGGCTATTTGCCACTTTTGCTTCAAACTCGCTACGGAAATATTTGAGTGCGCCCATTAATGGCTCCATCGCACCTGGTGCGTGAGCACAGAAGGTCTTACCAATCCACAATTTTTTGGTGAGTTCTTGAAGATGTTGAATGTCTTCTTCTTTTCCTTCGCCATTTTCAATTGCTTTGAGTGCTTTTACAGCCCATGGTAAGCCATCACGACATGGCGTACAGAAACCACATGATTCGCGCGCAAAGAATTCTTCTAAGTTACGGGTTGCAGAAACCATACATTGAGTTTCATCGACTACCATGAGCAAACACGTACCTAAACGTGAACCTGCTTTCATGATGCTCTCTGCATCCATTGGCAAGTCAATGTGTTCTGCCGCCAAGAAGTCGGTAGACGCACCACCCGGTAACCATGCTTTTAGCTTCAAGCCATCACGCATGCCACCCGCATAGTCTTCAATCACTTCACGTGCAGTCGTACCAAATGGAAGTTCCCATAGACCAGGGAATTTCACCTTACCTGACGCACCGTAAATTTTTGTGCCAGGATCTTTCGATTTGCCTGCAGATAAACCGATATACCACTCTGCACCACGCAACATAATTGCAGGTAAGTTGTTATAGGTTTCTACGTTGTTGACAATCGTTGGACGCCCCCATGCCCCTGCAACTTGCGGGAATGGTGGTTTAGTACGTGGGTTAGCACGACGGCCTTCAAGCGAGTTAATCAATGCAGTTTCTTCACCACAGATATAACGACCAGCGCCTGTGTGCACGTATAGCTCAAAGCCCCAACCTGTACCTAAAATGTTTTCGCCCAAATAACCTTTGGCTCGAATTTGCTCAATCGCTTCATTTAAGTACTGTGCAGCTTCGATATATTCGCCACGAATAAAGATATAACCGTGTGTTGCTTCAAGCGTATAAGCAGCAATCAGCATACCTTCAATCAGTTGGTGTGGAAGTTTTTCCATCAGCAAACGGTCTTTGAAAGTACCTGGTTCCATCTCATCGGCATTACAAATCAGGTAACGTGGACCAGAATTGTCATTTGGCGCCATCAGTGACCATTTGATCCCTGCAGGGAAGCCTGCACCACCACGACCTTTTACTGTCGCAGCTTTAATGACTTCAAGCACATCTTTAGGCGGCATAGAAATCGCTTTCTTAAAGCCCGCATAACCTTCTAGCGCTTCGTAATCATCTGCATTACGCACGTGCTCTTGCTTGCTTAAACGCCAAGTTAATGGATGCGTTTCTGGGTTACCGTCACCATAAATTGGTCTTGGTTCGGTATTCATACATACTTCTCCAATAACTGTTGCACCGATGTCACCTCAACTAAACCGTGAGTATCTTCATCAATCATCAAGGTTGGTCCCTTGTCGCAATTTCCTAAACAGCAAATTGGCAATAACGTGAAACGACCATCTGCAGTCGTTTGACCAAACTGAATGCCTAATTCACGCTGGAATGCTTCTGCCAGTGTTTCTGCACCCATCAAGAAGCATGCAATCGAGTCACACAATAAAATCACGTGGCGACCTACAGGCTGGCGATAAATACGGTTATAGAAAGTTGCAACACCTTCTAAATCAGCAACGCTGATGGTGAGAAGCTGTGCAATTGCATTTAACTGCGCGTCATCTACCCAGCCATTACGGCGCTGTACACACTTCAAGGCATCCAAAGATGCTGCACGTGGGTACGGATAATGGCCAATGTGATGTTCAATTTCATGGATTTCTTCTGCAGTTAAAATCCCTTCAACATTCACACGTGGCTTTTTATCAGTCAAAATCATCATAATGCGTTTACCCCTTAGCGATCCACGTCTGCCATTACGACGTCAATGGTCGCTAAATAAATGATTAAGTCAGATACCAGACTGCCGTTAATCACAGAAGGCATTTGCTGTAAATGCGTGAAAGTTGGTGTACGAATACGGGTACGGTAACTCATCGTCGACTTATCTGAAGTCAAGTAATAGTTAGATGCACCTTTCACCACTTCTGCCATTACAGATGCTTCACCAGCAGGCATTACAGGACCCCAAGACACGCTTAAGAAGTGTGTAATCAAGGTTTCAATATCTTGTAATGTCTTGTCTTTTGGTGGTGGAACAGCCAATGGATGATCCGCTTTATATGGACCAGAAGGCATGTTATCTAGACATTGTTTGATGATTTTCAATGACTCTTCGATTTCACGGAAGTGTACCAATACACGTGCGTAAGCATCGCCTTCGTACTCTACCGGCACTTCAAAGTCATAGTTTTCATAACCACTGTATGGACGGTATTTACGCACATCAAAGTCAATACCTGTTGCACGTAGACCAGTACCTGTTACACCCCACGCCAAAGCAGATTTCGCATCATACTGTGCAACGCCTTGCGTACGACCCATGAATACTGAGTTGCGTAATGCCGCAGTGTAGTATTCATTCATGCGTTTTGGCATCCACTCCAAGATTTCACGAATCAGGTGCTGCCAGTTGTTTGGTAGGTCGTGTGCGGTACCACCAATACGGAACCATGCTGGGTGCATACGGTAACCAGTAATGGCTTCAATCGCATCGTAGATTTTTTGACGGTCTGCGAACATATAGAATACAGGGGTCATACCGCCCGCATCCTGAATTGCAGTACCAATGAACAATAAGTGGTTATTGATACGGAATAATTCCGACATCATTACACGAATACATTGTGCGCGGTCTGGTACAGTAATACCTGCCAGTTGTTCCACACCCATCACATACGGCATGTTTTGGGCACAACCACCTAAGTAGTCCACACGGTCGGTATAAGGAATGAATGAATGCCAAGTTTGACGTTCAGCCATCTTTTCCACACCGCGGTGGTGATAGCCGATATCTGGCACACAGTCTTTCACTTCTTCACCATCCAACTGCAAAATTACACGGAACGCACCGTGTGCAGATGGGTGGTTAGGACCCAAGTTCAAGAACATGAAGTCTTCGTCTTTATTACCGCGCTTTAAGCCCCAATCTTCAGGCACAAAGCGTAGGTGTTCCTGCTCGAAGTCTTGTTTGGCTTGGTTCTGCATGTACGGCGTATATTCCGTAGCACGTGCAGAATACTCTTTACGTAACGGGTGACCTTCCCAGTATGTTGGCAACAAAATACGACGGAGCATTGGATGCCCTTCGAAGTTGATACCAAACATATCGTAAGCTTCACGTTCGTACCAGTTGGCATTTGGCCAAATGTTAGTTGCTGTAGGAATGTTGAGATCACTCTCATTCAAGGCAACTTTAATACGAATGTCCGTGTTACGCTCAAGCGATAACAAGTGATAGAACACTGTAAAGTCAGACGCAGGTAGACCGTCGCGGTGAGTACGTAAACGCTCATCTACCGCAGACAAGTCGAACAACATCACGTATGGACGTGACACTGTACGCAAGAACATTAAAACTTCTTGTACACGTGCGCGCTCAACCCAGACTGTTGGAAAATCTTCAAAAGTCGTTTGCACGTAGAAGTTCTCACCAAATTTGGTTTTGAGTTCTTCTACAATTGCAAATGCTGGGCGTGAATCAACTGCTGTTGATTCTGGCATAGCAATGTCAGTTTCAGCCATTGGCTTGGCTTCCTATTTAATACAAATTCAGTCAACCTAAACGACAACTACACCCTTCGGGTGCATCAATATTTGTACGTTTAAATTATTTAATTTCATCCATAGAGCGTAAGTTTTTCACCGCAATACGCTGTGCATTCTTACGGTCACGTTCTGGCATCATCTTTGGCTTATACACTGGCTTAAGATCATCACCAATTACCGCAGACAACGGACGACGCTCTAATTGAATTTGGTCTTGTAATAACATTAATGCTTGAATTAATGCTTCAGGACGTGGTGGGCAACCTGGAATGTACACATCCACAGGAATGATTTTATCCACACCTTGTACAACTGAATAAATGTCGTACATACCACCTGAGTTTGCGCATGCGCCCATTGAGATAACCCATTTAGGCTCAAGCATTTGCTCATACAAACGCTGAATTACAGGTGCCATTTTTACGAAACACGTACCTGCAACAATCATCAAGTCTGCCTGACGCGGTGAAGCACGAATAACCTCAGCACCAAAACGTGACAAGTCATGCACGCCTGTTAAGGTCGTTGCATACTCTACGTAGCAGCACGATGTACCAAAGTTGAACGGCCAAACTGAGTTCTTACGTCCCCAGTTTACTGCTGTATGTGCCAAGTCCTCTAAACGAGTCATAAACACATTTTTATTCACTTCTTCTTCAAGCGGATCAGTTACGATTTGGCGCTCTTGAAGTGGATATTGATCAGCATCGGGATTCGCACGGGTTAAGGTATATTTCATCCCGAGTTACTCCTTGTCAGATGAGGTAGTCGCAGATTTTTTTACACGACCAGAGGATTGAGCTGGAATTTGACCGGTAGGGTCCGTTACCAATTCTTCAATTGAGTTAAAGCGTGTGATTTCTGCAAGATCCATATTTGGCGAACCAATTTTAGGTTTAATCCCTGCTGCTTTACGCTTATCAGATGGTGCCCAGTTCAGTGCGCCGGTTGATAATTCATAAATTAAGCCAACGAGTAAAACTAAAATAAATACAGCAGCAGTTGCAAAGCCCACCCAACCTACTTCACGAACAGATGCTGCCCATGCATATAGATAAAGTGCTTCTAAGTCGAAAACAACGAAGAAAATTGCAACCAAATAGAACTTGGCAGATAAGCGGATACGTGCTCCACCAGCACCAACAACACCCGACTCAAACTGCTCTTGCTTCGCACGTCCCCATGATTTACCCCCAAGGAGTAAAGGAACGGTTAGCATAAAGACGCATAAAAATGTAACGCCGATCACGAAGGCAATAATTGCCCATTCGTATGGAGTAATGGCACTCATGCGGGGATAACTCCTGGCAGGCCTATTTATTAACAAAGAATGTATGTATTGGCCTTCAAATACACCAAACACAAAATTAATCACGCCAATTGTACCTGATTTATGATTTCACTTGCTAGTTCATAAGTCTTAGTCTTTCGGATGATTTTTTATTCAAATACTTGATATTTTAGAATTCCACTACTCTGTAGGGCTATTAATCGCTTTAATGAATAGATAAACCATTTATGATTATTTTTTCCAAAACACCAACTGCGCTGTTCGTTACAAAGTTTTTTAATTTCTAAACAGATCATGGCAAATTTAGGTTTCAGCTTAGTGCACAGCATCAAATTCTTTGTGTAGTTTTTGCAACTTCAGCCCAGAGTTTCTTTAATTTTTAGCCTAGAGTGTGTTATTCCTATAAAGCATTAAAAATTTGAATAATAAGGAGTAAACACATGAGCTTAGACTATACCCACAAACCGAATTACTTTATGTTTGCGCAATTATTTATTCGTCATTTACAAAATTATTTTGAAAAGCATCCCGATGCACAAAATGCAATTTTTGACCTACGCGATGTTTATGAGTTATTTCGTCAAGACAAGGCTTCTGCCACCATTAATTTAGACGGCATTATGAATATTGCAGATGAATACCGAATAGAAACTTTACAGGGTGATCAAAAATTGATTAGTCGCTATGCGATTGATCCACAAAACAACTCTCTTTTGGTCGATTTTAACCGAGAGGCTTTAGATAGCTTAAAGCAAGGCAAAACAATTCTTGCTCCGGATGCAACACTTCAGGAATAAAAAGCAAAAAAAGAGTGAAATTTTAAACCGGTAAATATTTTAAAATAGACTTACTCCAAAGCAACAACATAAAAAAGCGAGCAAATGCTCGCTTTTATTTTTTTGGCACACCGCCAATTTACTTCAATTAAAAATCACTATATTTAAAGGTATCAGTAAACCTAAAGCATCAATTAGCTTTTACGTGACAGTAAAAATTCTGAAATTTTCTGTAGCTCTGTTGCTGCAGCAGTATCAAAAAAAGCCAACGCAGCAAAAGCCTGATCATGTAACTGTTGAGCGTAAGTTTGTGCCTGCTCTAGCCCCATCAATGCAGGATAAGTGGATTTTTCCACCTGCTCATCTTTGCCTGCGGTTTTACCGAGCACTTCAGTCTCTGAAATAATATCCAAAATATCATCTTGTACCTGAAAGGCTAGACCAATCGCTTGTGCATATTCACGCAGTTGTGGAATGGCTTTATCTCGTCCATCAAACACGGTCACAGCAGCCATCATCACTGCAGCAGAAATCAAGGCACCTGTTTTATTACGATGGATACTTTCCAAAGTCGCCTGATCGACTTGTTTGCCTTCAGATTGTAAATCCATAACCTGACCACACACCATTTTTGATGATGCTGTAGCTAAAATTTGCATCTGCTTGAGTACAATCCCTTGATCTACCGCAGCAGACTGATCAAACAAACGACTGCCTAAAATTTCAAATGCCATCGATTGTAAAATATCACCTGCCAACAACGCTGTATCTTCACCATAAGCTGCATGACAGGTTGGCTGCCCACGACGCAACAAGTCATTATCCATACACGGCAAATCGTCATGCGCCAGTGAATAACAATGAATCAGCTCAATTGCAACTGCAGCACGGCGTACTGCTGCATAATTCTGATTAGGTCTTAACGCAGCTGTGGCATAACACAAAGCAGGACGCACACGCTTACCACCCAACATGACGGCATGATGCACAGCAGACTTTAACGGTTCTGGCAATGCAAAGGCCTCTAAAGCGGTAAGCAAGTCTTGCTGAATACGTTGTTGGGCTGCGGTTAATGCATGCGCCTGTAAATCGTGAAGTGATGACACATTCGCCTCGAATTGTTGGTTCATGTCTGATAAGCAGTAAGCTGCTTTGTCTGTTGCAGCATTGTACCCATAATTCAATTTTTTTTAAGCCTTAACTGCACCGATATAGTATTTCAGCTACAAAAAAGCCCCTATCGAAATAGAGGCTGAATTTTGTTTAAATTTAAAATGTCAGGTTCGTGACCAATTTATTCAAGCGTTTCAGCAGGCACACGCACCCAGCCTTCCATCAAGACACGTGCACTACGGCTCATTACCGCTTTTTTTACTTGCCACTGTCCATTTTCCTGCACGGCTTGCGCACCAACGCGAAGCGTACCCGATGGATGTCCAAAACGTACCGCTTCACGCTCACCACCACCTGCAGCTAAGTTCACCAGAGTTCCTGGAATAGCTGCAGCAGTACCAATTGCAACAGCTGCTGTGCCCATCATGGCATGGTGTAATTTACCCATCGATAAAGCACGTACCAATAAATCGGTATCTGCTACCTGAATTTGCTTTCCGCTTGAAGAAACATAACTTTTGGGTGCAGAAACAAAAGCAATTTTTGGGGTATGCTGACGCTTTTCAGCTTCGGCAATTTCCTGAATCAGCCCCATTTGTTTGGCGCCATAAGCACGAATGGTTTCAAAACGTGCCAATGCCTGTGCATCACCATTGATCGCATCTTGCAATTCTGTACCGGTATAACCAATATCTTCTGCATTTAGGAAAATTGTTGGAATACCCGCATTAATAAATGTAGCTTGAAATGTTCCAATATTTGGCACATCCAAAGTATCCACGACATTGCCCGTAGGGAACATTGCCCCCCCCTCGTCACCATCATCGGCTGGGTCTAAAAACTCAATTTGGACTTCTGCTGCTGGGAATGTCACACCATCCAGCTCAAAATCACCCGTTTCCTGCACCTGACCGTTGGTCATAGGTACATGCGCAATAATGGTTTTTTCAATATTTTTTTGCCAAATGCGTACTGTGCACACACCATTTTCTGGAATTTTGCTGGCATCGACCAAACCATTACTAATGGCAAATGCACCTACCGCAGCCGTGAGGTTGCCACAGTTACCACTCCAATCTACAAAAGGCTGATCAATTGAAACCTGTCCAAACAGATAATCAACATCATGATCAGGCTGCGTACTTTTCGCCAGAATTACCGTTTTGCTAGTGCTTGAAGTTGCACCGCCCATTCCATCAATTTGCTTGGCATAAGGGTCTGGACTGCCAATGACGCGCAATAAAATTTGATCTCTAATTTTGCCTGGCTGCTGTGCTGCTACAGGTAAATCATCAAGTTTAAAAAATACGCCTTTACTGGTACCGCCGCGCATATAAGTCGCTGGAATTTTAACTTGTGGTGCAAAACGCATGAATTTTATTCCCTTGTTTTTGATTGTTATGGTCAATATAAAAAGACCCTTTTGCATGATAACGGTTTTTATTCAAAAGGTATCGTGGTCTTGACTTAAGTATAAAAAAACAACATTTGGTAAAATTTACCCTAGCCAGTCATCTTGATTTATAAGACAAAAATAAAATTAATATATTGATTACGCTAATTTTTAAAATAAAAGCCAGCTAAACTTATTTTTATAATTTGCATAAATTTAATTCATAAATGTATAGCTACTAGGCTAATGAAATTTGATCTATTACAATCTTGTCACTTTTTCATTGTCGGGCTGAATACTTTGAACAACGAGTCTTCACAACTTCAGCGTGGCTTAAAGAACCGCCATATTCAATTGATTGCCATGGGTGGCGCAATTGGTACTGGTTTATTCTTAGGTTCCGCGCAGGTCATCCAATCTGCTGGCCCATCTATTATTTTGGGTTATGCCATTGGTGGTCTTATTGCATTTTTAATTATGCGCCAATTGGGGGAAATGATTGTTCATGAGCCCGTTGCAGGGTCATTCAGTCACTTTGCCTATAAATATGCAGGTAAGTTCCCTGGCTTTTTAGCTGGCTGGAATTACTGGATTCTGTATATTTTGGTGGCCATGGCAGAACTCACCGCAGTCGCGAAATATATTAACTACTGGTGGCCGCATATTCCTGCATGGACATCAACACTGTTCTTTTTCATTGTGATTACCATTATTAACTTGGGCAATGTGAAGTTCTACGGTGAGTCAGAATTCTGGTTGGCGATTATTAAAGTCGCGGCTGTAGTCTCGATGATTGTATTTGGTTTATACCTATTACTTTCTGCAGATGCGACCTCCACTGCTTCTTTCAGCAACCTTTGGGCACATGGCGGCTTCTTCCCGCATGGCTTTGAAGGGTTATTCTTTATGTTGGCTTTCCTGATGTTTGCCTTTGGCGGCATTGAATTGATTGGTATGGCAGCAGCCGAAGCACAAGACCCAGAAAAAACAATTCCTAAAGCCATTAACCAAGTGGTGTTCCGTATCCTGATTTTCTATGTCGGTTCGCTCACTATTCTGTTGTCTTTAGTGCCTTGGAATCAGCTCGATTTAGGTGGTTTAGATAAAAGTCCATTCGTGATGATTTTTAGTCAGATGGGGATTGAATGGGCTGCACACTTACTGAATTTCGTGATTCTGACTGCTGCACTTTCTGTGTATAACAGTGGGATGTATGCCAACAGCCGTATGTTGTTCGGTTTAGCCAAACAAGGTAACGCACCAAAAATTTTCCTAAAAGTGAATAAACAAGGTGTGCCAATTCCAGCTGTTCTATTCTCTGCGGTATTGATTTTTGGCTGTGTATTATTGAACTACTTTGTACCAGAAGAAGCCTTAAGTCACCTCATGTACATTGTGGTTGGTGCTTTGGTTCTAAACTGGGCAATGATCAGTTTAACCCACTTAAAATTCAGCAGTACTTTGAAAAAATTAGCTATTCCAACCAAGTTCCCTGCTCTTTGGTCGCCATTTAGTAACTATCTGGTGTTGGCCTTCATTGCTGTGGTGCTTTACATTATGTGGACACAGGGCTTCAAAGAATCAGTCATTATGATTCCAGTCTGGATTGTTTTAATGTTTGTTCTGTTTAAGGTGCTTAATTCTAAAAAACCTTAATTTGGACTATATTTATATCGCCCTGTTTAAAAAAAGTTACTGCTTCGGCAGTAACTTTTTTTATAGCTCGATTTTGTCTTTTCGCTTGTAAGTTCAACTCTCAGTAGAGTGTGGTTATAAAACCATCAAATTTTTAATCCTGCTGTAGGATTCTCGTTCAGAATATAAACCAACAAAACACTGCTGTTTTTCTTGATATTTCAACCAATTTATACTCTCCCCAAGGTCATTTACATTCTAAATGATAAAAAGACTCTACTTGAGAAGAATTCTTAGTTATTATTTGAGCACAAAATTTGTCGTGTGAAATATCCATGAATGCGTTTGCTGCACAACCTGCCAATGTCTTGACCATCCAACAGCTGAGTAAAAAGTTTGGTTCGCGTTTTGCTGTGCAAAATGCAACATGGTCTGCCATGAGTGGACAGATTGTCTGTTTGCTGGGACACTCAGGATGTGGCAAAACTACCATGCTGCGCTTAATTGCAGGTTTGGAAAATCCAAGCAGTGGTTCTATTCAACTCGAACAGCATATCTTATGGGATGAACAGCAACAGATTCCCGCAGAATCACGCAACATTGGTTTAGTCTTTCAGGATTATGCCCTTTTTCCACATTTAAGCGTGCTGGAAAATGTCATGTTTGGCTTAAAGAAATTCCCTAAATCGCAACGTACTGAAATTGCCAAACAAGCCTTAGAACACGTGTCGATGCTGCATCATCAAGACAGCTATCCCTACACGCTTTCAGGCGGTGAACAACAACGAGTAGCTTTGGCACGTGCATTAGCCCCTAAACCGCCAGTTTTACTTATGGATGAACCTTTTTCCAATTTGGATCATCGCCTGCGTGATCAAATCCGTCAAAGTACCATTCAAATTTTAAAACAAACGGCAACCACTACGGTCATTGTCACGCATGACCCTGAAGAAGCGCTGCAAATTGCCGATCAAATTATTTTGATGCATCAAGGGCAAATCATTCAAATTGGCTCGCCTAAGCAACTCTACCTACAACCTAAAACGTTGTTTGCGGCACGCTATTTTTCTGCGTTGAATGAAATTCCTGCACAAGTCAACAATCAAACAATCTCCACCATTTTTGGTCAAGTTGATCTTGGTCAGCAGGATTTAGCACAAGACTTATCTACGCAAAAACAAGTGCAATGCTGCTTCCGCCCTCATCAAGTGCGTGTCAGCAAAACCCCTAATGAAGGTGCATTGCCAGCAAGTGTAATGTCTTCAAGCTTTATGGGACACGCGCAGCAACTACGTCTAAAACTACAAGATCATGCGCTCACACTTTTGGCACAAGTTAATCATCTTCAAGATTTCCAACATGCTGAACAAGTCTATGTTTCTGTAGATTTAAACAGCTGTTTTTTCTTGGCATCTGATGAGCAATCATCAGCCACACCAGATTCTGCTTTAGCTGCTATTCACGTTTAAATTTTCGATTAGGAATACCGTATGAAACCAATGTCTAAATTATCGCTGGTTGTTACAGGTCTACTTGCGTTTGGTGCAAGTGTGGCGCAAGCAGCAGAAGTTAACTTATACACCACACGTGAACCTGTTTTAATTCAAACGTTATTAACTGAATTCACGCAAAAAACAGGTGTAAAAGTAAATACTGTTTTTATTAAAGATGGTTTATTGGAACGTGTAAAAGCAGAAGGTCGTCGTTCACCTGCCGATGTCATGCTGACCGTAGATTTTGGTAATTTAGTGGACTTGGTAGAAGGTGGCTTAACCCAGCGAGTTAGCTCTAAAACATTAAATAGTGCAATTCCTGCTAACTTACGTGCAGCCAATGGACATTGGTATGCGCTATCGATGCGTGCACGTGCAGTCTATGCCTCTAAAGACCGTACATCTTTAAAAGCCATCACTTATGAAGATTTGGCTAATCCAACATGGAAAAATAAAATCTGCATCCGTTCAGGCAACCATCCTTATAACACCGCTTTAATTGCTGCCTATATTGCGCATCACGGTGAAAAACAAGCTGAGACTTGGTTGCGTGGCGTTAAAGCCAATTTAGCTCGTCCTGCCAGTGGTGGTGACCGTGACGTTGCCCGTGATATTTTAGGTAAAGTTTGTGATATTGGTGTGGCCAACACCTATTACGTTGGCACCATGCGTACAGGTGATGCTGAACAACAGCGTTGGGGCAATGCCATTAATGTCGTGCTGCCACGTTTTAAAAATGGTGGTACGCATGTGAATGTATCGGGTGCAGTGATCTCTAAGCATGCACCAAACCGCAAAGAAGCGGTACAACTGCTTGAGTTTTTAGCTTCAGATCATGCCCAAGCCATCTACGCCCAAAATGGGTTTGAATATCCAGTAAAACCAGGGGTAAAAATTGACCCTATTATTGCCAGCTTCGGTAAACTCAATATCGACTCGATTCGCTTAAGCGATATTGCACGTCACCGTAAAGCCGCCAACCTATTGGTCGATAAAGTCCAGTTTAACCGCTAAATTTTCTGCTTTTGTCTTACAGTGCAGCGCTTTGCACTGTAAGATGCTCAGCTGTTCCCTCCCCCCTTATTTAGTACCTCTATTGCAATGCTTAAAAATAAATTTAATTTTTTATTTTCGCTCAGTGGGTTATTGACACTACTCGCCTGTTTACCTGTGGTCGCTTTAATTTGGACAGCATTACAAGGTGATAGTGAAATTTGGGGGCATCTGCTGCGTTATGTAATTCCACACACGTTGGCAGAAACAGGGATTTTATTGTTGGGTGTGGGAATTCTCACCATCCTGATTGGTACAGGCAGTGCATGGATTGTAACAGCGTATCAATTCCGAGGTCGTGCATTTTTAGATTGGGCCTTACTGCTGCCTTTAGCTGTACCAACTTATATTATTGCCTATAGCTATATCGATATTTTGCACCCAATTGGCCCTGTGCAAAGCATTCTGCGTGATTGGTTTAATTTAGAATTACAACAGTTTTGGTTTCCCAATATTCGTAGCGTTTGGGGCGGCATCTTCTTACTTAGCTTTGTGCTGTATCCGTATGTGTATTTAAGCACCCGTGCAATGTTTCTGATGCAATCGGCCAGTTTAATTGAGGTCGCACGTACATTAGGATTAAAACCCGATCAAGTGTTTTTACGTGTTGCGATTCCATTAGCACGTCCTGCGATTGCTGTGGGTACTAGTCTAGTTTTAATGGAAACCATTAATGATATTGGTGCAACAGAATTTTTAGGCATTAAAACCTTAACTTTGTCGATTTATTCAACCTGGACCAATCAATCTGACTTAGCTGGCGCAGCGCAAATTGCCATTTTCATGTTGATGATCATTACCTTATTGGTTTTGGTGGAACGTTTAGGTCGACGTAAACAGCGCTATATGAACTCTGCACAACGCAGCCGTTTAATGCCTGCACAAGCTGTCAAAGGCTTTAAGGCACTGGTATTATTGGGTTTAGGCTTGATTCCTGTCTGTATTGGTTTTCTCATTCCGACTAGTCACTTACTTGTGGAATCTTACAAGCGTATCCAATATGCAGGTTTTTCTGAATTTCTCATTCAAGCCTCTCTCAATACCTTGCTACTTGCCAGCATTGCAACTGTCGTCACCATTTTGATTGGTTTCTTTATTGTCAGTGCGACACGTTTTAGCAAACAGACTTGGTTTAGCCGAATTGCAAGTTTAGGCTACGCCATTCCCGGCACAGTTTTAGCCATTGGCCTCATGCTTGCTTTGGGCAAAATTGATCACACCATTGCAGATTTTTTAGAATTTAAACTCGGCATTCATACAGGTTTATTATTTTTAGGTACGAGTTTTACCCTTATTTATGCTTATGCTGTGCGTTTTTTAGCAATTTCAGTAGGTGGCATTGAGTCAGGCTATAACCGTATTCATGGTGTTTTTGATGATGCTGCACGCAACCTAGGACAAAACAACCTTGCCTTATTATGGCGTGTGCATTTGCCGTTATTGCGCCCTGCTATTATTTCTGCAGCCTTATTAATTTTTGTAGATTGTATGAAAGAGCTACCTGCAACTTTATTGCTCCGCCCTTTAAATATGGAAACGCTCGCCACCCAATTGTATGCAGAAGCCTCTAGAGGAACTTATGAAGATGGTGCTGTGGCCGCCTTGTTGATTGTATTGGTCGGTCTTATTCCTGTTATTTTATTGGCAAAGCTTGGAAAAACCACACGTTGATCTGTCCCATTGTTGCGAAATACACCAAGTGACAATGGGTTTTACTACAAAAATAGTATTTTTTTTAATCAATCAAAAACACCCAACCAAATGCAAATTTATTAATTTTATTTATTATTTATCAATTACTTATAGATAAAAAACACCTCTTTATTAGAATAAATACTCTATTTGGTTTAATTTTTATACTGAATAGTTTTTCCTAGAGCATTTACTCTTATTTTAATTGTGATATTTTTGTCACATGGAGTAACAAATGGTCTCGGTGAATACAAGCCGAAATCATCCTAGATGAAAGCTTAAAGCATCAACAAAAACTGTCATAAAAGACTTTATAGCCCAAGGGAAATGTATAATGAAATTAAAAGCACTAAGCACAGCAATGATTTTAGCAACTGTACCAATGACAGGTGCTTTTGCTGCAGCAATGGATCGTTCTGGTCAATCTATCGCTGCGTTCCTACAACCGGGTAACTATTTTGAAGCTGGTGTTTCAGTACTGGATCCTTCTGTTTCTGGTAAAACTACAGCTATGACCACTCTTACTGGTCAGCAAATTCCATCACACGCAACAGGTGATATGGCGGGTGATTATTACTTCCCATCAGCTGCATTAAAATTACAAGTAACCGATCAGTTTTCTTTCGGTGTAATTTATGATCGGCCATTTGGCGCAGAAGCTGAATATACTGCTCAATCCGCTGCTTTCAACCCAACAGGAAATGATGGTACTCGTGCGGAAGTTAAAACTGAAAACCTAACTTTCTTATTTGGTTTCCAGCCGACGCAGAATTGGAATATTTACGCGGGTCCAGTTTACCAAACAGCTAAAGGTAATGTTGCGTTACGTGGTGCAGCATATTCAGCGTTCGCTGGATATGATGCAACCTTGAAAGAAGACAGTGAAATCGGCTGGTTAGCTGGTGTAGCTTTCCAAATTCCTGAAATTGCATTAAAAGCATCCTTAACCTATCGTTCTGAGATTGATCATGAGCTTTCTACAACAGAAAGCCATTCTGGTGTTCCATTAAATGTGGCATTAGGTGTTGGTTTAGAAGGAAACCCTGCTGCAATTCCGGCATTTAAGCCAGGAAAAACTGCAGTAACTACCCCACAATCTGTTAATTTAGATTTTCAAACTGGTGTTATGGCAGATACAGTTGCTTTTGCTAACGTACGTTGGGTAGATTGGTCTAACTTCTCTATTCGCCCAACAGAGTTTGGACAAGCTATTGACCTAGCTTCAGCTTTGATGCAACAGCCACAATTAAAAGGTGGTAACCTCGTTGAATATAATGAAGAGCAATGGTCTGCTACTGTGGGCGTAGGGCGCAAACTCACTGACAAGTGGGCTGGAAATGTCTCTGTAGGTTGGGATTCTGGCGTAGACAATCCTGTAACTACTCTTGGACCAACTGAAGGCTACTGGAATGTAGGTCTAGGTGTTCAATACTCACCTGCACCAAACTACTTTATTGCGGGTGGTGTTAAATACTTTTGGTTAGGTGATGCAACCGCTTTAACAGTTGCCAACCCGAATGTTGGTGAGTTCACAGATAACCACGCGATTGGCTACGGTTTAAAAATGGGCTACCGCTTCTAATTAATTATTCCCAAATCTAAAAACCATCCTTCGGGGTAATGCCAGTCAGTTAAGAAATTGACTGGCATTTTCTTGGATATTTTTGTGCTTTAATTTTCACTACTCGCGGACA
>NZ_JAAZQX010000015.1 GCF_012371325.1 Acinetobacter sp. A2 | reverse complement strand
GACCATACGTTATAGTTGGCTGAGCAAGCATTTATTTGATACTTTGGATGAAGTACAAGATTATGCAACAAACTGGTAGTGGCATTACAACCATGAAAGACCACATCAAGCTAACAAAGGAGAGCCACCTCTAATGGCTGCTTAACCTCTACTTTTAACTTCGGTTATTTATGGGAGGATTACCCCACTAATCCAAATGCAATTATAGTGGCAGCTAAAATATACTTCATACTGTGTACCTTGTTTTTAAAAACTGAAGCAAATGAATAATAATTCTTATAATTTTATTAAAATAGATAGAATTACACTTTTATTACCAATTATTCACTTAAAATAATATTTTCGATTTTTAATAGAATAAGTGATAATAAGTTTTATTTAAAAATCATAGTGCATATTTAAGTGAAATCAACATAAACACACAATTTGAACTTTAAAAATATTGTACGCTCAACACAAATTTTATGTGTGAGATTCAGTATGGATAAAAATAAGACATTCGATGCTCAGTTTTTGCAGCAGCAATTTGAGCAATGGCATCAACTACATCAGCAATTAGAGAAAGCTCAGGAGCAATGGCAGGCAGCAGAAAAATTGTGGCAAGAATTACAGGAATATTACCAAAGTGAGCAATGGGTGATTGATTATGAAAATTCACCAGAATTAACATGTCGTGAAGGCGAGTATTCTATTTTGGCACAAGACACTTTATGGAATGCAATGGAAGAACGTAGACAACAGGCAATCACTTGGATGAAATTGGGTCTAAAGGTTGTTGAACAATAATGAATAGGTAAAACTGTTCAGCAGATTATATTTTTCTTAACATTGTCTGATATATAAAGCATGCTTAAGCATGGCTTAAGGACGTAACCATTATGAAAAAACGCTTTTATTTTCCAATAAGTGCGATATTTTTAGTTGCAATTACGGGTTGTAGCCAAAATTCTGACATGAAAGCTGTGGAGACTAAACCGGTGATACAAAACTGTGTACCTGAAGCCGCAGCGAAACTAGTTGGTAAAACTGAATTATCTGAAGCTGAAATTAAAGCGATCACACAAGCTGAAATTGTGCGTATGGTTGCCCCTGATCAACCTGTGACGATGGATTACCGCATGAATCGGGTCACGGTTGTAATTGATCCTAAAACAAGAATCATTGTTCAAGCATCTTGCGGATAGTCAATTTCATCCAATTTTTTAAATCAGACACACCCTGCAAATAGGACAAATTAGGTCTTATTATCAGGGTGTTTTTAATGTACTGATCTTTCTAAATATTCATACGACAGTGCTAAAATATGTCTAGCTTTAAAGCTATAGTGATAGATAAATTTTAGTCATTATAGGCAGGTTTTTAATATTTGAATCATTTTAGATCAGGTTAGACAATGTACTTAATCATGTGTTTGAAAAATCAAGGAAAAATAATTTAATGAACGCCTTGAATATATCGACACGCTTAGGTGGATTCTACTTTTTCTACTATGCAATCGTTGGCACCTTTCTTCCGTTTTGGAGTTTATATTTAGAAGATCAAGGCTTTAACTATCAGGAAATTGGTGTTCTATCTTCAATTGCTATTTTAACTCGCTTTTTTGCGCCTTTTATTTGGGGATGGATTGCCGATAAATCTGGCAAGCGTATGTTATTGGTACGCATTGCTACATGGATGGAAGCCTTTATATGGCTGCTGATTTTTATAGTTCCGAATAGCTTTCAGTCGATTGCTTTACTCATGCTCATTTTTAGTTTTTTTCAGAATGCTATTTTGGCGCAGTTTGAAGGCGTGACTTTATTTTGGCTAGGGGATAAACGTGCTGAATTATATGGAAAAGTACGTAAATGGGGCTCGGTTGGTTTTATTGTTGGGGTGTTTGGTATTGGTGCAATTTTAGAAATTATCCCAATTTCTATGCTGCCAATGCTATTACTCAGCATTTCACTTTTGGCATTTCTATGGTCATTTAGTATTCGGGAACCCAGCGCTGCACCTACATCACAAAAGCAACTTGAACCATTAATGCCTATTTTGAAGCGCCCGGTGGTGTATTCCTTTTTTATGATTGAGCTGGTTTTACTGTTTTCTCATGCACCATTTTATAGTTTTTACAGTAATTTTTTACATCAAGCGGGTTTTTCAACTACGCAGATTGGATTGTTGTGGTCGGTTGGTGTAATTGCAGAAATTATAATGTTCGCTTACGCCACATGGTTTTTACAGCGGTGGTCTTGGCGTGTTTTAGTCGCTTTTTGTTTAGTGGTTACAGCACTACGCTGGGTGATGGTTGGCTTATTTCCTAGTACTTTCATAGCACAGTTTTTCGCACAAAGCATTCATGCCTTTAGTTTTGGACTATTTCATATTATTGCGATGCGGGTAATTTTTCAGAATTTTTCTGCAGGGCAACAAGGTCGAGGACAAGCTCTATATAGCACGATGTGGGGCTTAGGTGTTGCATTGGGCAGTATTTTAGCAGGCCATTACTGGGATTTACTTTCTGGCGAGATGATTTTTATTTTTGCAGGATTATCAACATTAATTGGATTGGTGTTTATTTGGGGCTTACCTAAACAGGTAGAATCTACAGAAGTGCAAAAATCTTGATTTATACTATTTTTAAATTAAAAGCACGCAACTGAATTTTACAGTTGCGCTGCTTTTGCTGCGAAATCGCCCTGTATGAATGGGGCGTAGATTTATTAAATGCGAATTTTCGCGTATTGATCCCACCAAGGCTGTGCATATTCAAGTTGTGCCGCCAACTGTAATAAAATATCTTCACTCGCAAAGGGCGCAATAAACTGTGAACCTAAAGGCAAGTTATCTTTATTCCAATACAAAGGCACTGACATGGCAGGTAGTCCTGTAATATTGGCGAGTTGGGTAAATGGTACCCATTTTAGGTTCTCTTTAACAATACGATCTACCAACTTGCCTTGAGCCAGCCAATGAGCTTTACCCGCATGCAATAAGGTTTTTAAAATTGGTTTTTGCCATGCAGGCGTTTTGACCTCACCATTTTTAGGTGCAACAGATGCCGTGGCTGGAATTAAATACAGATCGTATTTCTCAAAAAAGTGATTCATTTGTGTGACATACACACCCCAGTTATTTAAATTACGAATGTAATCTACAGAAGATGTTTTTGCACCAAAGGCTGCCAAAGCCAAAGAATCTAGCTCAAAGTTATCTGATTTTTCAGGTAAACGTGTTTGAATTTCTGCAATTAAATAAGCAAACTGGCTAAACCATGTGGTAATAAAATCTTTAGCCAACTGCATTCCATCAATCGCAGGGCGGTCTTCAACCACTTCATGCCCTAAAGCCTGTAACAGTTTCACAGTTTGCTGAATGGCTTGAACTGCATCTTGTGAAACTGGCGTACCAATAGGTGATTGCGTGCAATAGGCAATGCGCAGTTTTTTAGGCGGCTTTTGAATCGCGTCTAAATAAAGACCTTTTGGTGCTTCAATTTTAAATAAAGAGTTGTAGTCTGGCCCATGAGTTGCATCAAGCATTGCAGCACTGTCTCGCACACTTTTGCTTAAAATATGCTGCATGGCTGCACCATGCATGGCCTCACTGGTATGAGGTCCCCACGGGGTGCGACCACGACTTGGCTTTAAGCCAAACAAACCACAGTATGAGGCTGGAATACGAATAGAGCCGCCACCATCACTGGCACCTGCAATTGGAACAATTCCTGCTACTACTGCCGAAGCTGAACCACCCGAAGAACCGCCACTATTATGTTTTAAATTCCATGGATTTTTACATGCCCCCCAAGCATCGGGTTCAGTTATTCCTTTAATGCCAAACTCAGGTGTGTTGGTACGACCAAAAGTGACAATACCACTATTTTCCCAACGATTCACAATTTCAGCATTTTCTTCTGCAAGATGGCCTGCACGTTTTAAGCCCTGACAGCCAAAAGAGATTGGATAACCTTTGTATTGTTGAAATAAATCTTTAACTAAAAAAGGTACACCTGCAAATGGGCCAGTCAGCTTTGCTTGGGTGCGCTGCCGTGCATGATCATGCATGGGGATGATAATGGCATTTAATTTTGGATTGGTTTGTTCGGCTCGGTCTAAGGCAATTTCTAGTAATTCTGATGCCTGAATTTCTTTTTTGGCCACCAATTTGGCTAATCCCAAAGCATCATATTGAAGATATTCTGCAAGTTTCATTTCAATCCTGAAAATTGTTATTGTCAAAATGATGTTGTATGCGATTTTGCTTTAAGATGCAAGAATGACCTGATTACGACCACGAGTTTTGGCTTGATAAAGAGCTTGATCGGCCTGATTAACAAGCTCTTGTAATGCCAATGTTGTGGGTAGGTTGCTGTGTGAAACCCCAATACTGACAGTAAGTGTAATCGGTTCACGCTGTGCTAATTTGAGTGGTGTTTCCGCTATACTACGACGGATTCTTTCTGCAATTTTTTCTGTTTCACTTAAGCTATTATTCTTAAGTAAGATAATAAATTCTTCACCACCGACGCGGCTAAATAAATCCGTTTCACGTAAGTTGCTTTTTACCAAAGCGACCAAATGTTGTAAGGCACGATCACCCACATAATGCCCATATTGATCATTCATTTGTTTAAAATGGTCAATATCCAACATGATTAATGAAATTGCACGATTTTTTCTGTCTTTTAAGGCAATTTCACTGAACTCGACAAAACTACGACGGTTGAGTGTTTCAGTTAGACTGTCGTGATTGGCGAGATATAAAACTTCTTGATAGAGCTGTCTGCGGTTTTGACTGATCACACATAAAAGTAAAGTTGCCAACGCTAAAATGATAAGCCCGACACGTATTGAAATAATCGTGGTTAAATAACTCGAATTTACTTCATCTAAAAACATGCCTGTAACACTATGGTAAAGCGTTAATGCCACCAAACTGTTAATTACAGATAAGTTAAATAAGCGATAGGTCGATGCCGCCCAAATTAAAGCTGCAAGCGGGTAGAGCAATGCACCTGGCCCATAAAAAATGTGTGTGCAGACAATAGAAAGTAATAGCGCCAAAAATGGCAAAGTGTCATAGACACGGATTTGCTTTAAATTTTGTAAATGTGTCGCGTGTTTAATTTTTTGCCAACTGGGTGCAGCCAAAATTAACGGCAGAATAATAACGGCATTGAGTACTTCACCCGACCACCAAGTAAAAAAATCAATCCAGCGATTTTCTACCAGCATAAAACTGTGCGGAAGATGCGGAATAACCGTGATTGCAGTGAGTGCGCCAAAGAAGCATCCACAAGTCACGCCAATAATATGTGGGTACAGTAAAGACACATTTTGGTGATTTATTGACAGCTTAGAACGTGCATAATCAAATAAAAACAAGCCACTCAATACAGCAATAAGATTAGAGAAAGTCAGTGCAAGGCTAATTAGTATGGAATTGCCGGTGACTAAATCTGCTACCATATAACCCGTAAATACGCCCAGTAAGCCTGCGGCATTTTTAAGGTTTGGAAAACGAATGAACAAGCCCAATAACAGCGCATTGGTTGGCCAAAAAAATGCAAAATAACTTAAGGGACGAGTAATAATACCCAGCAAACAGGCAAGAAAAACCAAAACCGCGAGCAGCACAAAGGCAAAAATCTGCCTTTGGAATGTAGATGGCGTTTGCGTCATGCTTAGGTCTTGCAAGGGATTACTCTCTGTATTGCAATTTGTTGATTAATGAACAAAAAAGCTTAATTTAGACAACATTTGAAACAAAAATGTGATCATAGCAAATAATCATGACCTATAAAGTTAAATAAATGTAAACTGCGTCACACTTTGGTGAAATAAAAATTGTTGAGTTATGTTTATAGATTCTGAATCAATTTAAAAGTATGCTAATTTGAGCAAATGGTTTATATCTATCAATAAATGTATGAAAAAAATATATCTAATGACAGCGTTTGTTTTATGTTCAACATTCGCAATTGCCAATGAAAATACATCAACTATTGATGCTACAAAATTAGCAACGGTTCAAACGGCACAGTCAGTACAGAATACAAATAAATTTCGCGTTGTAACACGTCCAGAAATTGTAGGACTGTGGGGTATGCAAATTCCCAATAATCGTAAATGCATTGAATATTATAATTTCAAAAGTAATAACGATGTGATCATCAAAAGTGGTCAGGAATGGTCTGCTGGGGTGTATGACTATCAACCATCTCAAGATCCTGCCAACCTGTTACCTGCCTTAATTTTACAAATTAAATATGACAATAACGAGGTCGATTGTTCAGGGCATCAGGAAGATCAAACTGGTGATATTTCACAGTATTTTGTGAAATGGAAAAATGCACATACCATTAATTTTTGTAGTAATGAAAAAGCAGAACAATGTTTTGCAACTTTGTATCGAGTTTTGCCTTAAACCAAGTGTAAAACCATTTAACTTGAGGATGTATTGAATAAAGGCGATTCATCCTCGTAAACGTGCATACAGTTAAATAACCTTTTAAAAATCAATCTAAAATTTATTGAATAACAAATTAAAAGCTCAATAATAAATTAGATGAGCACTTAAAAGACATCCTTCAAGTTTCTTAAATTGATAAGCGACTTGAAGGATGCTGCTTAGAAATCTGTACTAAAATTATTGTAAGAGAGTACTGACGTCTTTATTGTTTTCGCGTTTTTCCATGCCAAGTGCAAAAGTTGCGCTTGGATCAATCACAAATACACCAGCAGTGCGGTAGACAGCATTATCGCCCAGTGAAAATTCAGCTGAATTTTCGGTGTAGCCATAACCAAAGGCATTGCTCTTGCCAATTGGGCTATATAAACCATGTTTGATGGTTGAGGCATTAAACATACTGCTAAATTTTTTGGTGCTCATATAGGTATCTTTATATGAAGCGACATCAAAGGTATTAATCTGTTCTTGCATAGATTGATCTAAATTAAATGCAATACCTGAAAATGCACGCGCTTTGCTAAATCCTGTTAATGGGTTGTAGCTTGTTTGATCTACAACTCGTGTGCCAGCCATGAGCACATCTTGACTGAGCGAAGTAAACCATTGCCCGTGCTCTGAAAAGGCAATTTGAAGTTTGCTAAAAGATATTTCATCTTTGAGCGGATTCCCCTCAATTGAAAACTCGAAAATACGGCGGTTTTCATCAAGCATTTCAAATGAAGTCGGTATATCAATACGGCTTTCAGCAATACGATTGCTGGTCATTAATGAAGATTGTGGCTGCTGAATAGCGTACAGATCAAGCGTATTTTCATCTAATAGACGATATTTCAGGTTTTCAATGTGCATTGAGCCATTGCTTTGCGGCACAATATTGAATTGAATTTGAGCTGTTTTAAGCGCTGTTGCATCTTTATAACAACTGCCATTACATATTATAAGGCTGGCAATATACGTTTTAGCTTGTTCTGATGAAGTTAAAAAGTCTTGATAAGCCAACTTTCTTTCAGCACCACCAAAAGTGAACACAGCATCTTAAACTCAGGGTATTTGAGTTCTGATTCTGGTGTTACTGCAAGTTTAGCCTGAGCCAACATGTCTAAAGCTTGTGTAGTGGGCCTTGGTGCAGGATTGCTCACTGCTGTATCTATTGGCGCTATGGTTGTTGGCGCACCACTAGCTGCAGGTGCAGATGATGTAGATGAACCGCCACCGCCACATGCGGTGAGAAAAACCAAGGAGAATAAACTAAAAGGTAAAATATATTTCATAAGAAAAGAATCTATTCAGGAATAGATTAAGCAATCGTTAGTATAGGGAGGCGCATTATACAAATGGAAAAAAACAGATTAAAACCCCGTAAAATGCTCAGGTTTTCTTGTAAATGCTTATAATACATGAACTTTCATATTTACTAGATAGATACATAAAGCCTAAGTCCTTCAGAAAGAAAAAATTATTTTGTGCATATTTCATATATACAAATGTATTTCAATATATAAAAATATTTTATCGTTCGATCAAAAATAGAACGAATGTTTGAGCCATGTGAATGTTTGTCACGACAAAATCCAACATGGCTCAAGAACAGCTAGCTTGTTTATGCCTCGTCAATTTCTACAGGATTTAAGCTTTTTGTTGGCATGGCTTTAAAGGGGGCACCAATTTGCTTTAAATCTGCACCCGATGGTGCTTGATACACTTTTAAGCCAAATTCAGGAATAATAGCCAAGAGGTGATCAAAAATATCTGACTGAATATTTTCATATTCTTTCCAAGCTGTAGTCTTGGTAAAGGCGTAAATTTCCAGAGGTAAGCCTTCGCTCGTGGGTTGTAATTGGCGAATGATTAATGACTGCGCCTGATTAATTCCAGGATGTTGTTTCAGGTAAAATTCAACATAGGCGCGAAATGTCCCTAAATTGGTTAAACGGCGTTGGTTGTATTGTGACTGATTCGCCAACTGCTGATTAAACTGCTCAATCTCTTCATTTTTGCTATGCAAATATTGATCTAATAACAAAAATTCTTTGAGTTTGCTTTGTTCATCTGCCGTCATAAAGTGCACAGAACTCTGATCCAGTAAAATGGCACGTTTAATGCGTCTAGCGCCAGCTTCTTGCATACCACGCCAGTTTTTAAAGGTATCAGTAATCAGTTTATTGGTTGGAATGGTGGTTAGGGTTTTATCCCAGTTTTGTACCGTAACGGTGTGTAATGACATATCAATGACATCGCCATCGGCATTTAAAGAGGGCATTTCAATCCAGTCGCCAATGCGTACCATGTCATAAGAAGAAATTTGTACCGAAGCAACCAAAGACAAGATTGTATTTTGGAAGACCAGCATCAATACCGCAGCCATTGCACCAAAACCTGCAAGCAAGGTAAACACATCTTTTTTCAGGAAAGTACCTAAAATCATCAAGGCACAGACCACATAAATAATGAGTTTGACCAGTTGCAAATAGCCTTTGATTGGTTTGTTGCGTGATTTAGGGTTGCGCTGATAGAACAAATTGAAAATATTTAAAAATTCAGAAATGGCCAAGGCAATAGTCAGGAAGATAAATGCCTGTGCGCCCATTTGTATTAGGGTTTCGACTTTGTCAGATAAATGCGGCACGGTAGTAATGCCATTCATAATGATCAAAGCAGGCACAATGTTGGCAATACGGCGAATTACACTGTGTTGCGAGATAATTTCGCTATTGGCAAAGGTCATTTTAGAAATGAGTTTACGGATACCACGTACCGCAATTTGCTTGGCAATAAAGTTGGCCAAAATTGCCAATAGAATGACCAGGCTGAGTGAGGTCAGCATCTCTAACCATGGGTATTGGTTATACCATTCCTGAATATTTTGAAATATGCGAAACTCTTGCAAAAGATCCTCTCTTTAAAGGGTTGAAGACTGCTACATTCAATTTGAATGATGATTCGCATTGCTGTGTAGAGTAAAACCCTCATGCTAAATCTATAAATTGGTAGATAGTGTATAGGCTGAAGTTTAAAAAATTAAGGCTGAGTAACTTTTTGCTACATTTCAATTATTTGTTTTTACTCAAAGTTTAATTTCATAAAAAAGCCAGTAAATATACTGGCTTTTAAATCGTAAATGCTCAGATTTACCACATTAAATCATCAGGAATCACATAAGCTGCGTATGGATCATCTTCATCGGTGGTTGCTTCATTTTTCTCGGAATTATTAACGATGATGAAACCCTGCATTTTACTGTTAATACGATCTGCCAGCGCTTTAGGTAAGAAAGCATAGTTGTCTTGTTCTTTGGCAACCACCAAACTACCTGCAACAAGGGCATTATAAATTTGTTGGTTGATATATACCTTTTTAATTTTGCCATCTAAAAATTGATAAGCAACTTCGCCATCTGTATCGCGAATTTTATGTTGGCTGATCATTTGCATAATGGCTGCTTTCAGTTCTTTTTCCTGCAAAGCCGCTTTCTTTTCTTGCTCAATAGCTTGATCTTTCGCTAACTTTTCCTGCTGTGCCTGTGCAATTTTAGCTTTTACTTCAGCATCTTTACTTTCGCCTGTGCGTTGTTCGTGTACGGCTTGTTTAGACAGTTTTTTTGCCTTTTTATTATCGACTAAACCTGCTTTCAGCAATTGTGCCTGTAGTGCGTTTTTAACCATGATAATTTCCAAAACTTAATGTTGAATATGTCGATAGCGAAAATAAATGATCCAGTACACCAAACTCAGGCTAAGGCTGAGTCCTGCAGGTACTAGAAAAGAATTGAGTTTAAATGATGGGTAAATGGCTGCAGCAAGCAAACCACCTACAAAGAAACCCAGTAAAATTAGCAAGTGTAAAACAATACGTCGTTTTTCAACGGCTAAACCACGTACACGGTAGCCGAGCGCCAAGCCTAAATCGGTCAGTACTCCAGATAAATGTGTCGTGCGAATGATGGTGCCTTTATAATAGCTAATCATGGCATTTTGTATGCCCATCGCCACCGAAGCCCAAAGCAGTGCATAACGTGGGAAATAGGGTAACAGTGCCCAGCAAATTAAAATAAAAAATGCCACTAAACTCATAGGCAGGCCATAGCGACGGCCTAGGCGGAAATGGCTATTGCCTAAAATTACCCCACTATAAAATGAACCAATCACATAACATAGAATAACCAGAAACAAAAAAATCATTTGATCAGGCTTCCAGTCAATCATCGCCATGGCCAAAATACTGACGTTTCCAGTCATGTGTGAGACGGACTGATGCAACACGGTCACCAGTCCGAGCACGTTAATAATTCCAGCATTCACTGCCAGAAAAAATGCACCGAGTTGCACCCAAAGAGGTAAAGTTTGAAAAGGCATAATTGAAGATTGAATGAGTTTTCTAACTCATTGTATCTTAACTCAAACCACGGTCAACCGCAGTAGTAAATAACACATCGGTAGAGGAGTTTAATGCAGTTTCAGTAGAATCTTGCAATACGCTAATCACCATGCCAATTGCGACAACTTGCATGGCAATATCTGACGAAATTCCAAATAAACCACAGGCTACAGGAATGAGCAGTAATGAACCACCTGCAACCCCTGATGCGCCACATGCAGACACTGTTGCAACGACAGATAAGATTAGCATGGTACTAAAATCAACTGAAATGCCTAAAGTATTCACTGCAGCTAAGGTCAGCACGGTGATGGTAACCGAAGCCCCCGCCATGTTAATTGCTGCACCTAACGGAATTGCAACGCTTGCAGTCGATTCTTGCACGCCCAAACGCTTTGCCAAATCTAAATTCACAGGAATGTTTGCTGCCGAACTGCGTGTGAAAAATGCAGTAATGCCGCTTTCTCTTAAACATTGCAATACCAAGGGATATGGATTAGCCCGAGTTACAAAAGCTACCATAATTGGATTAATCACCAATACGACAAAGAACATCGTGCCGAGCAGTACAGCCAGTAATTGGGCATAGCTTGCAAGTGTACTTAATCCGGCATCGGCAAATGTAACAGCAACCAAGCCAAAAATACCGAAAGGGGCAAAGTTAATTACCAAGCGAATTACACGGTTTACTGCATTGGCAGCATCGGTTAAAAATACTTTGGTGGTTTCTGTGGCGTGTCTAAAAGCAATGCCTAAAGCGACAGCCCAAGCCAAAATACCAATGAAGTTTGCCTCAGCAATTGCCACGACAGGGTTTGCCACAAAGCTAAGTAATAAGTTTTTCAAAATTTCTGCAAGACTACCAGGAGGAGTGAGGTCAGCTTGAGTGGCTACATCTAAAAATAAAGTGCTTGGAAATAAAACACTGGCTATTACTGCGCTGAGGGCGGCTAAAAACATGCCAATCGCATACATCAACATAATCGGTTTAATGTAGGCATTGCTGCTACCAATTTTAAAATTGGCAATAGATGCCATGACCAAAATAAACACTAAAATTGGTGCAACAGATTTAAGGGCTTTAATAAATAAGTCCCCTAACAGGCTTAAATAAGCGGCAGATTCAGGAAATATAATTGCAACGGCCACACCCAGCACAATTGCAATCATAATTCGGGAGACTAAGCTCAAACGCAGAAAAGCTGAAAACATAAGAACGCAAAGTAAAAGAAAAACGGCTATTTTATACTGAAACAATCACTCGCTTAAAAATAATTTTGATATAAAAATTAAGTACCTATTTTTGAAAATGATATTTAAGAAACCATTTTTTTTAATAGATGTTAAAGTTCATATAACAGTTAAATAAGCTCCAAAATTTGGCTTATCAACTTGATGATACGCTTTGTGTCAGCTCAGGTGCTAATTCCTGCATAGCCAAATAATGCGATAAATAAACTTTGCCACTGAGCTGTTGTAATAGTTTGGAATGCTGTAACTTGTCCATTACAGGGCCTTTGATTTCTGAAAAATGCAGACAGATATTTAATTTTTTCAGTTCTGCATTTAAATCTTCAAGCATCTCTAAAGCACTTAAATCAATGCTACTGATACTCGAGCAGTTGACGACCACATGCTTGAGTTGCGGGTTTTGACTGACTTGATTAATAAAAAAGCCTTTTAAGGTATTCGCATTTAAAAAAGTCAGGTTTTCATCAATGCGCATAGACAATACATGCGTAGCAGTGCGGACTTGATGGCGCTGAATATTGCGAAAATGTTGTGTTCCTTCAAGTAAACCAATTTCTGCAATATGCGGACGGCTAATTCGCCACAACATTAAAATAAAAGTAGAGACTATCCCAATAATTAGGCCTGTAGAAATATCAATGAGTACGACGCCAAAGAAGGTGACCCACATAGCCAAACCATCTGCTTTTGAATAACGCCAGCTTTCACGGAAAGACTTAAACTCAACTAATTTCCAAATGGAAACCATAATGGTCGCTGCAAGGACTCCAAGCGGCAAATCACGAAAGAAACCTGTGAAGTACAAGCTTACAATTACAATCACGATGGAAGTAAATACGCCCGCCATTGGCGTTTTTGCGCCGGCATCTGCATTGACAACGGTACGTGACAAACTACCTGTAACCGGGAACGATGAACTAACACCCGCACCAAAATTAGCTAAACCTAAGGCAATTAACTCCTGATTGCTGTTTAAATGACTACGTTGTTGTAAGGCTGTGGCTTGTGCAATAGACAGCGACTCTACAAAGCTAATCATGGCAATCATGGCTGCGCCTGGCAGTAGCTGCATGATCAGATTTAGATTCCACTCAGGCAGTTGAATGGGTGGAAATCCTGAAGGAATTTCCCCAACTGTTTTAATGCCGACCTGTTGCAGATTAAAGGAAAATACCAAAACAATAGAGCCGATAACCAATACCAAAGGCAAGGCTTTTAAAATAAAGCCGCTACCCCGAATGCGTTCACGAATGGCATTGCTGTTGATGATTTTAGGGGCATAAATAAGAAATAAAATTGCTGCAATGCCTGAAATCACACTATATAAATGTGTCTGTCCGATATATTGCCAAAGGCTATATAAAAACTGGGGTAAATTACTGGCTTGTAGTGGAATATTTAATACGAATTTCAGCTGACCAATTGCAATCATAAGGGCAGAAGCAATAATGAAGCTTTTAATCACGGGGTGGCTGATCAGCTGAATTAAAAAACCAAAGCGTAAAACCCCAAGTAACAGAGAGATTAAACCCACCATAACGGCCAATAAACAAGCAGCTTGAATATATTCGGCTGAACCAACTTCAAATAATGGGTTTAAAGTGGCAAAGGTCATCATTGAAATAATGGCGACTGGGCCAATGGAGAGGGTTGGACTACCACCGACTAAGGCATACATCAGCATAGGGATTACACTGGCATATAGCCCCATGACTGGTGGCAAACCTGCCAGCATGGCATAAGCCATACCTTGTGGCACAAGCATCGCAATAACAATAAATGCAGACAGCAAGTCAGATTTCAATGTGTCTGCATTATATTTACGCAACCAGCGCCAAGCAGGCAGTACACGAGCCAAACGTGAATTGAAATCTGACATATTAAAATCTAAATCATAAATTTAGATATATTATGAACAAAAAATGCAAAGAAGTCTTTGTATTCAAATGAAGGAAAAGGTGCTTTTAGATAAATAAATTTGAGAAATATATTTTCAAGTAGGAATTACAAGTTATCGCGGGCAATACAGGGCATACAGTGTGTTGAGCACTGTGACCATTTTTTTATCTTTAATGGAATAAAAAATTTGTTTGCCTTCTCGGCGTGTATTTACCACATCACTTTTACGTAGCATCATCAACTGTTGTGAAAGTGTAGGTTGATGAATTTGAGTAATTTCTTCAATTTGAGACACATTTAACTCTTGTTGAGATAAATGGCACAGAATTAAAAGACGGTCGCTATTTGCTAAGGATTTTAAAATTCCAACAACGGTATCCGCAGATTCACGCATTGAGGTGATTTCAAGACCATCGTTCATTGCATTTTTCTCTTAATTGGCTGTAAACCCAATGCGGACATTAGGCGGGAGTGGAAGAAAATTATATAACATTCATTATAACTTATTTTATGAGAACAAATATCATTTGAGATAAAATATCAGCCACCATAAATAAGGGGCTGACATTTTAATCAAAATAAAAGTAAAAAACTTGAGCAGTTACAATAAACTTACTTTTTCAATTGTTCAAAGCTCTTTAATTCTTTTTCGGTAAATTCGCTAGATGCTTCAAGAAGCTGATGCACAGCAGGGTTATACCATGAGAAATAATCTGCCATTTTGGAACCAAAACTCGGATCGAGCGTGATTTGTGTAGCCGTTTGCTGGAGCAGCGCTTGTTGATCCAAACTGCCAATAAAGCTTCTTAATGTCGCATTGTCAAAATAATAGCCCGATTTAAATTGTTGTGTATGTGCTGCACGCTGTAACACAGTTTTAGCCATTTTCTCTAACACTTTCAGGTTTAAAGGTAAATGTGGACTATAACGCTGTAATAAACTTTGAATGAGCACAAAATTATTCAAACTTGGTTTTGCTAGTTCTGCCAAAGCTAAAAGCGCTTGCTGTTTTTCAGGTGATTCAGATGGCATAATCTGTTCATCTAGCATTTGAATCCAATCTTGCTGATTAAAATAAGCCAGAATTTTTTCAACTTCCTGAGTTAATTCTTGTTGTGTCCACGCCAAGAAAAACTCTTGATTTAAATAAGGATAAAGATGCTGCATTTTTTGCATTAAATCTGCAGCAGTCAAATTATGTTTTTGTTCTGCCATTTGCTCAATAATTAATGCCACACATGCAGGCACAATAAAGCAATGCAAAATATTATTACTAAAATAACTCAGTAAGATTTTTTGGCTTTCTGCAACCCGAATTTGCTCTACGCCATCTTGGTTATAGCGCTCAACTTGTTTAAGCTTTAAAGCATATTCAATAATTTCTTGTGAATTAAGATGAGTAATAATCATGCGTGGGTCATAGCATAATTGTTTGAGTAATTGACGGTATGACTCGATACGATGCAGTAAGGCTTGCTCAGTGAGCGCATGTTGATCTGCATTGAGTAAAATGAGAGAAATTAGTGCAATTGGATTAATCACCACCGCTTTATTAATATTTTCTAAAATGGCATGTGCGGTATGATCTACCGTGTGAATTACGGAAGTTGGCAATTCATCATTAATATTTAATTTGAGGTCTTTTGCCTGATTTTCTGCCAGTACATCATCTAAAAATACAGGTTCACCAAAGTTCACATAAACTTGCCCAAAGACTTTTTCAATTTTACGGGCAGAATTTAAAATACCCCATAAAGATTCAGCTTCTTTGGGTTTACCATTCAGCTCATTTAAATATGATGTGCCTTCAAGCAGCTTTTCATAGCCAAAATAGGTCGGAATAAAGGCAATTGGTTTAGTCGCACCACGTAAATGACTTTGGATAGTCATCGACAACATGCCTTTTTTGGGTGGCAATAACAAACCTGTACGTGAACGTCCACCTTCAATGAAGTATTCGAGTGGGGTATTACGTGACAACAAGCTATGCAAATATTCTTTAAATACAGAAGTGTATAGTTCATTGCCGCTAAAGGTACGGCGTATAAAATATGCGCCTGCACCGCGCATCAATTGACCAACAATAGGTAAGTTTAAATTGATACCCGCTGCAATGTGCGGCACCATTAAGCCACGATTAAAAATGACATAAGACAACAACAAATAGTCTATGTGACTACGATGGCAAGGGGTATAGACAATTTCATAATCTTTGGCCAGTTCTCGTACCGTGTCAAAATTATGCACTTCAATACCGTCATAAAGTTGCGTCCATAACTTAGTTAGCGCCAGTTCTGCAAAGCGTAAGGTCGAATAAGAAAAGTCAGATACAATTTCAGTTAAATAGCTTTTGGCTCGGTTTTCAGCCTCAAACATACTTACTTTTTGTTCGATACTTTCTTTACGAATGGCTTGTTGTACCGCTGCACTTTTCATTAAAGCATTAATTAAATTACGGCGGTCAGACAAGTCGGGGCCCAAAATAGCGGCTTTGTGCTGATTAAAATTATGCTCAAGCCGCTGTTCAATAAAGTGTGCTGGTGATAAATGTGGTTGTTCTTGCGTCGCTTGTGCAATTAATTGGCGTAAGGAAATTGCTTTATGAAATTCAATGTAGTTATCACGTGAATACAGTGAAATATTAATGGTTTGTTTAAGTGTGTTGGGCGTAGACCACGCATCGGCAAATAGGGCTTTCAGCCAAGAATCTTCATATTCGGGTGAACGTCCCCAAAGCACGGTGACAGGTACGAACATCACATCTTGTTCAGGATGTTGCTGTAGGGTTTCAATCAATCGAATTAATTTTGCAGAATAACGATAAGCATATTGCTGAGGCTTTTTCTCATTCAGTACCAAAATTGAGTTTTCTTCTTTATGCTCGGCTATTTGTAGAGGCGCATAGACAGAAGGTAAACCACGGGATTGTGCTTGTTGATCTATTAATACGGTATTGCTTAACGAAGCATCTTGTAGGACGTAACAAAACTGGGTTTGATCGGAACGCTGTGCATAGTGATGTTCTAATTCAGCGGTGGAGCCTAATACTTGTGGCGTCACAATCTTATCTAGGATTTTTTGTGTGAAATTACGATAGAAACGACTGTAACTTTTATTAGACATTGCATTCCCTACATTGGCATATATGCGGCTATTGTCAAAAAATAAATAGTGAATTTCAAACAATACTGCCGATAAAATCGGCATTTAGTCAAAGAATCATTCAGACTTGGAATTTTAACTGAAAATTTAACGACTAGACGAACTAACAAGAAACTCTGAGCACATTCTAATTCGCATTATTTTGAAAGCTAATCATTTTTTTGTATAAAACATTTTTGGCTAAACTTCACCAAAAATTTAGATAAAAATGTATGATAAATTGAATCTTATCTTGTATATAACGAATTTAGGGAACAACATGACCACAGATGCAGCTTTTCCAATACCAGAAAATTTAGGCATTGCAGTATATAGCAACAACGCAGAAGCCATTGGTAATACACCATTGGTACGTATTAACCGTTTAATTTCAGGCGGTGCAACAGTTTTGGCGAAAGTTGAAAGCCGTAACCCAGCATTTTCAGTGAAATGCCGTATTGGTGCTGCTTTAATTGCCGATGCAGAAAAACGTGGTGTGTTAAAAGCGGGGATGCATATTGTAGAGCCAACCAGCGGTAATACAGGTATTGCATTGGCTTTTGTGGCAGCAGCTAAAGGTTATGACATTACCCTGACTATGCCTGCAAGTATGAGTATCGAGCGCCGTAAAGTATTGAAAGCTTTGGGGGCAAATTTGGTACTGACAGAACCTGCTAAAGGCATGAAAGGTGCAGTAGAAGAAGCAGAGCGTTTGGCGACTGAACAGCCTGAAACGTATTATTTGCCACAGCAGTTCAATAACCCTGCCAATCCACAAATCCATGAAGAAACCACAGGCCCAGAAATTTGGGCAGCAACAGGCGGTAAGGTCGATATTCTGGTGGCAGGTGTGGGTACAGGTGGAACTATTTCAGGTATTTCTCGCTATTTTGAGAAAGTGAAAGGTCAGGCATTGCATACGGTTGCGGTTGAACCAGCCGAATCTCCAATTATTGGGCAAACGAAACGTGGTGAGGCAATTACACCTGCACCACATAAAATTCAGGGCATTGGTGCAAACTTTATTCCAAAGAACCTAGATTTAGACTTGGTTGATGAAGTCATTGCCATTGAAAGTGCTGAAGCCATTGACTGGGCACGTAAAACAGCAACGCATGAAGGCATTTTAGTGGGTATTTCAAGTGGTGCCGCTATGGCAGCAGCAGCAAAACTGGCAGCACGCCCTGAAAATGCAGGGAAAAATATTGTGGTGATTTTACCTGATAGCGGTGAGCGTTATTTATCTTCAGTTTTATTTGAAGATATTAGTGCAGAATGATGTGTCTTCAGACAGTCAGAATCCTATAAAAAAATCCCAAAGTTTTGACTTTGGGATTTTTTTTGTTCCTAGAGTATGGCTAAGCAATAGAAGATACTTTATCTGGCGTCATTAGCGCTTGATTGATATACAACTTAATTAAACGCTCACGTGAACCGATCGCTTTTTGATAATGCGTAGAATTGAGTAATAACGAAGCACCATAAGTCACTGTCCAAATATAAGACAGATAATCACGAATAGACATGGCACTGTTAAATGATTCCAGATAAGCTTGTGTAATATCTTTAATTTCTAGAATCCGTTGCTCACGTACATCATACAGTTGTTCAAACAACTCATTCAGTTTACGCTCGTTATTGGTCAGTCGCTCTTCAATGGAATGCAGTAAAATCGTGCGATTGGAATTGAGCATGTTATACAGCATGTATTGCGATACATAAGTTTTAAAATGGTCACGATATTTTTTGGAAATTTCCAGCAAGCGCTGTTCATTTAAAATAATCAGTTCCAAATACAGCTGGTTTTTGCTCTTAAAATATTTATAAATTGTGCCTTTGGCGATGTCTAATTCTGCAGCCAGTTCACTTAGCGTAATCTCATTATGATTTTCAAGTAATAAAATTTCAGCCATTGCCAAAATTTTCTCTTTGCGACGTCGGAAATTTTCTTGGCGTAGGGTCGTCATTGAATAGTCCAAATACAACAAATCTAACAAAGTTGCAGTCTAAAACAGTTTTGTATGCTTGCAAATAGCACCAAGGTCTTGAAACCCGATACAAATGATTGGTTAAAAATACCTATGTATTTACGGATGACGGATTACGTGAAAAATAGCACAATCCATAACTGAAATTTGTTGTCAATAAAACTGAACCAAAGAGGTCATTTTGGTGAAATAAAATTGGATTCTATAACGTTTTATTCTATTTTTCTGGGAGTAGCAGTAAAAGCTAAACGCTAATCAAGCTCATAATTCAGCCATTTGCCTGAATATCAGTTGATCTTTTGATTTACATTTAACGTGATTTACTTTGAAACCCACAGGGATGTTATTAAAAGCGAATTAAAGTGTGGCTTTTACGCGAAGAACTTAAAAAGACGGTAATAAGGGAATAAAAAATGATTGTCATTGTAGATGCTGTACGTACCGCAATGGGCGGATTTCAAGGTTCATTGGCCAGTTGTACTGCACCCGATTTAGGCGCTGTCGCGATTCAGCAAGCGGTTGCCCGTTCAGGCTTATGTGCAACAGATATTGATGAAGTAATTTTTGGTTGTGTACTGCCAGCAGGTTTAAAACAAGGGCCTGCGCGTCAGGCGATGCGTCAGGCAGGTTTACCCGACAGCACAGGTGCAACCACCATCAATAAAATTTGTGGTTCTGGGATGAAAGCGGTGATGCAGGCTGCAGATGCAATTCAGGCGGGTTCAGCGCAAATTGTGGTTGCAGGTGGTATGGAGTCTATGTCAAATGCGCCGTATTTGTTAGATAAAGCACGTGCGGGCTTTCGCATGGGGCATGGCAAAGTCACAGACCACATGTTTCAGGAAGGTTTAGAAGATGCTGAAACAGGCTTGTCGATGGGTGTATTGGCGCAAGAAATGGCAGACAAGAAAAATTACACCCGTGAACAACAAGATGAATATGCCATTCGCTCTTTAAATCGTGCGGTAGATGCGATTCAAAACGGTTATTTTAAAAATGAAATTGTACCTGTGACCGTAACAAGCCGTAAGGGTGAGGTAGTAATTGATCAGGATGAGCAGCCTTTAAATGCTAAGGTCGATAAAATTGCCAGTTTACGTCCTGCATTTAAAAAAGATGGCACGATTACAGCCGCCAATGCCAGTTCAATTTCAGACGGTGCATCCGCGTTAGTCATTACCTCAGATACAGTTGCAGCAGAACGTGGATTGCAGCCATTGGCGAAGGTTGTGGCATACGCGACTAATTCACAGCATCCCTCTGAGTTTACCATTGCTCCTGTAGGCGCGATTCAAAAAGTGCTAGATAAAGCAGGTTGGTCTGTTGCAGATGTAGACTTATGGGAAATTAACGAAGCCTTTGCCATGGTGACGATGTTGGCAATAGATGCCTTCGATTTAGACCCTGCTAAAGTGAATATTCAGGGCGGAGCGTGTGCTTTAGGGCATCCTTTGGGTTCTTCAGGCTCACGTATTATTGTGACGCTCATTCATGCACTTAAACGAATTGGTGCGAAAAAAGGCATTGCGTCATTGTGTATTGGTGGCGGTGAAGCAACAGCAATTGCTGTGGAGCTAGTTTAAGCCCAGTCTGTCTAATTTGCGTATTCCTCTATAAAAAAATAGAGCTCTCGAAAGAGCTCTATTTTGAATAATCTATATTTTTTAAAGTGGCAATTATTGGATAAATTGCTTCACCGCTTGGTTAAATTCATTTGGCAATTCCACATTAGAAATGTGCGATGCATTGATTTCAAACAATTGGCTGTTGGTAATACGTTCAACCATAAACTGACCATCTGCAACTGTAGTGACAGGGTCTTGCTGACCAGCAACCACTAAAACAGGCACAGTAATGTCTTTGAGTTGTTCGCGTACATCCGCTTTAGCCAAAGCTTCGCAACAGCTCGCATAACCTTCGGCGCTGCCAGCTGCCAAGTCGTTTTGAAGATTGTTGACCACTGTCGCGTTGCTTTGGATAAAGGGTTCAGTAAACCAGCGTGATGCTGCAGTAGATGCAATCGGTTGCAGACCTTGTTCACGTACCAATGCAGCACGGTCATTCCAAGCCTGTTCCTGACCAATTTTTGCTGCAGTATTACACACCACCACCTGATTAAAGCGCTCTGGACGATGAATCGCTAACCATTGACCTGTCAAACCACCCATGGAAATACCACAGAAAGCCGCTTTTTCAATATTCAAGTGGTCAAGTAGATTTACAACGTCTTGACCCAATTGATCAATGCTATATGGCCCTTGTGGCGCAGATGAAGCACCATGACCACGGGTGTCATAACAAATCACAAAGAAATCTTGCTGGAAAAAATCAATCTGTGCTTGCCACATTTTGAAGTTGGTTCCGAGCGAGTTTGAAAAAATCAGTGCAGGTTTTGCAGCATCACCAAAAGTTTGGTAATTGATTTGTGCATCATTTGATGTAAATGTTGGCATTTTTTATATCCTAGGCTTTTTTAATCCTCTCTCGATCCCTCCTTGAATCAAGGAGGGAGGAAAGAGCATTCAGCGATTAAACACGTTCAATGATCAAAGCAATACCTTGACCGACACCAATACACATTGAACATAGACCGTATTTACCGCCTGTTTGTTCAAGTTGGTTCAGTGCAGTCGTCACCAGACGCGCACCTGATGCACCTAATGGGTGACCTAGAGCAATTGCGCCACCGTTTGGATTGACTTTTTCTGAACCATCTTCAATACCTAAATCACGGGTACAAGCCAACGCCTGAGCAGCAAAGGCTTCGTTCAGTTCAATCACGTCCATCTGTTCAATGGTCAAACCTGTTTGTGCCAATAATTTTTTAATGGCAGGCGCAGGACCAAAGCCCATAATGCGTGGTTCAACACCCACAACAGTCGAACCAATAATTTTGGCACGTGGTTTTAAACCGTGTTGTGCTACCGCTTCTTCAGATGCAATCAGTAGGGCAGCGGCACCATCGTTAATGCCTGAAGCATTACCCGCAGTAACAGTACCTTCAGCTTTTACTACAGGCTTCAATTTTGCCAAAGCTTCTGCTGTGGTTGATGCACGTGGGTGCTCGTCTGCAGACACAACTACAGGTTCACCTTTACGTTGTGGAATTTCCACTGCAATAATTTCTTTATCAAAGAAACCACGTGCTTGTGCAGCTGCTGTACGTTGTTGACTGGTTAAAGCAAACAAGTCTTGATCGGCACGGTTAATATTGAACTGTTCCGCTACATTTTCAGCGGTTTGCGGCATAGTTTCTACGCCGTACATTTCTTTAAGTTTTGGGTTAATGAAACGCCAGCCCATAGTGGTGTCTTCAATTTTTTGACTACGACCATAAGCAGATTCTGATTTGCCCATTACAAATGGTGCACGGCTCATTGATTCAACACCACCTGCAATAATTAAGTTGGCTTCACCTGCTTTAATTGCACGTGCAGCCATCGCAATTGCGTCTAGCGATGAGCCACATAAACGGTTCACTGTGGTTGCAGGCACTTGGTACGGTAAACCTGCCAAAAGTGCAGACATACGACCTACGTTACGGTTATCTTCACCAGCTTGGTTGGCACAGCCGTAAATCACGTCATCAACCAGTTCCCAATTTACAGATGGGTTGCGTTGCATGAGGGCTTTGATTGGGAGAGCGCCTAAGTCATCTGCACGTACAGGTGCTAAACCACCTGCATAACGTCCAAATGGGGTACGGATGGCATCAACGATATATGCGTTTTTCATGGAGTATTCTCTTCTTTATAAAGTTCCCTCTCCTTTGAAGGAGAGGGTTAGGGAGAGGATGTTTGGAAATTCCCTTCATCCTAACCTTCGCCCTGAGCCATATATGGCGCAAGAGAAGGAACGTTCAATCTCTATTCAATGCGTCGTTTAAAATAGCGATGTCTGTCTATTTATACTCATTGAGTCGCATCAATCAGTTTAGCGCCAGTTAAAGATTGCAGCTCTTCAAAGCTTAAGCCTTCAACTTTCTCAATCACTTTCATGCCTTCATCTGTCACGTCAATCACACACAAGTCTGTGTAAATGCGGTCTACACATTTTAAACCTGTAGCAGGATAAGTCAGTTCAGCCACAATTTTAGCTTCGCCTTTTTTGGTCACGTGGTCAGTCGTAATAAAGACTTTTTTCGCACCAACGGCCAAGTCCATTGCACCACCTACGGCAGGAATGGCATCTGGCGCGCCAGTGTGCCAGTTTGCTAAGTCGCCATTTTCAGCGACTTGGAATGCACCTAGTACTGCGATGTCTAAGTGACCACCACGCATCATGGCAAATGAGTCACCATGATGGAAGAATGAACCGCCTGTGAGCATGGTGACGAACTCTTTACCCGCGTTGATCAGTTCAGGGTCTTCTTCGCCTGCAGGTGGTGGTGGACCAAATGCCAATAAACCATTTTCAGAATGTAAGAATACGTCTTTGTCTGAAGGCAGGTAGTTAGAAATTTTAGTTGGTAAGCCAATGCCAAGGTTGACATAAGCACCGTCTGGAATGTCTTGCGCCACACGTTCAGCAATTTGATCACGTGTTAATTTGGTATAGCTCATGATGTTCTCCTTCACGTGACAGTTATGCAGATTGTTCAGGTTGTTTTGCGCCAACGGCAACAACGTGCTGAACAAAAATACCTGGGGTGATAATGTGTTCAGGGTCTAACGCACCCAACTCTACCACTTCAGAAACTTGCGCAATGGTCACATCTGCCGCCATAGCCATGATTGGGCCAAAGTTACGTGCAGATTTGCGGTACACCAAGTTGCCCCAACGGTCGCCTTGCTGTGCTTTAATTAAAGCAAAGTCCGCACGAATTGGGTTTTCAAGAACGTAATCTTTACCTTCATAATTTAGGGTTGGTTTGCCTTCTGCAAGCAACGTACCAAAACCTGTAGGGGTGTAGATTGGCCCTAAGCCCATACCAGCAGCCTGAATACGGCATGCCAAGTTACCTTGTGGCACAAGTTCAAGTTCGATTTTGCCTGCACGATACAACTCATCAAACACCCAAGAGTCAGACTGACGTGGGAATGAACAGATGATTTTACGTACTGCACCCGCTTTCAGTAATTTAGCTAAACCGTAGTCGCCATTACCTGCGTTGTTGTTCACAATAATTAAATCTTTGATGCCAAGTTCAATCAAACCATCAATGAGTTCCGCTGGTTGACCTGCGGTACCAAAACCACCAATCATGATGGTTGAACCATCTTTAATTTGCGAAAGAACTTCTGTTAAAGAAGTTTGACTTTTATCAATCATAATGTGTCCTAGACAATTGCCTGTCCATTAACTTTTGGAACTTTGAGTTGAAGGTAGGGGCGCTGCTGAGTTGTCACGTTTGGTTAAAACCAAATGAGCGATCAAACCAATACAGATCCCCCAAAATACAGAACTTAGCCCTAAAAACTGCATGCCAGAGGCGGTTGCTAAAAAGGTGATGAGGGCTGCATCACGTTGTGATTCCTGACCCATTGCAACGGAAATATTGGTGGCAATAGCACCTAACAGTGCCAGACCCGCCAAAGCTGCAATCAGTTCTTTGGGCAATAAGCTGAATAGCATGACGATGCTGCCTGCAAATAACCCACCTAAAATATAGAAAATACCGTTTGCCACACCTGCGATATAGCGCTTTTCTTTCAGTTCATGTGCATCTTTACCTAAGCATAATGCTGCAGTAATTGAGGCAAGTACAATGGTAATTCCTCCCACACACGCCACCGCAAGCGAAGCAATACTGGTCGCGCTGATGATCGGTTTGGCTGGCATGTCATAACCGCTGATTTTCATAATTGCCATACCTGGTAAAAACTGTCCAGACAGGCTGACTAAAATCAAAGGTAATGCAAGGTTAAGCGTAGAATTCCATGTCCATTCAGGCGCAATAAACTGTGGAATTGCCAAACTAAAATTGGTATTGACTGGGTTGATTTGACCAAACATTAAGCTCAGTACAATTCCTGCTGCCAATACCCAAATCATTGCATAGCGAGGACTGAAACGTTTCGCCAGTAAAAATACTGCCAACATGCCAAATACAATATAGGGCATGCTGTCGCTTGCAGTAAATAAACCTAAACCAAACTGCACCAAAATTCCCGCCATCATGCCTGCGGCAACTTCTTTGGGAATCCATGACAAAAGTTTGTCAAAATAACCTGTAATTCCAATCAAAAAAATCACCACGGCAGAGGTGATGTAAGCAGCAACGGCTTCATTTAAAGAAATATCTGGAAACAGCGTTACCAGTAAGGCTGTACCCGGTGCAGACCAAGCGGTCACCACAGGTACTTTATACTTAATTGATAAAAAGATACCTGCGACTGCAGCACCAATAGAAATTCCCCAAATCCATGAGATCATCATGTCTGGGGAAACTTGGGCTTGCTGTGCTGCCTGAAAAAAGATGATCAATGGCCCCGAATAGGAGATCAGCACTGCTAAGAATCCTGCAACAGTGGCTGAAATTGACCAGTCATTTTTTAAAGTTTGGAACAGGTGACTCATTGAATATTTGCCTCCTTGCATCAAGCAATGATCCTGTTAAAGTTGGTCATGATCTTGGCTTAACCCTGATCACCACCACCTACAGGTACAACCGTACCTGTCATGTACGATGATTCATCAGAAGCAAGGAATAAAATAGCATTCACTTGTTCCTGAATAGTGCCGTAACGACCCAAGAAAGTACGATCAATTGTTTGATCTACCACTTCTTGCATCCACGCTTGTTCTGATTCAGAAAGCGGGTTGGCATTACGTGGTACTTTGCGTGGTGGTGCTTCAGTGCCGCCTGTGGCAATTGCATTGACGCGAATACCGTCTTTGGCGTGTTCAAAGGCAAGAGAAGCTGTTAAGCCATTCACACCACCTTTTGAAGCCGAATACGGCACACGGTTAATACCACGTGTTGCAATAGAAGATACGTTTACAATCGTACCTTTTTGACTCTTAATCATTTCTGGCAACACGGCACGGCAGCACCATAGGGTTGGGAACAATGAACGATTCACTTCCTTGATAATTTCTTCTTCAGAAAATTCTTGGAAAGGTTTCATCCAGATTGCACCACCGACGTTGTTGATGAGTACATCGACACGGCCATAGGTATCGAGTGCTTTTGCAACAACAGATTCTGCGCCTGCAAAAGTTTCAAGATTGGCTTTTACAGTAACAGCATCGCCACCAAGCTCTTCAATTTCAGCCAACACTTCTTCTACATAAGGAGAAAGGTCAGCCATGACTACTTGTGCGCCTTCGCTAGCCACTTGTAAAGCCACACCGCGACCAATGCCTTGAGCGGCACCAGTCACGATTACAACTTTGTTTTCAAATCTTTTTGAGCGATTCATTGTATTCTCCGACTATGTTTCTAGACTGTCTAACAAACTTAGTTGGCAGAGAATTTTTCAAATAGGAAGCTTGCAGGTTTAACACCTTCTGCATCTAACCAGCCACGTACCGCTTCTACCATTGGCACTGGACCACATAGGTAGATGTCTACATTACCACCGTTGAGCCATTCGTTTTCGATATGGCCAGTCACGTAACCTTTACGCTCATGTGCAGATTCTGGATTTGCCACTACAGTGCGATACTCGAACCAAGAGAATTTTTCTTGTAGTTCGTTTAATTTTTCAATTGCGACTAAGTCAAAGTCATTGGTCACACCAAAGACTAAACGTACAGGGTGCTCAGAACCTTTTTCTTCAAGCACTTGCAGCATAGACATAAATGGCGCAATACCTGTACCACCCGCTAACATCACCACAGGGCGTGCTACATTACGTAGGTAGAAGCTACCAAATGGACCAGTAAAGGTCATTTTGTCGCCAGCTTTAGCGTTTTGGCTTAAGAATTCGCTCATTTTTCCGTTTGGTACGTTACGTACCACAAAGCCAGTTAAGCGGTTACCAGGCTTAGAGCTGAAAGAATACGAACGAGTTTCTGTTGTACCAGGAATACCCACATTCACATATTGACCTGCAAGGAAGTGAATGTCTGGTTGACCTTCATCTAACTGAATATCAAAGGTAATAGTCGAGTCAGATAAGTTTTCAACACGTGCCAATGTACCTTCAAATGCATGAATTTCAGTTTTACATACATCAGAAGTGGCTTGAATTTGGAATACTGCGTCTGAAGTTGGTTTACATTGGCATGCAAGAATATAGCCTTGTTCAGCTTCTTCTGGTGTCAATGCATCTTCAATATAAGTTTCTTCAGGCATGTCATACGAACCTGATTCACAAAACGCACGGCACGTTCCACATGCACCGTCACGGCAGTCCAAAGGAATATTGATCTTTTGACGGTAAGCTGCGTCTGACAGTGTTTCACCATCTGTAACAGAAATAAAACGTGTAACGCCATCTTCAAATTGAAGTGCAACATTGTGGTTTGACATGGCTGAATATCCTATAGAAATCTTTAAAACTTGACCTTTCAGCCAAAATTCCATCTGGCTGAAAGGTTTACCTAGCTGTAAATCAATACAGTCTTAGAGGTGATAAATGTCGATTACTTGGTTGATGTAATCGTTTTTCAGCACCACGTACTTGCTTAAAATTTGTGGTTTGTCGCCAGAAAAGTCGATTTCGTAGCGTGACATACCAAAGTAGCTGTAGTTTGTTTTGTAACGGAAACTCAAGGTGTTCCAGTTAAAACGTACAGTCACTTTATCGCCATCACGTTCAACAATTTCAATGTTGTTGATGTTGTGGCTCGTACGTGTGTCTGGCATGGTTGCAGACGAACGTTCAGTTTTGATACGGAACACACGGTCTTCCAAACCTTGACGGTCTGGGTAGTAAATCAAAGAGATTTCAGACTGTGGATCTGTAGTTAATTGGTCATCGTCATCCCAAGCTGGCATCCAGAAAGAAGCAGTAGGAGCGTAGCACTGTAACCACTCATCCCATTGCTCATCATCTAAAAAGCGAGCTTCTTGATAAAGGAACTGTGCAACTTTTTCTAAAGTGATGTCGCTCATGCGTTTTCTCCTTCAGTAGATGCCGCAATTTCTTTTTCAGTTGCGATGCCTTGTTTGATGAGTTCTAACCAGTGTTGGTGCTGAGCAAGGTATAAACCTTCGTCTTCAGTTTTAATACCAGAAAGTTTTGGTTTTAAACCAATTTCGTTGGCTGCATCGTCTGGACCTTGGATCCAGTGCTTAGAGCCACGGCACATATCGTTCCACTCAAGTGCGATACCTGCGTAACCTGCTTGACATGCACGGAATTCTTCAAGATCGTCTGGGGTTGCCATACCTGATGCGTTAAAGAAATCTTCGTATTGACGGATACGGCGTGCGCGTGCTTCTGGCTCTTCACCCACAGGTGCGATACAGTAAATAGTCACTTCAGTCTTATCTACAGACAGCGGACGTAACACACGAATTTGTGAACCGAACTGATCCATGAAGTACACGTTTGGATATAGACACAAGTTACGTGAACGTTCGATCATCCATTTCGCCATCGCTTCACCGTATTGCTCGGTGTATTCATCTTTCTTGGCAAAGTTAGGACGGTCTTCTGGGTTAGCCCATTGTGTCCAAAGTAGCATGTGACCATTTTCAAAGCCGTAAGAACCACCGCCTTGTTTGCCCCATGAACCTGCGCTCATAGCACGAATGTTGTCACCAGCTTCTTTTTCTTTACGTTGCTGAGTTGTTGCAGCGTAGTTCCAGTGTACTGCTGACACGTGGTAACCATCGGCACCGTTTTCAGCAGTTAACTTCCAGTTACCTTCATAGGTGTAAGTTGAAGAACCACGTAAAACTTCAAGACCTTGTTGTGATTGACCTACAATCATGTCAATGATTTTAGTTGCTTCACCTAGGTATTCTTCTAAAGAAGGAACATCTGGGTTTAAGCTACCAAACAAGAAACCTTTATAGCTTTCAAAACGGGCAACTTTTTTCAAGTCGTGTGAACCGTCTTTGTTGAAGCAATCTGAATAACCCGCATCGGCAGGGTCTTTCACTTTTAACAACTTACCAGAGTTGTTGAAAGTCCAACCGTGGAATGGGCAAGTATAAGTTGCTTTGTTACCACGCTTGTAACGACATAACTGTGCACCACGGTGTGAACACGCATTGATCATGGCATTTAATTCGCCATTGCGGTTACGTGCAATGATGATTGGCTGACGGCCAATGTAAGTGGTGTAGTAGTCATTGTTGTTTGGAATTTGGCTTTCGTGTGCCAAATAAACCCAGTTGCCTTCAAAAATGTATTTCATTTCTAGGTCAAACAGGGCTTGGTCTGTGAATACTGAACGGTGTAGTTTAAATTCACCAGATTCAAAATCATCAACCAATAGCTCATCAATGCGGTCTAAGTGGCTGGTGTTAATTACAGGAATACGAGGCATGTCCTTTCTCCGACTTTCCAAGGAGGGGAAGTCATCGGGATGAATCTAATGATTGCATCCCGATTCCATTCAAATTATGCGCTTGCGCGGCGACGTTCAACTTCAGTAGAAGGAGCGCCTTCTTTATCTTTCTGAAGAACAACGTTGAATTGGATGTATTTGAAAGGACCTTTCAAACCACGACGTGCGATTTCAGCTTCGTCAGTTACGTCTACAGCTTCAGCAACTAGACCTTCACGAGTACCGAATGCGAAGTCGTCCCAAAGGTATTTATCACCTTCGATGTTGAACTGAGTCGTAAGCTTACGGTAGCCAGGTGCAGAGATGAAGTAGTGCACGTGTGCTGGACGTTGACCGTGACGAGAGATTTGGTTCAATACACCTTGAAGTGGACCTTCAGGGTTTAAGCCATAACCTACAGGCATAGTTGTTTGAGCAACATATTGACCTTTTTCATCAGCTAAGATTGAGCGACGTAGGTTGAAGTGGCTTTGTGACTTATCAAAGAATGAATAGTTACCGTGGCTGTTTGCATGCCATACTTCAACTTTAGCACCAGGAATGATGTTGCCGTCAGTGTCAGTTACTGTACCGTCAATGATTAAAGTAGGGATTTTGCCTTCTTCAGAACCATCGTCCATACGAGCAAAACCAGTAGATTCAGGCGCACCAGCAACATACAGTGGACCTTCAATTGTACGTGGCGTACCACCAGTCAAGCCTGCTTTCGCGTCAGCTTCGTCAGCACGTAAGTCTAGGAAGTGTTCAAGACCTACAGCAGAACCCATCAATGCAAACTCATCAGCTTTTGCAATATCAATGATAGTTTCAATACCTTTCCAAACTTCTGATTGGCTTAAATCTAAGTCTTCAATCGCTTGGAATAAATCTGTAACTAAACGAACAAGTACCTGTTGTACACGTGCATTTACTGGACCTTCTGAAGTGTCCACGTTACAAGCTTTAACTACATTTTCAATGGTTTGACGATCCATTTTGTTACTCCTTAGAGGTGTGCGCTGTGGTGGCGAATATCTCTGGACTTAAATAAAGAGATATTTAGCTGCCACATTCCTTGTTTACTTGGTGTTAAATATGTGTATTTCTTTGGTGCTGGAATAAATGACTTATTCCAGTACTTGTGTTGTATCAGGTGTCATCTTCACGAATTGAAGATGGGTGGCGGTTCAATGCCATCACTTCAATATTCATGTAAGGGTAGAGTGGAAGACCTTGTAAAATGTTGTGCAGTTCTTCGTTGCTCTCTACATCAAAAATACTGATGTTTGAATATTGGCCAGTAATACGCCAAATATGACGCCACTTGCCTTGATGCTGTAATTCCTGTGAATAGGCTTTTTCAACGGCTTTGATTTCGTTGGCTGTTTCAGCTGGCATATCCAATGGAATGTTTACATCCATACGTACGTGGAAAAGCATGGGTTTCTCCTAATTACTGACGACGCAAGTTGTCAATTTTGTCTTCATCCAGTTCAATGCCTAGACCTGCACCTGTTGGAAGGTGTAATTCAAAGTCTTGGTACTGAAGCGGAGTTTTTAAAATTTCTTCTGTTAGCAGCAATGGGCCAAATAATTCAGTGCCATAAGCTAAATTTTGGAAGGTAGAGAACACGTGTGCAGATGCAATTGTGCCTACAGGGCCTTCAAGCATGGTGCCGCCATATAGGTCGATACCTGCCAACTGTGCAATCGTTGCCACTTCACAGCCTTCAATCAGACCAGCAGACTGTGCAACTTTTACTGCAAAAACAGATGCCGCATTGCGTTTCGCTAATTGATAAGCACTTTGTGGGCCCATCAATGATTCGTCTGCCATGATGGCAATATCAAATTTGCGAGTTAAACGCTCCATGGCATCAATGTTGTCAATTGCACATGGCTGTTCAATCAGGTCTACACCACCATCTTGTAGAAGTTGGATACCTTTAATGGCTTCAAGTTCTGACCAAGCACGGTTAACGTCTACACGAATAGAAACGTCTTTACCTAAAGCTTGTTTAATGGCTAATACGTGTTCAACGTCTTGCTCTACAGGGCGTGAACCGATTTTGAGTTTGAAAGTGTTGTGGCGTTTTGCCGAAATCATTTTTTGCGCTTCAGCAATGTCTTTTTCTGTATCGCCAGATGCAAGCACCCATAACACAGGAACAGAGTTGCGTAGACGACCACCTAAAATTTCACTTAAAGGTTGGTTTAAGCGTTGTGCTTGAATATCTAATAAAGCAGTTTGAATGGCACATTTCGCAAAACGGTTACCATTGATATTCTTTTTAATGATCTGTAAAGTTTGCGCAACGTTCAAGCCAGCTAAAGTTTTTAGCAATGGTGCGAAATATGTTTCAATATTGGTTTTCACACTTTCTGGGCTTTCTTCACCATAGCCCAAGCCACCGATTGTGGTCGCTTCGCCCCAGCCAACAAAACCATCTTCAGTGGTGATTTTGACTAATACCAGGGTTTGGGTTTGCATGGTTGCAACCGCCATCTTATGTGGACGGATGGTTGGTATTTCCACCAGCAAAGTTTCTACTGACTTATACATGGTTTGCCCTTCATATCATTGCTTTATTACAGTTATGTGATATACCTTAAAAGAATAAATTGCATTGGTCGAAGATCAAATTTGCATTTTTTTATACTTAAAAGGTATTTTGAGCTATGGAACTCAGACATTTACGTTATTTTGTTGCAGTTGTAGAAGAGCAAAGTTTCACCAAGGCAGCAGAAAAACTCTTTATTGCTCAACCACCTTTGAGCAGACAGATCCAAAATTTAGAACAAGAGCTTGGAATTCAACTATTTGAGCGCGGTAGCAGACCGCTTAAGACCACGGAAGCAGGCCAATTTTTTTACCAGCATGCTGTTAAACTTTTGTCTAATGCTGAAGAAATTAAGTCGATGACTAAACGGGTAGGTATTGCTGATCGTACCGTGACTATTGGCTTTGTTGGTTCTTTATTGTTCGGTTTATTGTCAAGAATTGTATATTTGTTTAAACAGCAGCATCCGCATTTAAAAATAGAAATGGTGGAAATGACCACCAATGACCAAATTCAGGCACTGAAAGAAGGGCGTATAGATGTTGGGTTTGGACGTTTAAGAATTTCTGATCCTGCAGTTAAACGTATCTTGTTACGTGAAGAACGCTTGATGGTTGCAGTGCATTCTAGCCACCCATTTTCGGCACAAAAAGAAGGTGTATATTTGGCGGATGTTGTTGATCAACAACTATTTTTATATCCAAACCACAATAAACCAAACTTCTCTACCCAAATTCGTGGCGTGTTTTCTGAGTATGGTTTAGAGCCTCGAAAAATTCGTGAAGTGCGTGAATTACAATTAGCATTGGGTTTTGTCGCTGCAGGTGAGGGCGTGTGTATCGTGCCAGAAAGCGCACAAAATATTCATTTGGCACATTTGCACTTTATACCTTTATTAGATGACTCGGCTGTAAGTCCTGTATTTATGGCAATTCGTAATATGGATGAAAGTGAAGATATTCGTTCTTTATTTGACTGCATCTATCAAGTCTATGACTTGGAAGCTGTGACCTATGACCGTAGTGTATTCTAATAAATTTAATTTAAATCAATGGATTGAGAATTAAATCACACATTAATTTATTGTGCTTTTTATTTGTATTTGCCGTCATCTGAATTAGAGAGAAAAACTTTTTCACTATTTCTGATGACGGCATTTTTTATACACTTTCTATTTTATTCTTATAAATATCAATATCTTATATTTTCTTAGACTTTTTAGGTATGCATCCATGCCTATTCAGTTTTGGACAAATTTTAACTTCTTATTCATTGTGTGCATCTGAGTTGGAGTAACGGACTTCACAATTAGGAGGTGAAGCAAGATGCAAAGCAATAAAATTAATATCAATACCTTGATTGATGATGCCAAGTTCACGCCATTCCATTGGGGCGTATTGTTTTGGTGTCTGATGATCATTATTTTTGACGGTTATGATTTAGTCATTTATGGGGTTGCATTGCCGCTGCTCATGCAAGAGTGGGCTTTAAGTGCAGTTCAAGCTGGCTTACTGGCCAGTACCGCATTATTTGGCATGATGTTTGGTGCCATGACCTTCGGTACGCTTTCTGACAAATTGGGGCGTAAAAAAACCATCATGATTTGTGTGGCTATTTTCAGTGGCTTTACATTCTTAGGTGCGTTTGCAAGCAATCCAGTCGAATTTGGTATTTTACGTTTCCTTGCTGGGCTTGGTATTGGCGGGGTAATGCCAAACGTTGTGGCCCTTATGACAGAATATGCGCCTAAGCGTATTCGTAGTACTTTGGTTGCGCTGATGTTTAGTGGTTATGCCATTGGCGGTATGACTTCAGCATTGTTGGGTGCATGGTTAGTGCCAGAGTTTGGCTGGAAAATCATGTTCTACATCGCAATTATTCCATTGGTGGCTTTACCGTTAATTTGGAAATTCTTGCCTGAGTCACTTATGTATTTGACCAACAAGAAAGAAATTGAGCAAACCCGCAGTATTGTGCAAAAAATTTCGCCAAGCCAACAATTAAATGGTGACACTGAGTTTGTACTGAATGAAGTGACTAAAGGCGATGAAGCACCTGTAAAAGCATTGTTCCAGCAAGGTCGTATGTTCAGTACCTTCATGTTCTGGATCGCATTCTTCATGTGCTTGTTAATGGTTTATGCTTTGGGCAGCTGGTTACCAAAATTAATGATCCAAGCGGGTTATTCATTGGGCGCAAGTATGATCTTCCTATTCGCACTGAATATTGGTGGCATGATTGGCGCAATTGGTGGTGGTGCATTGGCTGACCGCTTCCATATCAAAAAAGTACTGACCATTATGTTTATCTGTGGTGCAGCAGCATTAATTCTACTTGGCTTTAACAGTCCACAAATTGTGTTGTACACCTTGATTGCAGTTGCTGGGGCAGCAACCATTGGTTCACAAATCTTGCTTTATACTTTCGTCGCACAATATTACCCATCTACTGTACGTTCTACAGGTATGGGCTGGGCATCAGGTATTGGTCGTATCGGTGCGATCGTTGGACCAGTCTTAACTGGTGCATTATTGACCATGAATTTACCGCACCAAATGAACTTCTTTGCTATTGCGATTCCAGGTGTAATTGCTGCTTTAGCGATCTTCATGGTGAATTTAAAAGCTTCAGTAGATGCCAAAGCCCTTGCAGAGCCTGCGGTAGAAAGCAATCCAATTGCACAAAAAGCAACCCAATAATTTCTATACCTTTCAATTAATCTTTCGTCATCAATGATATAGATCGCCATCGTAAGCGATGGTGATCTGTTGCTAGAATTTGATGGCACAATAACAAGCGAGTTTAGGATGAACGCGAAAACATTAACCCAATCTTTTAATTTTCAATCTACAACGGTTCGACCAACAATGCAGCGCACGCTCATGATGAGCATGATTGCATTGAGTATGGGCGGTATGAGTGTTGCAGCTCAGGCGCAGACCCAACAGCAAACGGAAATTGAGCAACTTAGACAGGAAGTTCAAGCTTTACGTGGTCTGATAGAACAGCAAAAAGTACAAAATACGCAAACAGCAAATGCAATTGCCAATGTACAACGCAGTTCAGCAAGCCCAAGTCCGATTCTGAAAACAGCCAAAGGTGCTGAGTTTAACTTATATGGTAATGTGCGTTTAGATGCGTCTTATCAGGTTGAGGGCAGTAGCCGAGATTTGCCATATAACCACATTAATGCAGTGGCGTTAGAAGGCAATAATGAAAGTAGTGATCGTTTAAGATCAACGCTTTCTGCTACACGTTTAGGTTTGGATTTCAAAAGCCCTGTAGGTGATCAAGACGTAAACGGTAAAATTGAAGTCGACTTCTTGGGCGGTTCTAATTTTGATAATTTACGTATTCGTCATGCTTACTTAAATTATGGCAACTGGTTAATTGGTCAAACTTGGTCAAACTTTGCCATTCCTGACTATATGCCAGAAACCATTGATGCATTGGCATTTGTAGGTGGTGCGGTAAAACGTACACCTCAGGTTCGTCATACTACAAAATTTAGTCCACAAACTAATTTGGTTGTAGCAGCTGAAGACCCTAAAGATGCCACAATTAGCCAGCGTTTACCTGCATTGACAGCACGTTTAAATCATCAATTTGCAGATAATTTAAATGTTAGTGTTCGTGCTATGGGCCATGAAAAACGTGTTAATTCTGAAGAAGAAATGGCATGGGGTGTGGGCGTAGGTGCAAAATATGAAGTTGTCCCTGGCACAACCCTTAAAGCAGATTATTACCATGTTAAAGGTGATAGCAGCTTTGTATCATTTGCCAATAAAGGCGTTGCTGTAACCGCTTTAAATGATAAAGGTGCCATTACTGCAGATAGTCGTATAGCTGCACAAAGCGAATTTGATTCAATTATGGTGGGTATTACCCAAAAATTTACAGATCAAATTCACGGTACACTCGGCTATGGCTATATGAGTTTTGATAAAGACCCTAACTATATAGCTGCAACATCAGATAAAACAAGCATTAACAAAGATTTATGGCAAGGGTGGGCAAATATTTTCTATAGCCCGCGTAAACCATTAAGCTTTGGTCTTGAGTATGTCTATGGTGAACGTACTGCTTTAGAAGCTGTTAATGGCAGTAAAACAGGTGAAGACAACCGAATTAATGCAGTTGCCATTTATAACTTCTAAGTTTGAACTAAATACAAACTTTCAAAAGAGCTGAGTGAAAAACTCGGCTCTTTTTTGTTGCGAAATATGGCATATAGATCACGTTATATTTCTAGTTGTTCGTGTGCCGTAATATGTTGCTGAATCACCTCTGCAAGTACAGTAACCGCATGTTCAATTTCTGCTGTCCAAGCAAAAGAGCAATTTAAACGGATAAAGTTTTGTTTAACGTGCTCAGAACGAAATAACTGACTTGGTGCAATACCAATCTGTTGTTGAATTAAGGCTTGATAAACTGCGTAACCATCTAAATTTATGGGCAACTCAACCCATAAAAAATAACCACTAGAATAGTAGTGAATCTTGCATGCAGGATTTAAACGTTGTTTCAGTTGTTGATAAAACACTTTTTTATGCTTTTCCAACTGACTACGTAACAGACGTACATGCTTTTCATAGTGGTGATGCGATAGAAAATCGACCAAACTATTTTGTAGTAAAGGACTTGCTGAAACTGTACTCATTAATTGCAAATGTTGAATTGCATTGGAAAATTGCCCTGCATAGACCCAGCCCACGCGTACCGCAGCACCGAGCGTTTTAGAAAAAGAAGAGCAGTGCAATACACGCTGTGTTTTATCAAAATATTTCATAGGTAGAGGTTTTTGCGCACCGTAATACAGCTCTTGATAGACATCATCTTCAATTAAATAGACTTGATATTCTTCTAATAGTTCAGCAATACGCTGTTTAATTTCATGACGCACACTAAAGCCAATCGGGTTATGACTATTTAGCATGAGCCAGCACACTTTAATTGGATATTGCTTCAATGCTTGTTCAAAGGACGCTATATCCAAACCTGAAACAGGATGTTCAGGAATGGTAATCACCTGTAAGCCTAAGCGCTCTGCAGCTTGCCAAGCACCATAAAAAATTGTTTCTTGTAATAAAATAAAATCGCCTGGTTTGGTTAAGGCTTGTAATGACAAATTTAAAGCATCTAAAGCACCTGATGTAATGACAATGTCATCTGCATGTGTGGGTATGCCTTGTAAACAGTACCGATTAGCAATAATCTTTCTTAATTCGTTATGTCCAGGTGGCATGTGGTCATGACTAAAATAGCTACTTTTTCGCTTGGCATGCTGTGCCAAAATTTGTATTAATTTGGCATTAAACAGTAATTCTGCATTGGGAAAAGCAGAACCTAAAGGACATACGGCTTCAGACTGAATGGATTTCAAATAACGAAATACCAAAGAGTTCATTTGAATGTTGGAATTTAGACTTAAGCTACTAGCTGTATGTACCGGCTGAGAGTTAAAACGCTCTGCGACATAAAAACCGGACTTTTGTTTGGCATATACCAGACCTTGTGCTTCAAGTTCCTGATAAGCATTCAAAACCGTCATTAAACTATAGCCACTCATGTGTGACTGTTCTCGCAATGAAGGCAATTTACTATGTGGTTTCCATGCACCATTTTCGATCAGTTGCCTAATATTCAAAGCCAGTTGTTCTGATTTATACATTGCAACATTCCGCATGCTAGGTGTTATTGCTTCAAGTGTATTTTGCTCTAATTTTAATATTAAAGCATGTAATAAATCAGTATTTATATAACAGATGGGCTGGGTAGATCACTTAACTGTTATAGTTTTAAATGAATTATTTGTATCTACAGCAGTGTGCATTAGTTTTAGATAATACAAATATTCCACTTGTCTGGTCAGATCGGAGTCGATATGCAAGAAGATAATTCACCACGCAAACCGCAGAAATATGCCGATAGCAGTATTTCAGACAAAGCTTTTAAACACATGATTATTTGGTTTACCGTATATGTGGCCTTGTTCTGTATTGGGGTGGCTCTAGTGGTCAATGCCGATAAGTTTTAATGACTGCGTATTGAACATTTAATTCAGTCATTATTTCTATTCTAAGCTAAAGACATTCATTGATTGATGAATGTCTTTTTGTTTATTGCTCAAAAAATATCAGAATTAATCCTTGTAATCGGCTATTACAAAGTTAATCCGCCATCGCAAAATGAACTGAATAGGCGTAAATTATAGCGCTGCGGATCTAAGTTAGTGGTAGATGATGATTTCTAGTTGGGTGCTATTTACCTTAATGGCTGCTTTTATGCAGGCATGGCGTAATGCTTTTCAAAAACAACTCAGCACCACGGTTGATGTCTACGGCGTTACGCTCGCACGTTTTATTTTTGCTTTACCTTTTGCTGTGCTTTATTTAAATCTGTTGCAATGGCAACAACCTGCGCAAGTCGAGCTACAGTTCAGTTCAAAGTTTTGGCTATATATAGTTATTGCTGCTATTTGCCAAATATTGGCAACCGCTTTAATGGTCAAACTTTTCCAACAGAAAAATTATGCAGTCGGTGTTGGCCTTGCCAAAAGTGAAGCGGTACTGGCCGCAATCGTCGGTGTGATTTTCTTACAGGAACATTTAAGTGCTTTGGCTTGGCTCGGTGTTGCTATTGGTGGTATCGCAGTTTTTTTACTCAGTAAAGGCAATCAGCGCAGCGACTTTTCTTTGACTACTTTGGCTATTGGAATTGGCAGTGGGCTGAGTTTTGCCGTCACCTCACTTTTAGTACGCGAAGCCAGTTTAGAACTTGATTTTTTGCCTTTTATCCACCGCGCTGCATGGGTATTGGTTTGGGTGATTGGTTTTCAATGCTGTATTTTATTGGCATATTTAGGCATTTTTAAACGACACACTTTATATGCGATGTGGCAACGTGTAGGGCTGACCTTTAAAGTCAGTATCTGTAGCTTTTTAGCGTCACTGGGTTGGTTTAGTGCGATGAGTATGCAAACAGTGGCAATTGTCAAAACACTTGGTCAAATTGAAATATTATTCAGCTTACTAATTTCTGCCTATTTCTTTAAAGAAAAACTCGCCCGAACCGACCATTGGGGGTTGGGATTAGTTGTGCTTGCAGCAATGTTGGTGATTTGGGCCTAATGCACAATCATTCAACAGATCAAATCAATGTCTAAAACCTAAAATAAAAGTTTTCTCTATGCGCAATCTCGCTAGAATAACCTAAGTTTATTTATAAATACGTATGACTTCACTTCAGCATATCAGATCAGGAAAGCCCTATGTCTAAACCACAACAAAAGCAAAAAAATACTGCATTGGCAGCATTGATTGAAGAGCAACAATTACTTTGCGAAGAATTTGGTTCAGCTTATGTCGAAGTTAGTGGTGATGACGTGGTGGCTGTGGCTGTACAAACCTTAAATAAAGACCCGATAGTCGGCTTGCGTAAAAAGGCAGAGGGTGATGAGCAAGTGGCTTGGTATATCTATGGTGGTGAACTCGGTGAAGAAGATGCTAACTTTGAAACCATGACCGTGCGTGAATTGCAGGACATTTTACCCGATGTACTCCCATATTTAGCTTTGGAAGAAGGCTATCGTTTTATGATAGATGCAGATGACTATGAAGACGTATGGAAAGAAGGCGATGCATCTTAATTTTAGCGTACGGCATATCATGCAACTGAATAAAATTGGTGTTGCACTATTGCTAAGCTTTTCCAGTCTGAGTTTTAGTCTTCAGGCAGCGGAAACAGCTACTGCAAAGCCTGCGAGTGATGCAATACAGCATCACAGCCATTTATCACAGCAAGAATATCAAGTCTTATTGAATCAATACACTCAAGTGGTGAATGACAGTAAAAGGGTATTGGATGATCCTGCTAGTCAAGCGACTGCCAGTGAGCAAAAGCGTGCATTTTGTGCACGTTACCAAGCCTATAAAAATATTGCAGATATTTCAGAACGCAATCTAGATTTATATCCTGCCAGTGTCATGCTGATGGTGGCCAATCGTTACTTGGAACAACAGCATAATAGTTTGACTGCCTCTGGTATGACCGAACAGGTTTTTTGTGCAGAAGCGAAGTAAGGTTTATTAATCTGCCCAAAAGTCTTATTTCGCATTGCTTTATAGCTGCATCTGCTGTTGTAGAATAGATCAATCAGTAAGCTTAGTGCTGAAATAACGCTGAATCCCCTAAATTGGGGATTTTTTTATGATGTGTTTAATTTATGCTGTATTGTGAAGTAAAACTTAAATTTATATCTGTATATGAACAAAAGTTGCTTTGCAAAATTTATAGAATCCTTTAATTTGAAAGTATTGAGTCAGAACGGACGGCTATAGATGAAGTGGGATGAAATTGGTGATCAACCGTGTTCAATTGCACGTACTTTATCGGTTATTGGTGACCGTTGGACATTGCTAATCATACGTAACGCCTTTATGGGAATGCGTCGCTTTGATGACTTTCAGCAGCATTTAGGGGTTACGCGGCATATTTTATCTGATCGTCTAAAGCGTTTGGTGGAGCATGGCGTTTTAGTCAAAGTCCCTTATGTAGAGCGGCAAGAGCGTTTTGAATATAAACTGACTGAAAAAGGTTTAGAGTTATATCCCTTAATGCTGTCTATGGTGAAATGGGCAGATAAATGGATGGATCAAGGCTTAGGCAAACCTGTGGAATATATTCATAAAACCTGTGCCCAAAAGTTTGAGCCTATTCTAGTCTGTTCAGCATGTGGTGAAGCGTTACATGCCAAACAGGTAAAACCATTTCTGACGCCTGTGTATTATCATGCCATTCAGGCACAGCAAAACCTAAAAGATGCGCAAGAAGCCTAGAACATTAAAGGCAAAAAGCGATCAATTATTTCGATTTAACAATCATAAAAAATGCTATAAGCAGTTGGCAGGTTTGGGAATACCCGCTAAGCGACTCAAATGACGTGCAACCAAACCAGTGTTAAATTTTTCCTGTAAAACGGCATTGTTAATTTCTGGGCCAACCGTTTTCATTAAAAACTTAATTAAAGGTCGAGTCGCAGGCGAGTGCCCAAACTGCTGATAAAACTGACGTACCGCTTGCAGTACCTGAAAATGCCATGCAGTTAACTCAAGGTCTAAACTATTTGCCAGTTGTTGTGCGACATGTTCATCCCAAATGGTGTAATCCAATAAATGTCCATCTTGGTCTAGTTCGAGAGTCGTGTTTTGGTTCATAAATGCGAAAACTCTATATCTTCGTTTTTTAGGTCTTTGGTAAAATATTACAAACAGTTATTTTAAACTGATACAGCGTTGCTGTGCCAAACACAGGTCTGCAAAAGCGACATAATCTAAAACTTGTATATTGGCAGCCAAGTGACCATTCAGCATTTGTGCATCATGCTCTAACATATAAATTTTGTCTAAACCTGCACATATAGCATGAGTTTGATGCAGCACTGCACCACCCATTAAAACTACAGAATCTTGTGGGGCATAGAGCGCTTGGAGTTGTTCCAAAACTGCAGGTGTACTCGAAAAACTAGACTGGACTAAATATAACTGTGCTTCAGACATACGATGCTCGATTCATTTTAAGTTAAGGCAAATTACCAATATAAAACCCGATCAAAACTTTGAATCAATGCGCGATTCAGCTCAACCAACTCAATTTCATGTGGTGTATTTTGTACAAAAGCCGATTGAGCATGCTTACTTTCTATCAAAATAGGACTCAGATCGTAAAATTCAAAGCTATCGACCAAGTTGGACGCAAGCTTAAAGGCGTGTTGTAGCGAGTCAAAAGCAAGGTCAGATTGCAACAAACTCAAGGCAGCGTCTTGCAATAAGACTTTGACTTCACAACCAAAAGTGGCCAAAACCATCGTTGCTGACAAGCTTTCATGGACTTGCAGACTGCTTAAATTGGCCTGACGTAAAATAACGAGTACAGTTTTCACACAATTTACCTTTTAAATGCAACACATGGTTAATAACAGATTGCTTAGAATTGAATCAGGCGTTCTGTACTTTGCACAGCATCGGCCAATTCGCCCAAGCCTACTAATTCAAAGCCTTTGGCTAAATTGTGTTGGCTGAGTTGGTGGCGTTTGGCATTCTCTGCATCGCAGATTCCTCGTGCTAGGGCAGCACTGACACATACTGGTAAACGAATGCCCAATTTTTGCCATTCAGTTTTCAGGTTGCGTTGATCGTCAGGTACCCATTGCAATTCGTTCGCCACAGCAACGCCATCTTGATAGAAAAACACACGAAATGCTTCATTTTTGTGTTGTAAAGCTTGGGCAAGCCCCAGTGCATGCCACGCATGAATGGAGGTTGGTGCAGAGGTTATTAGTAATAAGGTACTCATCAAAATTCACTAATGAAATGTGCCTAAGCGCATTTGGACTTCATAAAGACAAAGGTAGTATAAATGATTTTAGTGACTGGTGGTTTAGGCTTTATAGGCTCACACATTGCATTAAGCCTGATGGCTCAAGGGCAAGAGGTCATTATTGTAGATAATTTATCTAATTCAAGCATGCAAACTTTAGAGCGACTTGAATATATTGCAGGGCGTTATGTGCCTTTTGCCAAAGTGGATATACGCAATACGCCTGCTTTAAACAAAGTTTTTGAACAATATTCAATTGCTGCAGTGGTGCATTGTGCGGGCTTTAAATCTTTAGAAGAATCGGTGTTAAAGCCGCTGGAATATTATAACGATAATGTCAGTTGCATTATGAGTTTATTGCGCTCTATGCAGCGTACAGGTGTGCGACGTTTGGTGCATTTGTCGAGTTTGGCAGTCTATGGCAAATCAGGACTGGATTTAGAAGAAACTCAGCCTTTTAATTATGCCTATGCCAACCCTTATGTAAAATCACAGCAAATGGTTGAAGAAATCATTAGAGATACCTTTAGAACCGATAATGAATGGAATATTGCCATTTTGCGCTTGAGTAATGTTGCTGGTGCATTTGAACATGGAGTATTGGGCGAAGTTGTTGCGCCACTACCCAAAAATATTATTCCTTTGGCGATGCAAGTCGCGGTACAGCAGCGGGAAGCAATTGAACTGCGTCAACAAGCCAATACAGACGATCAAACGGTAGAACGTAGTTTTGTGCATGTATTAGATGCCTGTGAAGCAGTTATTGCGACATTGCACTGGTTATTTCAGCAAACGCATGCGTGTGAGGCATTTAATATTGCAGGCGAGGTCATTTCAATTAAACAGTTGTTGGCGCAAATTGCCCAAGTCACTGAGGCTGAAATCCATACTATGCCTGCAATTCATTATGAGCACCCTGAACTGGATCAATTAGGGGCAAGTTTGGACAAGGCAGAGCAATATCTAAACTGGCAACCTAAACGTAGTCTGGAAAAAATGCTGGAAGATGAATGGCGGTTTTATCAAAATACCTTGAAGCATTAGAGAGAATTTAGAACGAGGTAGATAGGTCACATATACGTTAGCATCGTGAAAGCAAATATTCTCAAAAGCTATTATTGATAATAATTATCATTTACTGGGTGGCGGACTTTTTGTAAGATCAAATTAATATCATCTAACAATCATTAGGGAAAGAGGCGGAACATGCAAACACGTATTGAACATGACACTATGGGTGAAGTTGAAGTTCCCAATGATGCGATGTGGGGAGCACAAACCCAACGCAGCTTACAAAATTTTAAAATTGGTCATGAGCGTTTGCCACGTCCCATGATTCGAGCCATGGGCTTGGTTAAAAAAGCCGCTGCAATCACGAATGCAGAGTTAGGACAAATTCCTCAGGAGTTGGCGCAGTATATTGTGGGGGCTGCAGACGAAGTAATTGCAGGTCAGTGGGACAGCCAATTTCCATTGGTGGTTTGGCAAACGGGTTCAGGCACACAGAGCAATATGAACTGCAATGAAGTCATTGCCAATATTGCCAATCAAAAACTGGGGAATCCACTGGGTGCACAAAAGCCAGTACATCCAAATGATCATGTTAACCGTGCACAATCGACCAATGATTCGTTTCCAACAGCCATTCATGTGGCTGCAAGCTTGCAAATGAATGAGCTTCTTATTCCTGCGGTAACAGCCTTACGGCATACACTACATGCCAAAAGTGAAGCGTTTTCAGATATTGTCAAAATTGGTCGTACACATTTACAAGATGCCACACCTTTAACCTTAGGGCAGGAGTTTAGTGGTTATGTGTCTCAGCTTGATCATGGCTTAAAGCGCTTACAACAGGCCTTAACAGGATTATATGAATTACCACTTGGTGGAACTGCGGTAGGTACGGGGTTGAATGCTCACCCAGATTACGCAGTAAAAGCAGCAGCACAATTAGCCGAACTTACAGGTTTGCCGTTTATCACTGCACCCAATAAATTTGAAGCTTTGGCTGGGCGCGATGCTGCAGTGTTTGCATCTGGCACATTAAAAACACTGGCGGTAAGCTTAAATAAAATAGCCAATGACATTCGCTGGTTGGCCAGTGGCCCACGTTGTGGTTTTGGTGAGTTGCGTATTCCTGAAAATGAACCTGGCTCAAGTATTATGCCAGGCAAGGTTAATCCAACTCAGAGTGAAGCCATGACCATGGTAGTCGCACAAGTCTTGGGTAATGACACCACAATTAATGTTGCAGGCGCATCGGGTAATTTTGAATTGAATGTGTTCATGCCCGTGATTGCTTATAACTTGTTGCAATCGATTCAATTACTTGGTGATGCTTGTAACAGCTTTAATGAACATTGTGCTATTGGAATTGAAGCCAATCGTGAAAAAATAGATCATTTTTTACATGACTCACTCATGTTGGTCACAGCATTAAATCCTGTGATTGGTTATGAAAATGCAGCCAAGGTCGCTAAAACTGCCTACAAGGAAAATAAAACCTTAAAACAAGTTGCGGTAGAAATGAATTTGGTCACGGCAGAACAGTTTGATGAGGTGGTGCGTCCTGAGCAGATGATTGCGCCAAATGCTAAATAGTCGGGGCTGAGTGTATTTAAAAAGTCTGTATGTGCCTTGCTTAAATTAGGTCAATACAGACTTTTTTATAATCATTTTGTTGCTCTGTTGCAGATTGGTAAGGGGTAACATAAGCATTATTGATGTTGCTCCCGATTCATTTTATTAATTTCTTAACGTAGACAGAAATAAGGGACTAACCACATGAGCAATAACAATCCATCACAGCAGGAGTCAAATCCGCATCAAGAGTCGAATGAAGATAAAGGTAAGCACGATCTTTATAAAAACACTGAGCCACAGAAAAAGCCCAATGCTGAACCAGATCATCCGTTAAGGGAACAGAAATAATTTACCTTGCTGAATGATCAGTACGCATTTTGCGTACCTAATATTTTTTAAATGAAAGCCGCCTAGAGGCGGTTTTCTTATTCAATTTAGACTTTGTTGTGAGCTGTCAAAAAATACGACATTGAATTAAATGCTATAGTTGCTAAAATGCATCTCCCTTGTTGTTTATGCTTTTATAAGTATGCTGTTGTTTCACATACTTAAGATAAAATGATAAACAACGGTGTCTTATTTAAGGTTTTTTCAATGTTCGATATTTATTTAACTGATGTTCAGCAACATGTGCAATTTCAAGATTATCCAGGTGAGCATCCTGTTAAATTTATTCTGAATTTTAAAAAGATTTTCCCAAGCGTAATGGAACTGATGCTTCCTGTATTGCCTGAAAATGAAAACCTAGAAGAAATGACTTGGGAATCTACCACTGCAGACCTTGCATTATTTAAATTGTTGCTTAGTGGTTGGGGCGTAATTGAATTGCGTTTAAATGCAATTAGTCAATTTAAGAGCAAAACTTTCGCAGATCAGTTAGTCAAACAAGCCCAACAAAAACGCAAAGCATTTGCCAAGGCGCAACCACAACTAGAAACAGTGGAACTGGATTATTTATTCATGCATGAAACGCATGCCTTGATTGATGCAGAATTAGTTGAAGTCGGTGAAAAATTCTATTTACCTATTTTGCGTGATTTATGGAAAGGCAAAGTCTCGGCAAAAGTGCTCGAAGCGAAATTTTAAATATTCATTCAATATCAATTTCAATATAAACGTGAAGGAAGCAGGGATTGTGTCTATAAATAGCACAATCCCTTTTTAATTAATTAAAACCAGTCTGCTTGCATCGTGGAGCAGCTATCATCAAAACTACACAGCAGTTTGGCTTGATGCTCTATTTCAGGCAACTCCCAACGTATAAAATAACGAGCGGCTTGTAATTTCCCTAACCAAAAGTGTTGGTCTTGCTCGTGTGTAGATGCTGCATAATGCAAATGTGCTTTGTTAGCCATCTCTAACCAGAGCCAAGCAATCATAGTCTTACCCATCATATCTAAATATAAGGCCGAATTTGCCAGTCCTTCCTGAATTTTGCCTTGTTGTAAGGCAGTACCAAGAGTTTGCGTGGTCTTTTGGACAGTGTCCAAATGATTACGGAAAATTGTGGCCAGGGTTTGTATTTCAGGATGGGAGACTTCAGTAAGCGTTTGCTGTATACGCTGCATGAGTAAGCTCAAGCCTTTACCCTGATGCTGCCATAATTTACGTCCCAGTAAATCTAATGACTGAATACCAAAAGTACCTTCATGAATTGGGTTGAGTCGGTTATCTCTATAATATTGCTCTATAGGATAATCACGGGTATAGCCCGCACCACCTAGAACCTGAATAGCCAAATCATTCGCTTTAGGTCCATAAGCAGAAGGGAAGGACTTTACAATAGGGGTAATTAAATCCAGTAAAATTTCACTGTCAGTATCATGATTTGCTTGGTGTTCATCTATTAAACGTGCAGCAAATAAACATAAGGCCAAACTACCTTCAACATAAGACTTTTGTGCCAACAACATACGTTTTACATCTGCATGTTCAATAATATTAACACGCTTGCTGTTAGGATTTTTCTCAGTCGCTAAACGACCCTGTGGACGCTGCTTGGCATACTCCAAAGATTCCAAATAGCCACGGTAACCAATCATAGCTGCACCTAAACCCACACCAACACGAGCCTCATTCATCATCTTAAACATATATTTAAGACCAGAACCCGCTTCACCAATTAAATAGCCTAAGCAAGCATCTTGCTCACCAAAATTCAGTACGGTAGATGTTGTGCCACGATAGCCCATTTTGTGTAATAAGCCGGCAAGTTGTACGTCATTGGCTTCTGCTAATGTACCATCTAAATGCGTTCTGAATTTAGGCACAATAAATAGGGATATGCCTTTTACCCCTTGGGGTGCATCTTGAATACGTGCCAAAACCAAATGCACAATATTTTCGGTAATGTCTTGATCACCACCAGAAATAAACATTTTTTGGCCTTTAATCAGGTATTGGCCATCTGCCTGCGGAATGGCTTTAGTGATCAAATCCCCTAAAGATGAGCCAACGTTTGGTTCTGTCAGTGCCATCGTGCCAGAAAAACGGCCACTGAACATGTGTGGAAGAAAGCGCTGTTTTTGTTCTGTTGTGCCAAACGCTTGAATTACGTTGGCTGCGGCAGCAGTCAGGAATGAATAGGCCACTGTAGATGGATTGGCTGACATAAAATAGGCATTTGCAGCCATATTGATGAGCGTAGGTAATTGCATGCCGCCGTCTGCATAATCATGCTGTGCACTGAGCAAACCTGCGTTGGCAAACTGTTGCCATGCAGTTTTCACTTCGGCAATGGTTTCTACCTTTTTTCCATCAAAACTTGGTTCTTGCTGATCAGCTTTGCTGTTATGCGCTGCAAAATAATCGCAGGCGATGCCTTTGGCTGTATGCAGGATACTGTCAAAAGTGACTTTGTCATGTTCCTGATAACGCTCAAACGAGTTCAATTGCTCAGCATTAAATACCTGATACAACATAAATTCTAAATTTTGATCGTTGATGAGCTGTGTCATGGTTTACCCGAATATTTTTATATTGGGGTTAAAAATAACAGTTGCTAGATTAGCTGACGATTGTCAATAATGACATCAAAGCAGCTAAAAGTGACAAATTGAATTAGAGCAATGAAGCAAGTGGTAATTCTAGCCTTTGATGGTGCTTTGGCATCGGCCATTACAGGTATTGTTGATTTATTTTCTCTGGCAGGTGCCAGTTGGAACCGTATTCAAAACCAGCAGATTGAACGTCTGTTTGAAGTGAAAATTGCCAGTCCCAAAGGGCAAAGTATTCAATGCATTAACGGCATTAAAATGTATGCAGAATTTAGCTATCAGGAAATTCAACATGCAGACCTTGTGGTTGTACCAACCATTGGTGCCGCTTTATTGTCTGTGCTGCAACGAACACCAGAATTGATAAATTTTTTACAGTACGCACAGCAGCAGCATTTCATGATTGCGGCAAATTGCACTGGTAATTTCTTCTTGGCTGAAGCGGGAATTCTAAACGGCAAGCAGGCTACGACGCATTGGGGTTTTGAAGCTATTTTTAAGCAGCGCTATCCGCTAGTTGAATTAAAAGTAGAGCGAATGATTACCCATGCAGATCATATCTACTGTGCAGGAGGGGGCTTAGCATGGTTTGATTTAGGTTTGCACTTAATTGAGCGTTTTTATGGCTTTGAAGTTGCGATTCAGACTGCAAAATCTTTTGTCATTGATTATCGCCGTGACAGCCAGTTGTCATACTCCTTAATGAAAATTGCCAAACCACATCAAGATGCGTTAGTGCAGGAAGTTCAAAATTGGATAGAACAGCATTATTCGCAAAACTTTAATTTAGATGAGGTCGCTCAGCATTTCAATCTAAGCACTCGCAGCCTCATTCGCCGTTTTAAAGCAGCATTGGACTTAGCACCGAATCAATATTTACAGGCTATGCGTATAGAAGCTGCACGTAAACAATTAGAACAAACCGACTATACCGTTGAGCAGATTATGCTAGCAGTTGGATACAATGACAGCAGCTCGTTTCGCCGTTTATTTTTAAAGAAAACAGGGCTGACACCTTTAGATTATCGCCGTCGTTTTAGCCGACATTTTTAAGTTGGTTAAAAAAAGAGGAAAGCACTAATAGTACCAATTGACCAAAATAGCCTAAGCAAAAATTTTAGAAATTTCCTGTCTTAAAAAATGATGTCTTGAATTTTCCTGTAAGTCTTTATGCCAATACATCCCCATATTGATCAAAGGCAGGTCTACAGGAACGGTAAAAATCTTTAGTTTTTGGCTGATGCTTAAATGTTTTAAGATCATTTCCGGTATGGTCAAAATCGCTTGGGGATGCTGCTGCAAAATTTGTAAGGCTGTTGAATAGTGCTGACAACGTAAAAAAACCTGTCGCGATAATTGTTTTTGATGCAAATAAATATCTTCAAGCAACATACCAGTACGGCGCGATGAAACCCCAATGTGCGCAGATGATAAATACAGTTCCGTCGTCATTTCATTTAATTGGCTACACACTACAAATTGATCTTGTACTAAAGATTGAAACTGGATTTTATCGCCAAAGTTTTGTTCTAAATCAATGACAAAATCAATTTGCTGGGCAGCCAAATCTGCCAAAACCGTTTTACGCTCTAATTTGTGGCTAAAAAATTGAATATCTAGATTCAGGTTTTGGAAATGCGCCACCAGTTTAGGAAAAATAATCGGTTCAATTTCATCATGTACAGCAATTTTAAGTGATTGCAGCATATTGGGTTCAAACTGCTGTTTTTGTACCGCAATACTTTGAATGGCCAACAAGGCATTTTTTATGGTGGGATAAATTTGCTCGGCAAAAGGAGTAGGTAACATTTTATTGCCATTACGCACCAGTAAATCATCCTGTAAATGCTGTCTTAAACGTTGCAAAGCATGACTGGCAGCAGATTGGCTGATACACAAAATTTGTGCTGCTTTGGAAATACTGCGCTGTTCATAAATTGCAACAAACATTGGGTATAAATTGATGTCTAAACGATGAAAAGCAGCAAGATCAATTTTTGCATTATTATGAATATGATTCATAGTGTTTTATTGAATTAAATCATTTTGTTCATATTAGTTTTCAAGTTAAGGTGTTGTAAAGCAATGAATACAATATTTTAAGGGATTTGAACCATGTTTGAGCTATCTGCACGTGCCAAAGACTATATAGAACGTACCAAAGCCTTTATTGCCCAAGAAATTGAGCCAATTGAAGCCGAATTTTGGGCAGAAGTCCATGAGCTGAATCAGGGTGGTGATTGGACCAAATGGCAATGGCCATCACAATTAGAACAACTAAAAGCCAAAGCCAAAGCTGCTGGCTTATGCAATATGTTTTTACCTTGTCCAGAATTGGGGCAGGGCTTGTCGGTACAAGAATATGCACACATTGCAGAACTCAGTGGTCGCAGTTTAATTGCGCCAACGGTTTTTAACTGTAATGCACCAGACAGCGGCAATATGGAAGTTTTGTGGCGTTATGGTTCTGAAGCACAGAAACAAGAATGGCTCACACCGCTGCTAGAAGGCAAAATTCGTTCAGTATTTTGTATGACTGAACCTGCAGTGGCTTCAAGTGATGCCACCAATATGCAGGCGACAGCTGTGGTAGATGGTGATGAAATTGTCTTAAATGGTCGTAAATGGTGGTCTTCGGGTTTAGGCGATCCAAATGCCAAAATTATTATTTTTATGGCGCATACCCCTGATGAAAGCAAAGACCGACATCACCAACACTCTATGGTTTTAGTGCCTGTAGATACTGCGGGCGTTAAAATTGAGCGCATGTTACCTGTATTTGGCGATTATGACGCACCTCATGGTCATGGTGAAGTTAGTTTTGATAATGTGCGTGTGCCTGTCGCAAACTTTATTGGCGGTGCAGGGCAAGGTTTTGAAATTGCACAAGGTCGTTTAGGGCCAGGCCGTATTCACCACTGCATGCGTTGCATCGGGGCAGCCGAAAAATCTTTAGAATTGATGATCGATCGCGGCATGAGCCGTACCGCATTTGGTAAGGAAATTTTAAAACTTGGTGGTAATTTGGAACGTGTGGCAGAAGCGCGTGTTGCCATTGATCAGGCGCGTTTATTAACCCTATATGCAGCCTATAAAATGGATACTTTAGGTAATATGGCGGCATTGACTGAAATTTCCGCAATTAAAGTTGTTGCACCAAGTGTCTTGGAAAAAGTGGTAGATATGGCCATGCAAATTCATGGTGGTGCAGGCGTGTCTAGAGATACGCCGCTCACAGGTTTCTTTGCCCAAGCCCGTAGTTTACGTCTTGCCGATGGGCCTGATGAAGTACATAAAGGCATGATTGCTAAACTCGAGTTGGCAAAACGTGGCTACCGTAGCAGTCGTAAAAAATAAGGCATTAGCGCACACTTTTTCCTGTTTCTCTTGCATGGTATTTGGCAATATTGTTGATATTGCCAATACATCTTAAGAGAACGCAGAAAATTTATGCTAGATTTAAAAAGATAGAAAATTAGGGAAAAATAATGTCAGTTATTGATGTAGGCGGCACAGTACGCGATGGCGAAGAGCTCGATATTCAGGCGGTCACGGCATGGTTAAAACAACAAAATGTAGAAGTCGTTGAACCCGTAGAAGTCACACAATATTCAGGTGGTGCATCAAACTGGACCTATCGCCTCAAGTATAGTAATACCGATTTAATTTTACGTCGTCCACCTAAAGGTACTAAGGCCAAATCTGCCCACGACATGGCACGTGAATATCATGTGCAAAAGAATTTAGCACCATTTTATCCTGTATTACCCGAAATGGTGGCTTTGTGTCAGGATGAATCTGTAATTGGCTGTGATTTTTACGTGATGCAACGCATTGAAGGTATTATTCCACGAGCTAAATTGCCGCCTGAACTTGAGTTTAACGAAACGCAAGTGCATGAACTTTGTGTGAATGTCATTGATAAACTCATTGAATTGCATCAAGTGCCTTATCGGGGGACAGAGCTTGAAAAATTAGGCAAGGGCGATGGCTATTGTCGTCGTCAGGTAGAAGGTTGGGATGCTCGCTATGCAAAAGCACACACCATTAACGTGCCATCTTTTAAGTATGTGCGTAAATGGTTGTTAGACCATATTCCTGCCGATTCAAAAACTTGTATTATTCATAATGACTGGCGTTTTGATAATGTCATTTTAGACCCCAAAAATCCGACGCAAGTTATTGGCGTGCTGGACTGGGAAATGGCGACATTGGGTGATCCACTTATGGATTTAGGCTCGGCTTTGGCGTATTGGGTAGAAGGTACGGACAACCAAATTTTTAAAGCCACTCGTCGTCAACCAACGCATTTAAAAGGCATGTTCACGCGTCAGCAAGTGGTGGACTACTATTTGCAAAAAACTGGATTAAGCACTGACAACTGGACTTTCTATGAAGTATTTGGAATTTTCCGTTTAGCCGTGATTGCTCAGCAAATTTATTATCGCTATTACCACAAACAAACCAATAATCCTGCGTTTAAAGACTTCTGGATTGTGATTCATGCCTTGCATATTCGTGCGTTGAAGCTTATTGGTTTACAAAAGATTGAAGCCAATGAACTGGCGCAAAAATACATCGCTAAATTTAAGGAACTCATGCCGAAATGACCACTATTTATTTAATTCGTCATGGGCAAGCTTCGTTTGGTGCAGAAAGTTATGACCAACTTTCGCCTAATGGTGAGTTACAGGCCAAATTACTCGGCCGCTACTTTGAACGTATTTTAAAAGAAGCGCCTTATGTCGTTGCTGGTTCAATGCAGCGTCATCAGCAAACGGCGCAATTGGCTTTAGCAGAGTGTTTTCCTGAAGTTGAAATTCAAACTGACAGTGCTTGGAATGAGTTTAATCATCAACAAGTCTTTGCGCAGTATGAGCCGCGTTTTAATCACCCTGAACTAATGAAGCAGGATGTGGCTAAAGAGGTGAATCCTCGTGCGTATTTGGCAAAGATTTTTGAAGGTGCAATTGAGCGCTGGACAGGTGGTGAGTATCACCATGAATATGAAGAATCTTGGCCGCATTTCAAACAACGTGTGGAAGATGCCTTACAAAATTTATGTACCGACTTGGCACAAAAGCAGCCACGTTATGCAGTTGTGTTTACTTCGGGTGGTGTCATTTCTGTAGCGGCAGGTAAAATTTTGGGCTTAACGCCTAATAAAACCTTTGCATTGAACTGGGCAATTACCAACTCAAGCATCACCACTTTACGCTTGGTGGGCAGCGAGCCACAACTCTTAAGCTTAAATGAACATCATTTTATTAAAGCTGAAAACTCAAATTTATTGACTTGGATTTAACAAGGATCGAACCATGACAAAAACAATTCTAATTACAGGTGCAAGTTCTGGAATTGGCGCAGGTATGGCGCGTGAATTCGCTCAAAAGGGCTATAACCTTGCCATTTGTGCACGACGTTTAGAGCGTTTAGAAACATTGAAACAGGAACTTGAGCAGCAATATGGTATTCGTGTGATTGCTAAAAGTTTGGACGTTACCAATTACGATCAAGTATTTCAGGTATTTCGTGAATTTAAACAAAACTTTGGACAGTTGGATCGAATTATTGTCAATGCAGGTGTGGGCGAAGGACGTCGCATTGGTAAAGGCAACTTTGCCATCAACAAAGCTACGGTAGAAACCAACTTTATTTCGGCTTTGGCACAGTGTGAAGCAGCAGTTGAAATTTTCCGTGAGCAAAATTCAGGGCATTTGGTGATGATTTCATCTATGAGTGCCATTCGTGGTATGCCAAAACATCTGACTGCTTACGGCGCAAGTAAAGCTGCAGTGGCACATTTAGCAGAAGGTATTCGTGCAGAACTAATTGATACGCCTATTCAAGTCACCACAATTTTCCCAGGTTATATACGTACCGAGATTAACGAAGGTGCAAAAAAATTACCGTTTGAGGTGGATGAAAAAACAGGTTCACGTTTACTTGCCGCAGAAATTGAAAAAGCACCTATTAAGGCTTATGTACCTAAATGGCCATGGTTGCCACTTGGTTTAGCCATGAAAGTCTTACCATTAAAACTGGTGAATAAACTGGGCTAAACAGTGATGTTTTGATTTTCAGATTAGCATCCTAAAATTTAAAGATGATGAGTTATACATGACTCACTTTAAATGATGGGGTGCTATTTTTATATTTGAGCGTTTACTTTTTAGTTTTACTGCCTTTGTCTTTTAGAGTGAAAGTTGTATGTGGTTAAAAACGGCAACCCTTGCCTTAATTCCAGCCTTAGTAATACAGGGCAGTAGAGTGAAGAAAAATACTATAAGGCTGCCCGAACCCTCAGGTGAGCGTAAGGGTATTACAGGGCAAGGCCGACCACTGTCATTATTAATTTTAGGCGACTCCGCTGCTGCGGGTGTAGGCGTAGAACATCAGCAAGATGCCTTACTCGGTGCAATGATTGCTGAGTTAAAACATCAATATCAGCTGCATTGGTGTTTGGAAGCACAATCGGGTAACAATACAGCACAAGTTATTCATCAAACACAAAAACTTAGCAATCAAAAATATGACGTCGTTGTGACATCAGTTGGTGTGAATGATGTTACTAAACTCATGTCTGCACAAAAATGGATAAAGCAACAACAGCAGTTTTATCAGTTAATTCAGGATAAATTTCAACCTGAATTGATTATTGCAACAGGCGTACCACCAATGCATTTATTTCCAGCATTGCCCAACCCTTTGGCATGGTTATTTGGTCAATATGCACAGCAAATGAATCAAAAATTAGCCCAATTTGTTGCACAACACGATGCTATGCAGTGGATCGAATACGATATTCAGAAATATCAGTCCATGAATCTAGAAATGGCAAAAGATGGTTTTCATCCGAGTAAAGAAATTTATAAAATTTGGGGGAAAGACGTTGCGGATAGGGTTTTAGCGTGGTTTTAAAATAGATGTAATACTAAGTATAAATTCAGGTAATTTTTTGATAATTCTTTTGTTGACATTGGTCAACATGATACTATAGTTAAAAAATAGATAAAGGTGGAAAAATGAAGAAACATCCCAATAAGCATATTCGCGAAGCGATTGACTATGCTGTTGAAGTTGGGATGTTGTCGACTCTGGCAAGTCAGGACATGCATTTTATCCTAGGTCATACGGAACATCAAATGAGTGTGTGGAGCACACCTAAAGATCCTGAAACACATGCAAAGCAAATCCTGCGTAAGCTAAAGCAATGTAATGGAGATGAGCTATGAATAACTATCACTTTACCGTTGTGGTACGTGATGCACGTGCTAATCTATCCGAACTAGAAGATAAATTTTTTGAAGCGGGTTGTGATGATGCATTACTTTGTAGCTATAACGATACAATTTATCTTGAATTTGATCGTGAAGCTGACAATGCAGAACAAGCTGTTAGCTCTGCTTTAAACGATATTCGCTCATTAGGATTTCATGATTTGATTGTGGAAGAGCAAGGATATTCTACTTTGGCCGAAATGGCTGAACGTGCGGGTATGACTCGTCAAGCATTATCTCTATATGCTCAAAATAAACGTGGAGATGGTAATTTTCCACGTCCTATGTATGGGCTTGCATCTAAATCTGCCATGTACTTCTGGCCAGAAGTTGCGACCTGGTTATTCAATCAAGGGAAATTACATAAAAACCATTATGAAGTTGCCCGCACAGTAATGTCTTAGCTGAATTTGAAAATATAAAACACTTTATCTATAAATGACTGATTCCAAAATAGAAACCCATCCGCTTAAACCCTTTTTACCCGCCAATGCTAAGCTGTTAATGTTGGGTAGTTTTCCTCCGCCAAAAAGCCGCTGGAAAATGGATTTTTACTATCCGAATTATCAAAACGATATGTGGCGAATTTTTGGTTTATGCTTTTTTCAAGATAAAAACTATTTTTTAGATTTAGAACATAAAAACTTTCATTTAAATAAAATTATTGAGTTCTTAAATGCAACAGGAATCGCTATTTCTGATACGGCGCAACAGGTGATTCGACTCAAGGGCAATGCTTCCGATAAGTTTTTGCAGATTCATCAAAATATGGATATTGCAGCACTTTTAAAGCAGATGCCTGAATGCCGCAGTATTATGACTACAGGTGATAAAGCTACAGATACCCTCATGCAGTCAATGCCAGTAGAAACAGAAAAACCTCAGATTGGGCAGTCGACACAAAGTTACTTGGCTAATCGTGAGATACGTTTATACCGCATGCCATCTTCATCACGCGCTTATCCTTTGGCTTTAGAGAAAAAGGCAGAAGCCTATTTAAGCTTATTTAAAGAAATCGGCTTACTATAAGTAACTTTTGATATTAATATTAACTAATCTTGTGATTGGTATCCACAATCAATACGTATTTTATTAGACTCTATAAAAGACACTACAATGTCATTACATCATCCATTCAATGGGTAAATAAGAGATTGCATGCATCATAAAACGTTGGAACTTTGTGGTTTCGGGGTCATGGGTATAGGTTTTAACACTGCCGTCGGCTTGGTGATCTAACCAAATCAGTTCATCATCTTCATTTAATTTGAGTTGATAGGCAATTTGCGGTAAGTATTGGTCTAAAGATTGAGAAACATCATTTTGAAGCTGTTCTGACTCTAGAACTAAACCGACCTCAGTATTTAAATTGGCAGAGCGTGGATCAAAATTAAAAGAACCTACAAATACCATACCATCTATATCAAAGAATTTAGCATGTAAACTTGAAGCATTTTTACCTTTGGCGGGAATTACATTGCCCGTTGCAACTTCATACCAAGTTCTTCTTTTGCGCTCTATATAGGGTTTAAATTCGTATAATTGCACACCTGACTTGAGTAAATCTACCCGATATTTCTGGTAAAACGCATGTACCAAGGGCACATCATTAGCTAGAAAAGAATTGGTAAGCACCCGAATTTGTATATCATTTTTCGCTAAATTGGTCAGGGCATGCATGCCTTTTTCGGTTGGAACAAAGTAGGCAGAAACTAATTCCAAATGCTGTTTGGGTTCGCCCATAATATTGAGCATTTGCTGATAAATAAGTTGCTCAGTTTCAGCATTGCCACGAATTTTATTCGGAGAGTCCGCCACAAAATGTGCATTCACCCACTGTACAGGGTGCTGTTCCAATTTAATGCTGACTTCTTCTTGCGCACTGGCAACCCGTTCACGAATCTTATCTTTATATTTTGCATTTTGTTCATAAAGATTACGCAATTCTCTAAGTTGAACTGCGCTGCCTGCACCGAGTAGCTGATGCACTGAATAACTTAATTCATCATTCCAAAAGTCTAAAAATACAGCATTGGCCTGTGGGACTGCACTGCCATAAAACAGAATATCCATATCGGTAAATTGGAAGTTTTCACTGGCATCAAAATATTCACGACTAATATTACGGCCACCTGTAACGGCAATCGCGCCATCGGCAATAATCAGTTTATTGTGCATCCGGTGGTTAATCTGCTTAAATCGAAACAGGTAATCCAAGACGCGAATATTACGAAACTTGTAGGGATTAAAGATTTTAATTTCAAAATTAGGATGCTGAACCAGTCTTTTTAAGGTCGAATCAAGTTGCGTACCGTTTTGATCATCAATCAATAAACGTACTTTTACCCCGCGATCTGCAGCTTTTAAAAGTTCAGCCAGCATTAGCTGACCAATTAAGTCATCTTCCCAAATATAATATTGTAAATCTAAATGATGCTGTGCTTTTTGAATCAAGTATAAACGCGAGGCGATACTACTGAACGCATCGTTCAGTGCCAAATAAGCAGTGAGATTTTTGGCCAAATGTGCATCAATTTCATTGCCATTTAGCCAATGATCTACATAGTGTTCTACAGGACTATCTTTACTTGCTTGATTCATAGGCAAACTGCATCCTGTCAGTAAAATAGCTGCAAAAGCCAATATCCCAAGCCTGTACTGTGTTGGGGTTTGCGTCATTATTCTTAAGTCTTCTCTAGCATATTGTTATACGTTGATATTCTATTCATGTTAATGCTTGAAACGCGCAATAGAAAGAGGATACTGTTAGTCATCTGTTAATCAAATTTTTTAGGGATAATGTGCTCATGAAATCACGTGCAGCCGTCGCTTTTGGCCCTGGTCAACCACTCGAAATTGTTGAAATTGATGTTGCTCCGCCTAAAGTAGGTGAGGTCTTGGTCAAAATTACCCATACAGGGGTGTGTCATACCGATGCATTCACTTTATCGGGTGATGATCCTGAAGGTGTTTTTCCTGCAGTTTTAGGCCATGAGGGTGCAGGAATTGTTGTTGAAGTAGGCGAAGGTGTGACCAGTGTACAACCTGGCGATCACGTGATTCCACTATACACCGCAGAATGTGGTGAGTGTTTATTCTGTAAGTCAGGTAAAACTAACTTATGTGTTTCAGTCCGTGCTACACAGGGTAAAGGTGTCATGCCCGATGGAACAACACGTTTTTCATATAACGGGCAGCCAATTTATCACTACATGGGCTGTTCAACTTTTAGTGAATATACTGTGGTTGCAGAAGTTTCTTTGGCTAAAATTAACCCTGAAGCCAATCACGAACAGGTCTGTTTATTGGGTTGTGGTGTAACGACAGGTTTGGGGGCAGTTAAAAACACAGCCAAAGTCCAAGAAGGCGATACCGTTGCAGTGTTTGGTTTAGGTGGAATTGGCTTAGCTGTCGTGCAAGGTGCACGTAAAGCCAAAGCCAGCCGTATTATTGCGATTGATACTAACCCTGAGAAATTCAAACTGGCAGAACAATTTGGTGCAACTGAATTTTTAAACCCTAAAGATTATGACCGCCCAATTCAGGAAGTTATTGTTGAAAAAACAGGTTGGGGGGTAGACCACTCATTTGAATGTATTGGCAATACCAATGTCATGCGTTCGGCTTTGGAGTGTGCACACCGTGGTTGGGGGCAGTCAATTATTATTGGAGTTGCAGGTGCGGGTCAGGAAATTTCAACCCGTCCATTCCAGTTGGTTACAGGCCGTACTTGGAAAGGTACAGCATTTGGTGGCGTGAAAGGTCGTTCACAACTTCCTGAAATGGTAAATGAAGCCATGCGTGGTGATATTCAATTGGCACCTTTTGTGACCCATACCATGAAACTTGAACAAATCAATGAAGCCTTTGATTTGATGCATGAAGGTAAATCAATTCGTAGTGTAATTCATTTTGATGAATAACATTTTGATTCAATAAATAAAAACATCAAAACCAAGCTTAGGCTCGGTTTTTTTATTAAGTTTTTAAGTTCAGCTAACGTCCCCACCACCTTAAATTGTTAGACAAAAACACATAATAAAATTCTAAAGACACGGCTTTGTCCTGTAATGACATGGTGCAGCCAAACCTCAAGTTTTATCTTCAATCAAGAAATAAAGAACATTTGTATTTTAATTAAAAACATTATCGCAAGGGGAATGAACATGAGCATTACAGCCTATCAACCCGAATGGATTCGTGAAGATTTTATCGATTTTATAGCAGAAAAAGTTCATCCCACTTGGGCATGGAAAAAAGTCAAAGCAGAACTCATCTCACAACGTAATTTAAGTGATGATTTTGTTGAGCTTAAACTTCGGCCTAATCAGAACTTTAAGCAAAACAATGTACGTGCAGGTCAAAGTATTTTAGTTACGCTGACTTTGCAAGGTGTCCGCCAGCAACGCAGCTATTCTGTGGTAGAAATTACAGCGCAGGGTAATGTCGTCATTGCAGTAAAAAAGCAAGGTCGAGTTTCACATGCACTATGTAATTTAAAACGTGGTGATGTGCTGGAAATTTCACAAGCGCAAGGTGACTTTATACTAGATGTATCTGCACACAAACAGGCAACTTTATTGCTTGCTTCGGGCAGCGGCATTACCGCAATTTATGCACTCGCAGTCGAGCACTTAAAGAAAAGCACTCAAAGTTTAGATTTGATTTATTTCAGTCGCGATGATGCTTATCTTCCAGAGTTGCACTCACTGCTTCAGCAGTATCCTCAATTTAAATTGCATTATTTTAATACGACTCAGCAACAGCAACACTTACAGCTTGAACTGATTCAGCAGTATATTCCAGATTTTCAGCAGCGGATGTGCTATGCCTGCGGTGCCGCAGCTTTGATGAAAAGTGCGCAGCAAATCTATCAAGACTTAGATATATTCGCTCAATTAAAAACTGAATTTTTTCAGTTCAGAGCAAATGAAAACATTACAGCACAACCCGTACAGTTTTTACGTGCTCAACAAAGTTTTATGGCTCAAGGTAGTTTATTGGACAGTGCAGAACATGCAGGATTAAAACCTGCAAGTGGCTGTCGTATGGGTGTTTGCAATACCTGTTCCTGTACCAAACTCAATGGAAGCGTGCAAAACATGCTCACGGGTGAAGTGAGCCATGAGCCCAATACTCAAATCAAATTATGCATTTCGCAGGCTTTAACTCCTGTCACCATCAATTTATAAAAATGTGAGGCATAACAATGAATAAGCCCGTATATTTTAATGAAAATAGTAAATCCCGATTTTTAAATGCTGCACAAGTTGAAGAATTTGGTGCCAAAGTTGAAGAAATTCGACGAGAGATAATGCAAAGTCTCAATGAAAAAGACGCAGCTTATATTTATAAAATTCGTAATTTTGTGCGATATAGTGAAATCACTTCACGTGGTTTGCTCATGTTTGCAGGCTGGATTCCACCTGTGTGGTTGCTTGGGACGGCATTGCTGGGCGTATCCAAAATTGTTGAAAATATGGAGTTGGGACACAATGTCATGCATGGTCAGTTTGATTGGTTGAACGATCCTCATTTGAATGGTGCCAATTATGACTGGGATACCATTGCCACGGGCGATGACTGGAAATATACCCACAATTATATTCATCACACCTACACCAATATTGTCGGAAAAGACCATGATGTCGGCTATGGCTTACTACGTGTGAGTGAATCCCAGGCTTGGGAACCACGCTTTTTGTTCAATATTCCGCTGGCGATTCAACTGATGCTGTTTTTTGAATGGTATGTGGGTATTCAGCGACTACATTTAGAAGATGTTTTAGTCTATAAAACAAAAACATGGCGTGAGGTTTGGCATGAAGCACGTGATGTTCGTAAAAAAATAAAACGTCAGGTTGTGAAAGATTATGTATTTTTCCCGCTTATTGCAGGGCCAAATGCACTGCCAGTTTTTGCGGGTAATGTGGTCGCCAATATCATACGCAGTGTATGGGCATCGGCGGTGATTTTTAATGGACATTTCACTGAAGATGCCGAGAATTTTGAAGCAGATGACACTGCAAATGAAACTAAAGCTGAATGGTATTTACGCCAAATTCGAGGTTCTAGTAATTTCAGTGGCACAGCGTGGTTACACATTTTAAGTGGTAATTTAAGCCATCAAATTGAGCACCATTTATTTCCAGATATGCCTGCAAACCGCTATGCAGAAGCTGCACCTAAGGTAAAAGCACTTTGTGCAGAATACGGTATTCACTACAACGAAGCCAGTTTTACTCAGCAATTTGCCAGTGTCTGGATACGCTTAGCAAAATGCTCTTTACCCAATGCAGAAGATTTATCTGAGCAGTTGCGTTTTGCTAAAGCAGCAATACAACAAACGGCCCGACAAAAAATAGGGCAGTGGTTTAAAAAATAACAGCATAGATACACTGAAAAGACTTAGGAGGAGTCTTATCAGTTGGCAAATTTGGATTAAAAATATAGGTTAAATATTTTTGAAAAAGCATTGCCAAACTGAACAATACAGCGTATTTTAATTTTAACAGTTCATTTTTTGATGAAATCAAGATGTTGAAGCAACCTTTAATCGTAAACGCATACTATTACTTTTGGCAGTTTAAATGATTGCCTGAGATGCGTTCGGGCAAAAAAGGTTGCCCACCAGTTGATACCTGATCGGCAACCCTGATCAGGTTTTTTTATGCCTGCGATTTCATTTTGATTTTTATGAGTTTTTTGGAGAAAAATATGTATAACCTTAATTATTCATACTTTGGCAACTTTTATTGGTTTTACTTTAGTCAATTTATGACTCAAACCTTACAAACGATTAGACCCATAACGCTGAAATAAATGATCGGACTGTAAACAGAAACACAGTCCAAAGGAACAAACCAATGAATGCTTTAAATACTGCTTTACAACAACAGCACAACAGTTCAGAAATTAGTTTAAGCTTACCGCAACAACTCAAAGCAAAGTTTCCACTTTCGATTGAGTTAAAACAGCAAGTCGCACAACACCGCCAAACCATTCTAGATATTTTAGCGGGTACAGACTCCCGTTTATTGGTCATTACTGGACCTTGTTCAATTCACGATCCACAAGCTGCACTTGAATACGCAAAAAAATTAAAACAATTACAAAGCCAGATTTCAGATCATGTATTTTTGGTCATGCGTGCTTATATCGAAAAACCACGTACTACAGTTGGCTGGAAAGGCTTTATGTATGACCCAGACTTAGATGGCTCTGCCAATATGCAGCTAGGTTTAGAAAAGTCACGTGAACTCTACTTACAAATTATAGAAATGGGTTTACCAATTGCTTCTGAAATTCTAAGTCCAATGGCAACCGCTTATTTTGATGATTTACTGGCGTGGGGTGCAATTGGTGCACGTACCAGCGAATCTCAAATTCACAGAGAAATTTCTAGCCTAATGCCATATAGCATTGGCTTTAAAAATGGTACAGATGGCTCTATTCAAATTGCTTTAGATGCAATTCAGTCTGCAAGCCATCCACATCAATTCATGGGCATGAGCCAATCTGGTTTACCGTCAATTTTAGCGTCACAAGGTAATCCGCACGCACATTTAATTTTGCGTGGTTCAAATTCAGGTCCAAATTACCAATTGGCAGAAATTGAGAAAATTAAAGCAAAAAGCAAAGGGCAGTTGCCTGCTTTAATTATTGATTGTAGCCACGGCAATAGTCACAAAGACCCACAATTACAACCACAGGTATTACGTACAATTGTGGCAGAGCGTGAGCAAACTCAAGTACGTGGCATCATGCTAGAAAGCCATTTGGTCGATGGTAATCAAAAAATTTCCTGTGATATGACTTATGGTCAGTCGGTCACAGATGGTTGCCTAGGCTGGGATAAAACAGAGCAACTCTTACTTGAAGTTGCAGAAAACTTAAGCTGTCAAAATCTAGCCAAGACAGCTTAAAATTATATGACACAAACATTAAACCCCTGAATTATTCAGGGGTTTTGTTTTACACGTGTATTAAAAATACTGCAACAACATCATGCAATACACTAATGTTTTGATTCAGCAAAAAACATTAAGAATGAGCATCCACAGATTTATTTGGTTTTTCAACCACAAATTTATAGAAAATTAAACTTAAAAAGGTCAATACAGCACATAGCAAATAGGCAACCGTATAGTCATAGCATGCAATCACAAAGCCTAGAACTAAAGCACCAATGGCAATACCAATATCATAACAACAGAAATAAGTTGAAGTCGCATGTCCAATACGGTCTTTAGGTGAGCGCTGAATTGAAATAGTTTGCAAACAAGGCTGAGCTGAACCAAATCCTACACCAATTAGAACAGCTGCAAACATAAAACCGATGACACTTTGCACTTGGCTCAACACAATTAAACCCAAAGCAAAAAGGGTAATGGCAGGATAAATCACATAACTTGGCCCTTTGCGATCATAAATTTTGCCGGTAATGGGGCGTAAACTCATCATTGAAATTGCAAACACCACAAAGAATAAACTGGCATAAGACAGCATGTGGCGTGATTCTGCAAATGTTGAAATAAACGACATAATACTGGCGTATGAAAATGCCACCATCATTGCCATTAGTGAAACAGGGATTGCTTTTGTCTCGACAAAATCATTTAAGCCTAATTTACGTTTAGGTACGGGTGCTACATCAGTTTTTTTATTCGCTATTGGAATCATTAAACAAAATGCAAAGCCAACCCAGACACTAAGTGATAATAAGGTTGAAATACTGGCATAAGAAATGGATTGAATTAGGCTTAAACCAATTAATGGCCCAAGGACAATACCCAAATTCACTGAAACCAAGAAATAGCCCATACCTTCACCTTTACGGCTGTCAGGAATAAAATTATTGGCAATAGGTACTGTTACCGTAGTGACAATGCTGAACCAAATTCCATGTAAGAAGCGTAAAAGTAAAAGAAATTGTAGATTATCTGCAAAAATATAGGCCACGCTGCATAAACAGAACAGGATTTCAGACACATATAAGGTCTTTTTATAGCCAAATTTTTCAATAATCAGTCCACTAAATGGACGTACCGCAATGGCTGAGAGCATGAACAGGGTCATTGCAAGACCAGCTTGTGACAGACTGCCCCCCAACTCATTCACAATATAAATAGGCAGAATTGTCGTTTGCGCAAAATAAAATATGAATAAGAACAAGTTATTGAATAAGCAGAGAATAAACGACTTATTCCATAAATGTTCGGCATTTACGGAGGACATGGGAATAACCTATAGCTTGTGAATGGGAGCGATCACGCTGTGCGTACATTGTTATGCAGATGATTTGTTATTGAAGACAGAGTACAGCGCTATCATGCAAAATAGAATAAAACAACTTATGTGAAAAGTACAGTTATTTAATAATACGATTGAAAAACTTTAATTTTATTGAATTTTATATAGGCAAATTATCACAATAAGATAAATATATGATAATTAAGATTGTGTGAATAAAAAAATCAGCCCTAAGGCTGATTTTTCAATTATGTATCCGTTACGAGTAACTGAAATTTTATAAACCAGCTTCGTATTCAGCGCTAGAAAGTAGTTTTTCAACATCTGCAATGTTGTCTGGTTTGATTTTATAAATCCAGCCTTTGCCATAGGGTTCATCATTCACAAAATCAGGATCATCTTCCAAATTGCTATTCACTTCAACCACTTCACCAGAAACAGGCGCATGAATATCTGAAGCTGTTTTAACAGATTCTACTACGCCAGCTTGATCACCCGCAGTAACGTGTTGGCCAACTTCTGGGGCTTCTACATAAACTAAATCGCCCAAAGCATCTTGTGCATGGTCTGAAATTCCTGTGACGACCAAATCACCTTCAATACGTACCCATTCGTGGGTGCTTGCATATTTTAAGTCTGCAGGGTGATTCATTTGATAACTCCTTAAATTGTATCGAATCTTTTTGCCATGTTTTATACATGCTTTTTGCTAAAAACAAAAGTTTATAAATATGGATCTTTACGCCAATTGCTCGGACTGCGTCCACTCCAGCGTTTAAAGGCACGACTAAAATTTGCCACGTCGCTATAGCCTAACTCATCGGCAATTTGCTCTAGGGTATAGTCTGTACGTGACAAGAGCGAAGTCGCATGCCGATAGCGCACTTCATCCACCAAATTTGAAAAAGAGGTGCCTTCGGCAGCCAGTTGTCGCTTTAGGGTGCGATCTGACATGTGTAGATGGTCAGCCACATGCTCAATACTTAAATAATGTTGTTCCGCATGAGTCAAAATATCACGTACACGCATGGAAATACGCCGACGTTCGCCCAAGGCAGAAAGTTCTGCTTCACATTGATTAATGGCAATTTGACTGGCAATTGGATCTGCATTAATCATTTTTAAGCCAAGATATTGCTTATCAAAACTGAGTGCTAAATAAGGTTGATCAAAACGAAATTGATGATAGGGAAATTTAGCCATGTATTGGTCAAAGCCTTCTGGCTTTGGAAAGTCAAAATCGACTTCACCTGTAAAATCTTGCATGCCTGTCATGGCTTTGGTCATGGTGATCATGCCAATCATTAAGGCAATTGCAATTTCTGTGCGCAAAGGCTCCATGTGAATATCACACTGTAACTGCAGGCTGGCTTTTTCTCCAAAGGTCGAAAAAAATAGCTGTAAAAAGGGCATACGCAGCTGAATGAAACGGTTCGCCAATACCAGTGCATCACTTATTTCATGTGCAGTCATAATGGCATAACCAATAAAACCATGAATGGAAATACGCATTTGTGTGCCCAAATGATAGCCCAGCGTATTTTCACCAGTCAGTTTTAAGGCATGTTTGACTAATTCGTTGGCAACAGGTGTTGGAATTCGAAATTCAGGGGCTGCCAACATTTCACTGTTTAGCTGAAATGGTGCAAATAGGGTATCTGCGTTATATCCCCAGCGGGATACAACATCTAAAACCAATAAGCCATATACTCCAGGAACACCTTGTTCCTGACGTGTTGATATTGTTTTCATGCATATTCCATTGCATTTGCAAGTTTTATTTTAATTTGCGTTCGTCATCATCATCTATTTTTCAGCATTCTTTTTTAGGAGTTAGCTCCGAAAATATAATCAGATGACTTTTGCATCTTGGCATGAAATTTAAAGAAATTCTATGAAAATTGTTAGACAAAGCAGGCTTTGACTTCATGCTATTCATCTGCATTTAATCAAAGCCCGAATAAGATAAATAATGCTTTAGATGCTAATTTTTATCAGCTGATGGTTTTAGAATTTTATCTTGTTCAATCAAGAAACCACCTGTTTGACGTTGCCATAATTGCGCATAAATACCATTCATAGCAACTAACTCATCATGTGTGCCTTGTTCTGCAATACGTCCTTGATCGAGCACAATTAAGCGATCCATCTGCGCAATAGTGGAAAGTCGGTGCGCAATGGCAATCACCGTTTTGTCTTGCATTAGCTCATCTAGACTAGATTGAATTGCCGCTTCCACTTCAGAATCTAGCGCACTGGTGGCTTCATCTAAAATTAAAATAGGTGCATCTTTTAAGAAAACACGAGCAATTGCAATACGCTGGCGCTGTCCGCCTGAAAGTTTTACTCCACGTTCACCCACGTAGGCTTCATAACCTTTTTTGCCCCGTAAATCAGTCAATTGTGGGATAAATTCTTCAGCTTTGGCTTTACGTACAGCCTCATACATTTCTTCATCTGTCGCTTCTGGACGACCGTATTTAATATTCTCTGCAACGGTACGATGAAGCAATGAAGTATCTTGGGTAACTAAGGCGATGTTTTTACGCAGGCTATCTTGAGTGACATCTTCAATATTCTGCCCATCAATGCTAATCGTGCCTTGTTTCAGCTGATAGAAATGTAGCAATAATTGAATTAAGGTCGATTTTCCTGCACCCGAACGCCCAACAATTCCTATTTTTTCGCCTGCGCGAATGTTTAAATTAAACTGGTCAATCACATTTTTGCTGTTATAGGCAAAACTTACATCTTTAAACTGAATTTCACCTTGAGCAACTTGTAATGGTTTTGCATCGGCTTTGTCCTGAATCGCGATTGGACGTCCAAGGGTTTTCATACCATCTTGGATGGTTCCGACATTTTCAAACAGGGCAGAGGTCTGCCACATCATAAACTCAGCAATACTATTCAGTTTAAGAATCATGGCTGTAGTTGCAGCAATAATACCTAACTCAGCACGACCATTGAGCCAGAGCCAAATTGCAGTACCCAAAACTCCTACATATAGCACCACACTCAGTAAATTGATGCTGATTTCATATTGAGCGCCTAAACGCATTTGTTTGTACACGGTCACCATAAATTCTTGCATCGACGCTTTGGCGTATTGGCTTTCACGGCCTGCATGTGCAAACAGTTTTACCGTTTGAATATTGGTATAGGCATCGGTTACACGTCCTGTCATGACTGCACGTGCATCGGCTTGTTCGTTCGAGACTTTACTTAAACGTGGAATAAAATAAGTCGCTGCAAGAATAAATAAGGCTAACCAAACCAGTAACGGTAGAATTAGTATGGGTGAAATTGCACCAAGTACAATGCTGATTGTAATAAAGTAAATAAAGACATAGGCGAGCATATCGCCCAAAATCACCCAAAACTCACGTACTGCCAAAGCTGTTTGCATGACTTTGGCAGATAATCGTCCGGCAAAATCGTTATGGAAAAAATCCAGACTTTGTTGCAGCATTAAATTATGAAAGCGCCAACGTAAACGCATTGGAAAGCCGCTATACAATATTTGGTGTTTAACGATAGATTGTGCGCTGGCAAAGAAAATATTGGCCAATAAAATAAAAAACAATAAAGTTAAGTTCTGCTGATGTTGTGCAAGAAATGTATCTGGCTGGCTTTGGCTAAGCCATGTCACTAAATCGCCAATTTTTGCATACAATAAGGCTTCAAAACTAGCAGCCCCAGCTGTACACAATACCAGTATCAGCAAATATGGACGCACGCCTGAAGCAGCTTGCCAAACAAAAGGAAAAAACTTGGTTGGCAAGGGTTCGGTCAAACCTTTATTTGGATAAGGATCTATAAGTTTCTCGAACCACTTAAGCATGCGACTTTACCTTGTTAACAATACTGAGATTTAAGCTAAAACGTGCAGATGAATAGACTAAATTGAATAAAACAAAAGTTTGATTTGTATTTGTAAAGCCAAATTTTAATTTTTGACTTTCAAATCAAAAGAAAGCCTAGTTTACGCCATAATGCGCTAAATGTTGAAAGCTAAAATGAGCTTGCTTAAAAGTACTGCAAGGCAATAAGCCTATAAGTATTCAAATATCCTTTAACCAGTAAAAATAAAATGTTTAAAAAGAGTCATACATCACAATTTTAGTAAAATAAAACCAACCACATAACAAATAAATATTTAATTTTTATGAAAAATTTATTTTAAATTTGAATAAATTGCTATAATCGCGCCCATTTTGCACAAGCGTGCTGTTTATACTCCTTAATTTGATATTTATGATGATGCGTAACTTTTTAGGTGCAATTGCACTATGTTTCGGGCTTATTTTTCCAGTTAATGCCATGCCATTTGATCCATTAATTGGTACATGGAAAGTCATTGATGACCGTACAGGCTACTATGTTGCAGAAATTGTGATTCGTAAAAACTCCAAATCTTTGCAATATAGTGCCGTAATTACTCAGAATTTATCATCGGCAAGTGTAAGTAACGCAGGGTTATGTACAAAATGCCAAGGTGCTTTAAAGAATCAGCCAATTAAAGGTATGCAGGCTTTAGAGGGATTAATTGCAAATTCAGCGCCAAAACAATTTACTCAAGGGCAATGGCTTGATCCAAATGATGGACTAGTTTACAAAGTTGAGGCGCGTTTAAATACGGCGAATAACCAAATGAAAGTATTTGGTAAAGCCAAACATGCAAATGTCACCACAGCGATGACGTGGAAAAAACTTTAATATAGTTCAGTGGTAATCCTCCCATAAATAACCGAAGTTAAAAGTAGAGGTTAAGCAGCCATTAGAGGTGGCTTTCCTTTGTTAGCTT
>NZ_JAAZQX010000014.1 GCF_012371325.1 Acinetobacter sp. A2 | reverse complement strand
AATCTGTTCTTTAACGTGATTGCCAAGCGTTATGAAAAAGGCAGTACGATATTGACGAGTAACTTACCCTTTAGCCAGTGGTCCAAATCCTTTGCAGATGATGTCACGTTGACCGCTGCGATGTTAGATCGGTTATTGCATCACTGTCATGTGGTACAAATATCGGGTGAGAGTTATCGTTTGAAGGATAAAAAAAGAATTGGGATTCAGCCCCAGGTTGAAATTTAATACGAGATCAAAGGGGTCAATTTTACTTTGCCATTTGTAAGGTGAAAGGGGTCAATTTTAGAATGCCGTTGACAACATGATTCGTTGGCGAGTGCAAAAAGCTTAACTTTGGCTGGTTCTGCACAATTTAACAGCAAATTCCCAATGGGTATGCCAACGACAAGTTGTGGTGAGGGCGCTTATCAAGAAAAAGGCATCCAGTTCTATTCATTTACGGGCAATACGGCTGTCACTAATTTACTTGATCCAGACTCAGCCATGTTGGCGACCAGTTTGTTGATTGATAATGGTCGTGATAATGATGGTTTGGTATCACGCTGCAGCGCCAAATTTGGTAAAACCATTCGTGATAACTACTATTGGAACCACTTGGACGAAGTCAATCAACTCTTGGGCATGAAAGATATTTTTGCACCAGATCCTGTTGATGTGTATCGTCAACATGCCAATCGCTTAAAACTACAAGGTTTATAAACTCAAATAGCAGACATAAAAAATGCGCCTAGACGGCGCATTTTTTAGCTGTAAAGCAAAGTTAAAATTAACCTTGTTTACGTGCTGGTAATTTCTCACGAATACGTGCAGCTTTACCAGACAATTCGCGTAGGTAGTAAAGTTTAGCACGACGAACGTCACCACGACGTTTCACTTCGATTTTCGCAACGATTGGAGAGTGAGTTTGGAAAACACGCTCAACACCAACACCGCTAGAAATTTTACGTACTGTGAACGCAGAGTTCAAACCACGGTTTTTCTTCGCAATTACAACACCTTCAAATGCTTGAAGACGTTCACGATCACCTTCTTTTACTTTTACTTGAACGATAACTGTATCGCCTGGTGCAAAAGCTGGGATGTCTTGCTTAAGCTGTGCATTCTCAACAGCTTGTACTAAAGGATGCTTACCACTCATGGGGTATCTCCAATATGTGTGGGTCAGAAGAGGTCTGATTTCCACTGGGTATAGAGGCTAAAGCGCATAGACCCGATTGACTTTCCCTTTATGCCTGACCGCTTCAATGCATAAAGAGCCTATTTAAGTACTTAATTTACATTAAGCAGTTTAGTTTGCTCGAAGCATAGCTTCTCGCCTTGCGCTCGGGTAAAGCAATGCTTTACTCACCCTCGCTCATCTTTTAGCCATTTTTTTTGCTGCTTGCTCAACTCAACTTTTTCAATCAACTCAGGTCGACGCTCTAAAGTCCGTTGATAACGCTGCAAAAACCGCCATTTTTCAATATTGGCATGGTGTCCCGACTTTAGTACTTCAGGGACATCCAAACCTTCAAAATGGTCTGGCTTGGTATATTGTGGGCAATCTAAAAGACCATCCACAAATGAGTCTTGCACATGAGATTGCTCATCAGACATAGCACCTGGAAGTCTCCGGATAATACTGTCTAACAACACCATCGCTGGTAGTTCACCGCCCGATAAAACGTAATCGCCAATCGACCATTCCTGATCGACATAATGCTGAATTAAACGCTCATCGACACCCTCATAACGACCACACAATACAATTAATCCATCATATTCAACGAATTGCTGTACTGCAGTCTCATTTAGGGTTTTGCCTTGTGGTGACATATACACCACTGGCACATGAACTGCACCCGCTTGCTGTGCAAGATTTTTGGCATGCTGGATTGCTTGCGCCAAAGGCTCTGCCATCATCACCATACCTGGACCACCACCAAATGGACGTTCATCCACCCGTTTGTAGTTGCCCTGTGCATAATCACGTGGATTAATACAATGAATTTGCATCAAGTCACGTTTTGCTGCACGTCCGCTAATACCGTAAGCTGTAATCGCTTCAAACATTTCAGGAAAAAGCGTAATGACTGCAAAAAACACCGCAGACTCCTCTATTTTCCTGCTCTGCGAATCCTGAAAGGATTAATAATCTACGCCCCAATTCACGTAGATGCGACCCGCTTCGAGATCAACGCGTTGTACCACATCTTTATGCCATGGAATCATACGCTCTTCGCCATCGACGCTATCGGCAGTTGCGCGAACCACCATCACGTCATTGGCACCTGTTTCAAACAGTTCATGGATTTGACCGAGGTTCACTTCTTGTTCGTCATCGTCCAGACCTAACACTGTTAGACCTTTTAAATCAGACCAATAATACTCGTCCACGCCCGGTTGAGGCAGTTGCGCTTTTGAAATCCAGATATTTGCGCCAACCAAGTTGTCTGCTGCGGTGCGATCACTCACACCTTTTAAGCTGACTACCAAGCCTTTGCCATGTGGTTTCCAACGTTTTACATCAACCATTTGCCAACCTGCTTTGGTTTCAATGTACCAAGGCAGGTAGTCAAATATGTTGCTCATAGGTTCTGTGTTGGAATAGACCCAGAGCCACCCATTTAATCCATAAGCTGAACGTAGCTGTCCAATCTGAATACGATCTTCGGGCACATTCTGTGTTGGTGTCATGGGCAAGCTACTACCTAATTTATATAAAAATTATGCAGCAACTGCAGCTTTCTTAGCTTGAGCAGCTAGAGAAGCAACACGATCAGAAGGTTGAGCACCTTGAGAAACCCAGTGAGCAAAACGGTCAGCATCTAAACGAAGTTTTTCTGCTTTACCTTGAGCTGTAGGGTTGAAGAAACCGATACGTTCGATGAAACGACCGTCACGTGCATTACGGCTATCAGTCACAATGATTTGATAGAACGGACGTTTTTTAGCACCACCGCGTGCAAGACGAATAACAACCATGATAGAACCTTATAGTTTTTACGGATTATCCTTGTACCGACCATCGATACAGCTCAAACCCCTTTCATAGAGGGCAGTATTTTACTTGAACTTTGCCCTGAATGAAAGATCAAAAAGTGTTTATCCACAATTTTGAATTTAGCGACCGTCCCATCTAGAATCATTACTTAAAGACCCAATACAATTTCCTGTAGTCGCTGCTGTGGACCAATAGCGATAGCCTTGATAGTCAATACACATTGCACCATTGCCGCGCTGTGATTTTGTACTTACAGGATCAGCAATTAATACCCAACGAGTATAATTCGGAATATCTTTTCCATCTTTTTTTTCTATTGGAAATTCCAAACTCAAGTTATATAAACCATTTTCTGATGTCCCTGACACCCCTAAATCACTAAGATCAATTGTAGTAGTGGCAGTCTTTTTATAATGAAAATTCGCAATTTTATAGCGGTTAATCTTACTAATAACTTCCATGAGTTCTGCTTGAGTATCTACTCTATTCACCTTCACTTTATAATTCTGATAAGATGGCATAGCAATTGCAGCCAAAATACCGATGATTGCAACAACGATCATTAATTCAATGAGTGTAAAACCATTTCTTAGTCTGTCCATGCAGCTTCTCCACTACAGCCAGGATCAATCGTACTACCTTGTTCTTTTTTACACTTTAACCCCGTACTCGTCATGACAAATTGCTGCAATTTTGGATAACTAGCACTTGGGGTTGCAAGAATTACCCAATTTCTACCTGTAGCAGTTGTATCTGTCAGTGCTTTTGTTGGTGCATCACTATCTTTAACACTAAACGTATATTTAGCATTGGTAGAAGTCGGATAATAATCCATTCCACTTTCTACAGAATAATTCAAATAATTGAACTGACGTGCCTTATATTTCTCCAGTTCAGTCGCAATCTGCTGTATCCGCTGTTGAGCTACTGCTTCATCAGAACGGCGTACAAAACTTTGATAACTTGGAAAAGCGATTGCAGCGATGATGGCAATCACCATCACTACAATCATCAATTCAATGAGCGTAAAACCATGCTTGATTTTTTGCATATTACATCTCATTAATTTCGTTCATACCAGCTTTGTGGAACCAATTTTGGTCCACTGCCATAAACAGTATTTAGAATTTTATTTGTAGATGGTGAACGGCTATTAACTGGAGCCACGATACTACGTGATGTATTTTTACCATCGGTACCACCACCTATAGTAACACCCAAAATACCCTTACCTAATGACATTGTATTATTCTCTACAGTATCACCTGCTGGACACTGTCCGTATGGCATACAGAAACGATGGGCACGACTTGAACCATAGATACCAGCTCCACAACTTTCCTCAAGACCAACACCTTCTGCATCAAAAGTACTGACATACAAGTCACTATCTAAAAGAATCAGATCGCCCTGAACTTTTTCAACAGCTTTACTAGTAATAGTTGCAACCGAAGATGTAAATGGATAATACCAACCTTTATATGTTGTACTTTCATTATAAGCTGTTGTTGCGGTTGCACCTGATGTGCCGGCTACACGCTCCTTATTCGTCACCTCAAACAAGTTTGACTTAATGGCACTGTTTGGCCCCAATGTCGATGTACTTGGATCTGCATCCATGACTGCTAAATCATAAATATTATAGATCGCATCTTTTTCTAAATTAGCATTTGTTGTCGCTGTTTCACCTGTCAAAAGATAGGTTTTAACACCTGCATCATTTGTACTTAGAACTTTTCCTAATAGTGGATTACTTCTGTTTCCTGAACCAATCGAAACAACCGCAAACTTACCTGTACCTGCTGTATTTTTATATATACTAAATCCAGGCGTTTCATAGAAACGTGGACTATACCCGTTGGCTTTATTCAAATTTAGCAGTCGCGTTATTTTTTTAGAAAAATTCGCTGTTGTTGTAGATACACCATGCTGATTATCAAGATCAATACGGAATACTTGCCCTCCTAAATCACCAAAGTATAAATGGTCAATATCTCCATCACCCTCACGATCAATCCCTTTAATTTGACTTACAATACTATATTTCAACTTATCCTTGTCACCACCAGAAGAGTCATAAGTTGACCAGAGCGGCTCTCCAGTATTTGCATCAAACATGAATACACCAGCTCCGATCCCTTTACCAGTACCTGTTGCTGTATTTTGAGTATTCGACTCAGCATCTTGGACATATTTAAATGATTCATAGCCAGGATCATAACCACCTCCCACAAACATCACAAGACGACGCTTGCCTTTCCATTGTACATTCGCAATCAAAGGTTTCGACCAGCTTTGTCCCATTTTTGCTAAGTCTGTATTTGTATAGGTATTGCTAACCGAATACACGGTTGATGCAGCTGGATCAATTCGGAACTTAATACTTGGTTTATCAATATTAGTAAGATCTAAAGCATAATAGCTTCTACCGCCCATGCGCATACCACCATAGACCCACTGTTTGCCTTTTTTAGTATCAGATATATAAACTTTAAATTTATCATTATCAACATCGTATACATATTCAGTATGGGAAGTCCATGGTGCGTCAATACCATAGTATAATTCGTTCATACCTGCTTCGGTTTCTGTATTTTTTTGTGCTAATAAAGCTTGGGGTTGATTTGACAAGGTTTCTTGTGGCACAAAAGTAAATACCTCCTCACCACCAACATAAGTTCCAACAGTGGCCTCCGATTCATAGGTATCACTTTCACGACCTGCTTTTACAACATGTAAGGTACCTTGAGTCGTACCAAATAAAATATAGTCATCACGATCTACTGTCGTATTTTCTTTTTTTGTTGCATCGTATGTGATTTTACCTGTTTGTGTCAGTAGTAACGGTGTTGAGTGCATAATAGCGCCAATACTACGCAATTCCTCTTTAGATGTTAAATTTGTATTCGTTAATGAAAACTTTGTTGTACCAGTTAATGAATTCAATAAAGTGGTGAGATCAGATTCAGTCACATCATAACCTAAAATACCTAACAGATATTTATTGTTCCCAGTCTTTATATTATTTTCTAAATACTGGGCATTTACAGTCGATATCGTGCTATTAGAGTTTGTATACACTTTACGCTGCAAAGCAGGTGTAGTATTAGCACGAAGTTTTAACTTGCTTAACATACCACCATACGCTTTTAAAGCATCAGAACCTGCAGACTGAATCCAAAAATCAAGTGTCTCTTTATCTAATTCGGCATTACTCGTCTTAAATACTTTTTTATTATTTTGTCCTTCCAATGTAGCATTAACTACTTTAAATTTTTTTATATTACCTACCCAAGCCCTATATTTTTCTGAAGGTTTTGGCTCAAACTGTGGAAAATATGCATAAGGCTGAATTGCAATCGTATTTAAAGTATCCTGAGGAATTGCTGCTGTACCCGTTGTAATTGCAGGAATAGGGACTTTAATTGAGTTAACAAAAATTTCTACACTATTTACAATATCTGAAGTATTAGAAGCACTGTACCATCCTCCATGACCTGTTACAGCCGCTTTGGCAGCTGCAAGAGTGTTCCCTGAAAAATAAGAAGCTAATGTAGTGTCTGAATATGTTTCATCAGGATCGTAAATTACCTTTTCGTTTGTTGTTTTGTCTATAAAACTAAAAGCTGAACCAAAACCCACAACTGCTGTTTTAATTTCTACTTCACTATTATTCTTCTTTTCTTGTAATTTTTGCGCCATTGTTTGTACACAAGACCATGCATTTGAACTGTCGCCTGTACACTCAGCATCAGACAATTTGTATTTAGCATCAACTTTACTGTTAAATGTCGTTTTTGCTGAACTCAAGCTATCCCCGTCTGGACTACCGTCAGTTAGATAATAAACACCATAACCTGCACACGCTGCTTCCACTTTACTTACATGATCAAGTAACCCAGCTGTAGCTTGTGCATATGCATATGAAATTGGTGTTCCCCCTATTGCACTCCAACTCTTAATTTCTGTCAACAAGCTTTCTTTATTTTCTGGCGTTAATAACAAAGGACTTTTTTTAACACTTGGTATTCCAGAACGAAATGTAGTTAGGCCCACTGATGAAATATCAGGTAGTGGATCATTGGTTGTTGCAATCTTCCCTTCATCAACTGATGAGTTACCACTAATTAAGTCAAATAAGCTTCTTACCACCATCGTAACTCTATCAGGACAACTATAAGTCATTTCTTTATAATAAACCCATTTTCCAAAAATCAAAACTCCTTCCCATTTTCGAAAGGTTTTTACCTCTTTCATACATGTTTTAGCTTCAACTTCTCGATCAAGCTTAGTTTTTAGAGTGGAGCTTAAACCATTGTAAGTTGTTTGAGAGATATAACAAAATGTGCCGTTATAATCAAAATTCTTATTATTAAATCTAGTCCGTACAACTTTCGACTCACTAGTACATGAAGTACTTGTACCTCCAAAAAAATCTCTTTGTACTGATTTGTCCTCAGATTGAGACATTGAACCAGACAGATCCAGTACAAACATGAGCGTTGCACCACCAGTTGTCGGAGCTTTATAAATTTCAATATCGCTTGCATAGCTTGTTACGGTTTGACACACCATTGCTGCACTGAGGGCAGAAAGCGTAAAAACTGCATTTTTTTTAATTTTTTTCATTTCCCCATCCTTATATCTTACTAAAGTTTTGCATCAAGGCATAACGTGCCACTTGAGTATGTGTTGGAACACCCAAGTCAGTCAGGCATTGAGAAACCGTCAACTTTGCTAAACGAATTTGTTCCTTCTCTGCATCAGTTGATTTGGGTGTAAGTTCAGCATCAAGTGCGGCGGCACGTGATTCAGGTATCGCATTAAACTGATTTTTAAAGCAATTATTGATACTGACATTCGGTACACTCTTACCCAAATCAGGAAATATGGTCGTTGCCACTACTGTATAGAGCTGCGCAGGATCTACTTTTGCACTATCTGGATCTGTACCTGTTTGCAAATGAGCAAATGCTTCTGCTTCAGTCATATCAGCAGCCTTAATTGCGATCTGTGTCATTACTGTTTTTCTTTGAGTACCAAAATAATCAGACTGCATACGACAAAAACCTAGCTCACTTAATCCCTCATTTTTGACGTTATTACCATTCCAACTGATTAGGCTAGCCTTACTAAAGGTAAAGAAGCGGGTATCTCCGGCTTTATAGCAAAATACAAGTTCTTTACCTGAGTCATGCTCCCTTGAGATATATCCAAACAGACCATTCATGGCCATATTCTTATTAATCTCTATCGGGTTTTCCACTTGGAACAATGCAGCATCTGAGTTTTGAATCATCAATTGTTGTGCTTGACCAGCTGTTGCAATACGAAGCTGTGTCGTACTTGCACGGATCGCCAAAGCACCTATAATTGTTATAGCAACCAATAAAAGTAGAACTACTATTAAAGTAACGCCACGCTGATTTTTATACACTATCGATCTCCTAGCGCATTACGTAAAGCAACTGTTTGCACCAACGGTGTTCTGAGATAACGTCGAGATTGTCCCGTTTTTAGTGTTACCTCAAAGTCACTCCATAAATTGAATCTTGGTGTTACAGGTACTGTGTTTTCTGTACTCGATTCTAGCGCTCTAGAAATCACAGCCAATTGCACAGATAAAATACGTGGTTGATCTGAGGTGGGATCTACATAATCTTCCAAAGTCATATATTTTTTCGCCCCCCCCTCCTGAACTAAAAATCTCACCTTAAATAACTCAACTCTTTTTAAAATAATTTCGCCATTGTTATAAAGTGTGGAATCTAGAGTTGCTGTAGCACCCTCTTCAGGGATGCTATACCTTCCTGCAGCACAAGCCAAAACTTTCTTTTCCTGTGCTGTAGTCTCATGATTAGCAGGGCTATTGTCTGCTCTTACAAAATATCGCTCCACAATAAATTCATTCCGTGAATCAATTTCCCCACCAGCACAATCAAATCCACCAACCTCAGCAGGACGATATTGAATAACTAATTGATCATTTTTCACTGCACCCGTACTGGTAAAGTTGCTTTCATCTTCCGTAGTTAAGGAGCTGTACTTATCATTAAAGTCTGCACGACTAGTGACCCCACTTGGCAGATTATTTTTATTAAAAATAATGCCTGACTTAGCGACATCAGGCTTTACCGTAGCCAAATTATTATTCAAATTAGCCAAGCGAATGTGAGATGTCAGATAAGAAAGGCCAAAACTTTGGTCATCCTGTAAACTATTCGCACCATTTTGTAAAACGAGATTTCTCTGTCCAGATAAAAACAATAAAGTTGCGCTAGCAGCAATAATTAAACCCAATGCCATCGCAATCATGAGTTCAATGAGCGTAAAACCAGTTTGTTTCATTGGTAAAGCTCCATAATCACACAGGTCGATTTAGTATTGTATGAAGCTCCATTTGTACAATCTGTTGTTCCTGCATCATTTGTTGCAGATGTATTTCCCCAAGCAACATATACACAATAACGCCCATTAGTTGTACTAGACGCAGATTGTTTTGGACATTGCATCAAATTCATACTCATACCTAAATTTTGAGCAAAAGTAACAATTTCATCTACGTCATAGTCTGCTAGCTCAGCACCACTACAAAATTCAATACTACAATCCTTGGAATCTTCATTATTTATTTGTTTAGAAGCATTTGACATTTCTGTAAGATAGGATGTAGGGGTTGTGCCAAATGTCCACCCCTCTCTATTGACACGGATACGTTCAGCCAGATCACGGGCAATATTAATTGCCTGTACACGCTGAGCACTTTCTGCTGTCGCCTCTAATGCCCTCATTTGTAGCATTACATATCCAAGTACACCTATTGCCAGCACAACTAAGGCAACCAATACCTCAATCAGACCAACACCTTTTTGATGATCTTTTGAAATCATGTACAAGCTCCCTTTTCAACCTTATGTATTTGTCCCAATGCTGTTAGCGTAATTTTTATTGATTCACTGTTACCCGTATTCTTACAAACTTCAATTACATCAAAGGTAGAGCGCAAAAAACCTTGTTTATCAAATTCGACTTCCGTGTCAGACGCATTTTTTAGCCGCGCTGAGCCTTCACTAATCCAGTTAAAAACAGGTGGATTATCTGTCCCAGCAACGTTTAACTTTAAAGTAACCCCTTGATGATTCAATACCGCATAAGTACGTGCTTGCTTGATCTTATCGATCAAGGCATTTGTATTTGACTTAAATTTTTGGTTTTTTATCATATTACCAAAAGAAGGCGCAGCGATCGTTGCAATAATCCCTAGTACTGCAATCGTCACCATCAACTCAATTAAGGTGAACCCGTTTTCTTTTTTTCGCATACTCCCCCCAAGACACAGACTTTGCCCTATTAAAAATAATAACCAACAACTTTACAAAACCCTCACACTTCAGGATAAAAGGCATAAAAAAGCAGATAACCGTCATGCAACAGTTATCTGCCTATTTTTCATCAATTTTTTAGAGTGTTATGTACTTCGCAGTTTAAGCCTGTATTACAGGAATACGTAACTCTTTTGGCAAACTAAAGGTAATATTTTCTTCACGGCCTGCAAGCTCTTCAGGGGCAGTTGCACCCCAATCCTGTAAGCGTTGAATCACCTGTTTAATTAAAATTTCAGGTGCAGATGCGCCCGCAGTTACACCAATTTTTGTATTTGCTTTAAACCATGCTTGGTTTAATTCATCGGCATTATCCACCAAGTAGGCTTGTTTCCCCATACGCTCTGCAAGTTCGCGTAAACGGTTAGAGTTAGATGAGTTTGGCGAACCAACCACCAACACCACATCACATTGATTGGCTAAGTCACGCACTGCATCCTGACGGTTTTGAGTGGCATAACAAATATCGTCTTTACGTGGCCCTTGAATATTCGGATATTTTTCCCGCAAGGCATCAATCACTTTGGCAGTATCATCAATCGACAAGGTGGTTTGTGTCACAAAAGCCACTTTATCTGGATGCTGAACCGTAAGTGCAGCCACATCATCTTCATCTTCTACCAAATATATTTCACCGCCATTTTTCTTGTCGTACTGACCCATCGTCCCTTCAACTTCGGGGTGTCCTTCGTGACCAATTAAAATCGCCTCTGTGCCTTCACGGGCATACTTAGTGACTTCAATATGTACTTTGGTAACCAATGGACAAGTCGCATCAAACACTTTTAAGCCACGACGCTCCGCTTCTTGCTGCACCGCTTTAGATACGCCATGTGCACTAAAAATCACGATATTGTCATCGGGCACTTCATCTAGCTCATCGACAAAAATCGCACCGCGCTGACGCAAGTCATCTACCACAAATTTATTGTGAACCACTTCGTGACGCACATAAATAGGTGGGTTAAAACACTCAAGGGCACGATTTACAATCGCAATTGCTCGGTCTACACCTGCACAAAAACCACGTGGATTCGCCAATACAATTTCCATAGAACCCTCTATGTTGAAGTTAAATAGGTGGGATGTTTTAAAATTTATGCCAACAAAAGCCATCTTGGCTATTTTGTTTAAGGGGCGTCTACTCTAAAATAGAGAAGATATTTTATCATAATCAGGAAAAATATCATGTCGGGTCTATTGTTTGTCGTTTCTGCCGCTTCAGGAACAGGCAAAACATCCCTCGTTAAAGCCCTGCTTGAGCGTGTGAATAATTTACACGTTTCAGTTTCTCACACAACACGCGGTCAGCGTCCCGGCGAACTCGATGGTGTGCATTATCACTTCACGCAAAAACAAGATTTTATCGACTTGGTAGAGCAAGGCGGTTTTATTGAATATGCAGAAGTGTTTGGCAACTATTATGGTACCGCGCAAGCCACGGTTAAAGAGCAGTTAGCCAAAGGTCACGATGTGTTACTTGAAATTGACTGGCAAGGCGCTCAGCAAGTACGCAATCTTTTTCCTGAATCGAAGCAAATTTTTATTCTTCCACCAAGTCAGTTTGATTTACGCGAGCGTTTATCTAACCGTGGCACCGATGCTGTCGATGTGATTGAGCATCGTCTAGGCTGCGCAGTTGAAGATATGCAGCAATATGTCAATTTTGACTATGTGATTATTAATGATGACTTTAATAAGGCTCTGCACGATTTAGAATCGGTGATTACGGCTAATCGTTTGGTGATGGCGCAGCAGGCACATCGTCATCAAGCCTTGATTCAAAAGTTAATTAGCCCGCCAAGCGCGTGATTAAAACTTGAGTCTATAGGCAAAGCACCTTATACTGCACAGTCTGTTTAAATTTATTATTCGAACGAGAATTCTTATGGCACGCGTTACCGTTGAAGATTGTTTAGACCATGTAGACAACCGCTTTGAGCTTGTACTAGTGGCAAGCAAGCGCGCGCGTCAATTGGCACGTCAAGGCATAGAACCTACCGTTGAGTGGGACAACGACAAACCTACCGTTGTTGCTTTACGTGAAATTGCAGAAGGTCACGTTTCTAAAGACATTTTGAAACAACGTGATCAAGATTATCAAACTTCGAGTCTTGACCTTGCACTTTCTGCAAATAATTTGAATTTAGATGGTTTTTCTTTCCAATAAGAACGACTTTCTGAAAAAGCCTAGTTTTTTACTAGGCTTTTTTGTTGTCTGAACTTTAATCTTGCGCTAAAAACCGTTATAACATAAGGATTAAGACCTAATTTTAAATGGTCTAATGACCTTATGTTTTGGTACGAAAAAAATTGACAAGTCATGCAATATGCTTTTCATTATAAGGTCTAACTGTAAATTCGTTATCACTTGTATTTTAAAGGGTGTTATATGCCAGGCGTAGAGGTTAGCCAAGCCAAACAACAGCTTCAAGCCATGATCGAACCTTACCTGAGTGTAAGTGAAGTCGAACAGGTGCTTACGGCTTGCGATTATGCCGAGCATGCGCATGATGGCGTTACCCGTAAAAGTGGTGAACCGTATGTGTTACACCCGATTGCGGTCAGTTGTATTTTGGCGCACATGCGTTTGGATGCCGACACGCTCATTGCTGCCCTATTGCATGACGTCATTGAAGATACTGACTACAGCAAAGATGACATCACAGAAAAATTTGGACGCACCGTTGCCGAACTGGTCGATGGTGTGACCAAACTTAGCCATTCCAGCGACAAGGAATACAACAAAGCCGCATCGTTCCGTAAAATTCTGCAAGCGACCTTACAGGATCCACGTGTCATTATTGTGAAACTGGCAGACCGCTATCACAACATGACCACACTAGATGCGCTGCGACCAGATAAACGTGCCCGTATTGCCCAAGAAACCTTTGATGTGTTTGTACCTATGGCACGTATCGTGGGTATGAATGAAATGGCAGATAACCTCGAACATCTGTGTTATCAAAACCTTGATTTAGATATGTATAACGATGTGCAAGCCGCCCTGTTGCACACCAAGCCAAAACGCTGCGAATACCAATCTAAATGGGAACAAAACCTTGCCGACCTGCTGCAAGACAATCAAATTGCAGGTCGTATTAAAAAGAAAAATAACAACATTGAATTATTGCGCCACTTTGTTAAAAACGATATTGATCTACAAGAACTGACCCACAGCCACGCCTTCGAAATTATTTTACAAAGCATTGCCGACTGTGACCGTTTGGCTGATATTTTACGTGACAGCTTTCAGGTCTTGCATTATGAAGATCATATTCGTCGCCCTCTGCCAGGCGGTAACCAATCACTCATGATGCGTCTAAAAGGTGAACAAACCACCTTATCACTCACCATTCAAACTGAATTGATGCGTAAAGCTGCACGTTTTGGCGTGGTCTTGGGTGAAAATGCGCCTCAAGCCTGTCGTTCTGCCATTCAAGCCTCTATGAAAAGTTTGAACGTGTTGATTGATGGAGAGTGTGCCAAAACCACATTTAGCGATTTGCTGGATTATCTGCATCAAGAGAAAATTCATGTCTATACCCCACATGGGCATTTACATGAATTACCACAAGGTGCAACGGCAGTAGATTTTGCCTATGCAGCCAGTTTGTTCTTAGGTAACCACGCAGTCGGCACAAAAATTAATGGCGAAAGCAAACCACTTTCGACGCCACTAATTAGCGGGCAAGTGGTCGAAATCATCACCGATGTTTTAGCCACACCAAACCCAGACTGGCTGAGTTTTATTAATACCCAAAAAGCCCGTCGTGCCTTACAAAACATTCTGCGCGATCAAGATATTGAAGAACAGCGTTTGGTGGGGCAGCAAGCCCTGAACCGTGCGCTAAAATTGTTTAATCACTCGATTCAAGACCTAACCGAAGCAGATTGGTTAAATGTGTTGCAATGGCGTCATATCGACTCCAAAGACCGTTTATTTGAGCAAATTGCAGTCGGTGATTTATTGCCGCAGTTGGTGGCGAACCACATTTACGCTCTCGATCAGGATAGCAGCGAACATTCTGACCGTCTAATTCAGGGCACAGAAGGCATTGACGTGAAATATGCACACTGTTGCAATCCTGTGCTGGGCGACCCGATTCAGGGCAACTTGTCACGTCGTGGTTTGATTGTGCATCGTGCGCGCTGCAACAACTTACTGCATGAGCAGCATCAACATCCTGAAAACATCATGCCACTACAATGGACTTCAGAAGATGTCGATGACGTGAGTTTTACGGCTTACCTCAGCATTGATATGGATATGAATGACGAACAAATTTCCGATTTGATCTATCAATGTCGTAAGGCCAAAACGGGAGTAGAAATGGTGCGCAGCCATGATGGTAAAACCCACGTGAATATTGTGGTGAATAACCGTAAGCAAATTGCCAAAATTATTCGTGATTTGCGTATGCACTTCGGTTTTCCACGAATTAGCCGCTTAGCGCGTCCCATCAGCATCGCAGAAGAAGCCAAAGCTTGTTAATTCAATGCGCTGCATGGTGATATTGCCGCACATTCAAGCGCTTTTGCTTAACTGACTCATCAGGCTACTGAAAGCTAGTCGGATGGTCTATGATGTTCGTACATTATTTTAGGAGAAATCAATGTCTCGCCAAGTCATCCATACTGAAAATGCACCTGCAGCAATTGGTACTTACTCTCAAGCCATTTTAGTGGGCAATACTGTTTATTTATCAGGTCAAATTGGTTTAGACCCATACAGCATGGAATTGGTAGAAGGCATTGATGCGCAAATTCGCCGCGTATTTGATAACTTAAAAGCCGTTTGCGAAGCGGCGGGAGGCTCTTTGGCCGATATTGCCAAGCTCAATATTTTCCTGACGGATTTATCACACTTCCAATTGGTCAATCAGATTATGGGTGAATATTTTGCACAACCTTACCCTGCGCGTGCAGCCTTAGGTGTTGCCAGCTTACCTAAAGGTGCTTTAGTTGAAATGGATGGCGTGGTGATTATCAATTCATAAGTCATTATCATTCAAATACTTAAAAAAAATAAACGATGCCACCTATTAAGTGGCATTTTTTAATTCAAAAACCCAATTACAATAAATGGCTTTTCAAATGATTTTTATTGACAAACGATAATAATTATCAATAATAACACTTATCTTATTTCATTATTGTGGTTGCATTCATGTACGTTTGCTTATGCCGTGGTATTACAGATCAAGACATCAAAGAAGCCGTTGCTAATGGTGCAGACAGCTATCGTGAAATTCGCGATATGTTTGACTTGGGCACCTGTTGCGGTCGCTGTGCGCCTGAAACTCGCGCCATCATTAGCGATGAAATTGCACAAATTGCGTCTCGTCTTGCCGTTGCTGCCTAAAGCTGCCGTTTTATTGCTCTCCCGCATTTCAGTATTATAATTTATACTCAGTGTTTCCTCTCCCGCTTTCGACTACAGCGGGTTTTTCTTGTCTTACATTTCTTCACACCACCTAGCTAATTGTTTTTGATTGCGATTTTCATTTGCCGTTCTATAAATCACTCGCCATTTTGCCCAGTCTTGTTTAAGATAGAAATATAGATTGCCTTAAGCGGTTTAAGGCAGAAATTGTTGATGGAGTGCTGCAATGAAAGGCAATCGTGATGTGATTAATCAACTCAACCAAGTTTTGTATCATCACCTGACTGCAATTAACCAATATTTTTTACATTCACGTATGTTTAATGATTGGGGCATTGAACAACTCGGCTCGGCTGAATATAAAGAGTCGATTCGTCAAATGAAACATGCTGACAAAATTATTGAACGTATTTTATTTTTAGAAGGGCTACCAAACTTACAACACTTGGGCAAATTGTATATCGGTCAGCATACAGTTGAAGTTTTGAACTGCGATGCGCGTAAAGTCCAAGAAAATATTGAAGCGATTCAAAAAGCGGTGGTTTTAGCAGAGCAACAATTGGACTATGTAACCCGTGATTTGGTTCAGGAAATTTTAGAGAAAGAAGAAGAATATTTAGATTGGGCAACGACACAGCTTGATTTGGTTGAAACTGTGGGTATTGAAAACTATATTCAAAGCCAACTCTAAGATTCATCTGGTTTAGATAACTCAAAAGACTGGTTTTCCAGTCTTTTGTTTTTAGAGAAGCACTTTACCTAAAATTCAGTATCTTGCCTATCTCTAATGAAGAAGCTCTCAATATCAATATATTTTACTTATGCGCATTTTAAATTCTTGGATTTATAAAAAAGTATTTATAACGCAAAAAAATGTTTCATGGGTTGCATCTGTTGATGCAATATCCGAATAATAAAAATTCCATAATCCTGTTTTTTATAAAAAATAGCATGTTGATGATGATCGTGACGGCGTATTCCCTCGCCAATATCTACACATGCATAACCAATCAGCGGTGAACTCACTAACAAATGAAAGGTATTTTCCAAATGTTGCGTGTATTGGTCAGCTTGAGCTACACCAAAAATTAAGTAAGGTGTATTCATAAATAGCAGTGAAGTCGTCGACAGCTAAATTTGATAGCTTATACACGATGCTTCTGCTTCACTTGAGCCGCAATATCTTTTAGGCTAAGTGTACTTTCTCCACTGTTCTCACCTGCTTCAATCGCTTGCTTTAAAGCTGCAGTTTGATTTTCTTGCTGCTCCAATAATCTTAGTGCAGATCGCATCACTTCACTGGTTGAACCATAACGTCCAGATTCAATCAGTTTGCTCACAAAGTTATCGAGTTGTGGGCCAATTGTTACACTTGTAGTTCTCGCCATCAGCATGCCTTATTGTTTGAATAGATCATACAATTCTAACACAACTCCCTTTATCTGAACAAAAGTTCAGCATTTCTTTAAATTTTCGCACATGAAATCAATTTTATAATGAATACCCCCTCTCTTTTTAAAGAGAAGTTGGGAGAGATTTTCAACATTGAAAATTTTCACCATATTTGGCTCACTATTTTCAAATCCCCCTCCTTGCGCTACACAAATCAGCGCGGCTTTGCCTCATCCAATAAAGTCGCATAATCTACATTGACCTGCCACAAAGTGCTTAACAACCATAATTGCTTTTTGGCTTCTGCTTCATAACCGTTAAATGCTAATACGCGTGCATATTTCAATAAATCGTAGCGGGTTGGATAATTCAACACAATTTCATGAATGTCCTGCAATTGTTCAGGCGTTTGTAGGCTATACGGATTTAATCGAATCCACGCAATGCGGCGGTTAAATTCTTCGAGTACCAAAATACGATCTTGATGGGTGATTTTTTCAGGTGTGTGTTCATAGCGCACCGACTGATTTAGTTTTGGCACCATCACTTCATAATCACGATAAATCAGCACTAGTAACAATGCACCCACCACAAAAGTGCTGCGCAAATATAGTGGAGATAAAGTAAGACCTTTCACAACGCGCTGTGACTGAATCATACCGATGATAAAACCTGCAGGCAGCAGGAAGTAGGCATAATTTTGCGGAAACTCCAGCATGGCATGTACGCTAAATGCACCGACCATTAAAATCCCCACAACCGATTCCACCGATTGGGTATATTTATGCAACTGGTAGCCCCAATAACCAAGATACGCCAAAAATGGTACGCCTAGTAACACCCCATTCCAGAGTAAAAAGTCCAAAATAAAATTGTGTGCGCTGCGAATCCACACAGGGCCTTGGACAAATTCGCTAATCGTGACATACGCCACACTGGTTTGATGCCAACCGTAGCCCCACCACGGTTGATGCTCAATCGCAGCGAGCATTTGCTGCCAAATTGCCAAGCGTGACATATCACCTGTGGCGCGCTGTACCACGTCACGAGATTGCACCGAAAGGTCTGCACTTTGTGAGAGCATTTGACTAAAAGCAGGTGCGATAAAAATCAGCCCGATAAATGCGGCAAACCACAGCAAGCTATAGCGACATTTAATCCGCATCACGCCACGGTATTGTTGATAGCTCAAATAGGTCAAGAGACACAGCGACGCCAACCATGAAGTCCGCGATTGACTCAGTACCACACCGACCAAAATCATGGCAGCAGCAATCACAATCCACACGGTTTTAAGTTTTTGTTTTTCGTATAAATATAGGCATGCCATGAGTGACATCACCAAAAAGGTCGCCATGTTATTGGGTTGGGCGAAGTTGGCATAAGGGCGCTGTCCAATTTTTATATCCACCATCATTGGCAGGTATTGATCGAGTGTGAGCCACTGGCAAATGGCCATGAGTGCGGTAATACTTCCCACGCCAAGCAGCACATAACTAAGGCCTGTAAAGATGCGTTCACGTTCGATGCTGTTTTGAGTGAGGTTATAGCCAAAAATGATTGCTAACCAAAAACTGAAGATGTACACGCTGCTGAGCAGAGCTTTGTCAAAGAAGTAGACCAAGCCAAAGCCCCACTGAATAAGTGGAACACTACACAGTGCTAGTAATGGCAGGCTGATTTCAGGTATCTGTAATTTTTCTTTTAAAAGGCAGGCTGCAAGGGCAAACAGGGCAAAAAATGCGTAGAGTTCACCTGTATAGGTGACCCATGGGCGGTAGTGAATGGGCAAAAGCCATGCAAGGGAGATGAGGATGGCAGCCAAAAATAGCAATGCAGATTTCATAAGAAAAATAGACCAAAAAACTGGCTCTATCTTATATTTTTTTAGGCAAGATGATAGTGCTTTGTGTGGCAAGTTTGATTGGAATTCTGCCAGTCTTAAAATGGGATGATCGCATGGGGAATACTTAAATTCCCCATTTTTAACTTAAGAAATTATTTCCACGGTCTTAGGTCTACTATTTTGATGATAGATGCAGATTCTTTATTGACTAAAACCACCATATCTACCACATTAGCTTTTAAAGGTAGCCACGCGTCAGCCTTTGGATATTTTGCTAAAGCTTTTTCAACGTCTGCTTTTGAGTTGTACTGTTCTAATTCCTTCAGTGGTAATGCGCGTTGTTGGATTTGGGTTTTGGCTTGCGTGAGTTCTATATAACGCTCAGGCTGCTGAGCAAGAGAGATTCCACCTAATACTTCAGTAAACATATCATCTTGACGTTGTTGTGCACTAACTGCCAATTTTACTGCAGCAAATTTTGGACCAACCGATGACACCTGTTGAAATCGAGGCTGGGCTTGATCAATATTTACTAAAATAATGTCATTCTTTCGTACTAATTCAAAACGATCCACATTATAGACTAGCCATGCAGGACGACCTTGCTCCAAACTATAAACACCATACATCAAAGCCGAGATTTGAATCAAAATAATGACCGACAAATCAAATTTTAAGGTTTTTTTATGTTCTTTATAGACAAGCAACCCAAGTAATGGACCAATAATAATATCAATAGCAAATAACATTAAAATGATATGAGTTACACCAACAGTTTTTGCAAGTGGTGTAGGATACCAACAATAAAAAATGAGTCCAAGCAACACCAGAGCAACGATAAAGGACAACGTTAGATGCTTGATAAAAAAATGTATACGCTTTGTCATAACCAATTACTTCACATTTGGGGCTGATAGATCATCTTGATTTTTTAAAAATAGTGATGCAATATCATTGCTATTTTTTGTAGGAATTTTAGATAAATCTTCAAATAAAGCATTTTTATTATACAAGGCATTTGACACCTCAAAATAATGATTTGCCTTCTCAAAATTCTCATTAAAGTAGAATATTTGTGCCATTTTAAATAAATTATAGTAGCTCGGTTGGCTAACCACGTAATACTCAAATACCTTTAATTCATCTTCTGCATACCGCTTATCAATTTTTGCAATAATAAACTCAGCTCGGTCTGCAAATTGAGAAAAAACAATTGATTTTTTATGTTGTGATTCACCTGTATTTTCCATACCAGATACATAGCCAAAGTTCGTCAACCATTGATCATATTGTTGAAATATCAAGGCATAAAATATAATTGAAAATAAAAATGTAACTTGCTTTAATTTTTCATTTATTGAGACGCTCTTACTCTTACAATCTATCAATAATATTCCAATAAAAAAACCTAAAGGGAATAAAAAATAACTATAATATAATGGATATTCAAGCTGAGCATGCACCAATATACATAGTAGCATCATAAAAATATAAAGTTCAGCTAATGTTTTAATATTACAAATAATCACCTTGATTAAGTACAAACTATAAAAAATCAAAAGAATACCGAATGGAATGCCTACCCATAGTATTAAATCAATAATAATATTGTGTGCACTTGTTGCATTACCTTCATTTTTAAATATCAGTACACCCTCTAGTTGAGCGATAGTAGTTTGATACCATCCATAACCAAACCAAGGATGTTGCATAATTGCATAGTACATATGCTTCCACATTTCTATACGAGCAAAACCACCATTGATGCGATCTTCTAAAGGAATCGGTGCAACTAATTTTAAGTATTCAGCAATTTCAGTATTAAAGGTAAAAAGAAGTACATACAATACAAGAGCTAAATAAATGAGATTTACTGTTGATCTTCTTTCAAAATTTACTTTTTTGAATACATACACAATGATTAAGAGAATGATAACAACCCATGTCGTTCTCGACTGTGTCAGGCTAAGTGCATGAATCTCTAAAATAAGCAAAGGCACACATAAAAACCATTTATATCCATAACGATCATATAAAAATACAACACTACAAATACTCATCATTAAAAGTGTTGCTAAATGGTTCGGCTGTCCTAAGTTTGCATAAGGTCGATTATGAGCTAAATTTAAAATGTAGGGATGATAGATTTGGAGCCATTGCGCAATGGCGAATAGACTACTGATCAAACCAATAAGCGTAAAAAAATATGCAATATATTGAATAATTTTATTTTTATCAGCCAAGTGATGACTGTTATAACCATAAAGAAGAGAAACCAGAAAACCAAATAAAAAACAGAAACTAAAAAAAGCAGTAGAAAAGTAATAAATCTGATTGAATAAAAATTGTATAAATGGAATTAAACAGATAAAAAAAATTGGAATAGCTAATTTTGGAATCTTAAACTGCTTTTTATAATACAAAATAACAAATAATATAAGTCCTAAAAAACTTAGTAAATCTTGTAAAGAAGATGTCCACGGGTAAGGAGATATACCTACAAAATAAGGTGCTCCCAAACAAATTAAACTAATAAAAATTATAAATATCATTGTAATTATGGAAAAGCTGACCTAAATCAGCTTTTCCATATAAAGAAATTATTGTTGATTACGACAAGAAGCTGGTAAGTATTTAGACAAAGCTGGAGCATCTGCTGCAGCAAAACCACATTCCCAAGATTTAATGGTTGCTTGTGATGCCTGAATATTAACATTTCCACCTGCTTTTGAAACTGTCTTAGTACTTAAAGGCTCACCATCAGCAGCAATAGGTGTCATAAGAATTGTTTTTGTAGCTGCACCCTTTAACTCTGAACTATTAGTTAGTAATACTGAAATTTGACCAACTGTAGCATTTGCACTAGAGACAGTAACACCTTGAACATATTTTGTTGCTGGATCACCACTTGCATTAATTACACCAGTATTATTAATATTTTGCTCACAGCCCCACCCACCAGCAGCAGGTAGCACTCCAGAATCCACAGCTTCTGTTACTGCTGTTCGACAAGATGAACCAGCTAAAATAGCTTCAGAAACTTTTGCACGAACTGTATAGTCTTGATAAGCAGGTAGCGCTACCGCAGCCAAAATACCAATAATCGCTACAACGATCATTAATTCGATTAGGGTGAAACCCTTTTGAGCAGTTTTCATAACATTCTCCACAAATGTTTTGTTAATTTTTTATAAGCTTTGTAAGCTATTTTAATCTTAGCACTAAACGTGCCAACTTTTATTATAGATAATTCTCATAAAAAAACAGCATCTTACACATAAAAAATTTAGAACTTTTAATTCGACTGTGTATTTTTGTTAAAAAGTGACAAATATTGTCAGGTGGAAATTGTAAATTTAACAAATTTTGTCAATTTTAGAGCTATGAGTCACGTTTTATAATTTTAAAATAAACCTATCACACATCTATTTGTATTTTTGATCTAAATTTCAGCAAATTTAGCTTGTGTGCGGTGATTATCTTTTGTGCTGATGTGGTTTCCCTTTTTGAAAAAGTAAGTCAAATGTAGTGAAAACCACCCATGTTTAAAAAATCTCTCCTAGCCTCTCTTTAGAAAAGAGAGGAACCCTCGTTGCATTCTCTTTCTTGCGCACAAACTTAAAGCCGTGCTTAAATTTGTGCTCAAGAAAAGGATTAAAAAAAGAGAAAAACACCAACAACCCTCATCCCAAAATAATCGGCGCATTGCTCAATTCATTTTGCTGATCGAGCAACTGGCGGTCATAAAATACATCCAAAATTTCACCAATTTCTTGCACACCTGTGATTACAGCTTGCCGATATTGTTGCTGTGCCAAACCCTGCACTATATGCGCACAGACTTCATCCCACACCTGTTGCATGGTCGCGCTTTTAATGCCACGGTCTATGACAATTTCCACTTTACGCTCACACAAATTCAGGTACAGCAAAATCCCGCTGTTCAGTTCAGTATCCCAAACACCCAATTCTGCAAATAATTGGCGCGCGCGGGTATGCGTATCTACCGCATACGCCAAACGCGAGGGTAAACAGCCTTCAATCACCACCTGAATTTCACCCACATGCCCATGCTCGGCGGCAGTCACTGCTTCTGCAATGGCATGTTGATCCTGCGCATTAAAAAAACGTTTGGTGGCAGGTAAATAAAAGAAATGCTTCAGCCAACGCTTTACACTCGGACGCGCTTCAATGTCAATTTTCGGTTGAGTAATAATTTCTGTTGTATCTGTTTTGGTTACCATGATCCTGATGCTCCTCCCCCACCAAAGCCACCACCGCCGCCGCTATAGCCACCGCCACCAAAACCGCCGCCGCCAAAACCACCACCACGTCCGCCTCCACGCCCTGCAGAGGACAAGAAAATTTGGAAAATAGTCTGTGCAATGGCAGTGATGAGTAAAAAGAAAATTCCCGCGCCAATCATTAAACTGGTGATTAAGCCTGCACCATTGACCAAACCTGCCACTGTACCTGCCACGGCAGCGGTTGAAGCACTTAAGCGTTTTCCAACAATCAGTGAGCCAATTACCCCTGCAATTAAAATAAATAAAGCAGTGCTCAAGGTTTTTTCACGTGCCTGTTGTTCTTGCAAAGCTTGTTCCTGACGCTGTTTCAGTTCTTGCGCCGCCTGTGCAGCAACTTCGGGGTCTAGGTTTAAAATTCGTTCAATTTCTGCCAAGCCTGCGTCAATGCCTTGTGCATATTGCGCTTGCTTAAAATATGGCGTAATGCGTTGGTTAATAATCCGACTGATCACAATATCGGGTAGCACACCCTCTAAACCATACCCCGTTAAAATTTGAATACGGCGGTCATTGACTGCAATTGCCATTAACACACCATTATCTTGCTTGGCAGAACCCAACTGCCATTGTTCTGCGACCCGCATAGCAAAATCAAAAATATCTTCCTGCCCTGTGGTCGGTACAATCACCACCCCAATTTGCGCTTTGGCGTGTTGATGTAAATTTAAAATCCGCTGGCTGATTTGCTGTTTTTCTGCAGCAGTGAGCAAATTGGCTTGATCTACTACGGGCTGATTCAATGTCGGCAAAGCACGGATAGATTCACCCTCTGCCATATCATTGGCAATTTGCGGTTGCTGAACAGGTGTTTCTACAGGTGCTTGCTGAGTGCTGGATGTAGACTGGCGTGAGTTTGCAAGATCTGGGATAGGGTTGGCATTTTGAGGATGCTGTTGCTGCACAATTTTACCCAGCACCACAGCTTCGGCGGTTTCATCAGTTGCAGTGGCAACTTCACTATATGCAAAGCAGCTGAAACACATAACTGCCATGAGCAGCAGCATCTGCGCTAGACTCATGTGGGTCTTGCTGTGCATTTGCAGCATCCAGACATTCTCCTATGCGTTATTCAAACGAAACTTTCGGTGCTGTTTGTGCGCTTTGTTCGGCACTGAAGTTTGGTTTGGTGTCCATACCAATCACTTTGGCGGTCATCACTTGCGGGAATTGACGTGCATAGCTGTTAAAATCTTGCACTGTGCTGATGTAACGGTTACGCGCCACGGCAATACGGTTTTCTGTGCCTTCTAGTTGTACTTGTAAATCACGGAATTGCTCATTGGCTTTTAAGTCTGGATAATTTTCAGACACCGCAATTAAACGTGATAAGGCACTGGTCATTTGCGCCTGTGCTTCCTGATATTTCTGGAATAACGCAGGGTCTTCTAATACCGACTTATCCACTTTTAAGCCTGCGACATTGGCACGTGCCTGAGTGACTTCAGTCAAGACTTGTTCTTCATGCTTGGCATAGCCTTTGACCACATTCACCAAGTTTGGCACTAAGTCAGCACGGCGTTGATATTGGTTTTGGACTTCTGACCAAGAGGCAGTCACGGCTTCATCTTTCACTTGTAAGGTGTTATAGCCACAGCCGCTTAAAGTCAAAGTACTGGTTAAAGCCACTGCGAGTATGGTTTTTTTTGTGAAATTCATACATTAACCTCTAAATTTTCTTTGTATTTGTTTGAAATGATTTCATTCTAACGTGAAATTCTGACCTGTTTGTGTATTTTGTTTAATCGAGCGAATCACCAAACTGTTTACATCAAAAAATAACCTTGTACAGCAGATTGAATTGATATTGAAGTTTCAGCTCTTAAACCTTATATGAATCAGAGATGGCAATGTATTCCACATGAAGATGAGCTGGATAAAATATCCAATAAAAAAGGACTGAATTCCTTAAAACTCAGCCCTTTCAAGATCCAAGCAAAAGAAACTCGTTTAGACCTCTAAATAATCTAAAATACCTTCTGCCGCCTGACGACCTTCCCAAATTGCAGTCACGACCAAATCAGAACCACGCACCATATCGCCTCCTGCAAAAATTTTCGGGTTAGATGTTTGGAACTTAAATGTTTGCTGTTCTGCTGCCACTACACGACCTGAACCGTCTACCCCAACATTGACAGAGGCAAACCAATCTGCAGGGCTAGCACGGAAACCAAAAGCAAGCAATACCGCATCGGCAGCTAAAATTTCTTCTGAACCTGGAACAGGCTCTGGGCTGCGACGACCACGACTGTCTGGCTCACCCAATTGCGTGGTCACAACTTTGACACCTGTGACTTTGCCATTTTCACCGACAATTTCAATGGGTTGACGGTTAAATAAGAAGTTCACCCCTTCTTCACGGGCATTGGTCACTTCACGGCGTGAACCTGGCATATTGGCTTCATCACGGCGATAAGCACAGGTCACTTCCTGCGCACCTTGACGAATTGATGTACGGTTACAGTCCATGGCAGTATCCCCACCACCCAGTACAATCACTTTTTTGCCTTCAACACTGATGTAATCTGCAGGGTCTTTTTCCCAGCCTTGGCAACGGTTGACATTGGCAATCAAGAAATCCAGCGCATCATAAACACCATCTAAATCTTCACCAGCAAATCCACCTTTCATATAGGTATAAGTGCCCATGCCCATAAATACGGCATCGTAATCTGAAAGCAATTGTTCAATCGTGATATCTGTACCAATTTCAGTATTTAAATGGAATTCAACCCCCATGCCAGAAAAAATTTCTCGGCGGCGTTTCATCACGTCTTTTTCCATTTTAAATTCTGGAATACCAAAGGTGAGCAAGCCACCAATTTCAGGGCGTTTGTCAAAGACGACAGGCTTTACCCCGTTACGCACCAAGATATCGGCACAGCCCAAACCTGCAGGGCCTGCACCAATAATCGCAACTTTTTTATCGGTCCATTTCACATGCGACATGTCTGGACGCCAGCCCAAGGCAAAAGCAGTATCGTTAATGTACTTTTCGGCATTGCCAATGGTCACTGCACCAAAACCATCATTTAAGGTACATGCGCCTTCACACAAACGATCTTGTGGACAAACCCGTCCACAAACTTCAGGCAAAGTATTGGTTTGATGACACAATTCTGCCGCCTGAAAAACACGACCTTCCGAAATTAGTTTAAGCCAGTTCGGAATGTAGTTATGCACAGGGCATTTCCATTCACAGTATGGGTTACCACAGCCCAAACAACGATGGGTCTGATTGGCTGCCACTTCTGCAGTAAACGGTTTATAAATTTCCACAAACTCATTTTTGCGGACATCGAGATCTTTTTTCTCTGGATCTTGGCGTGCTACATCCAGAAATTGAAAGTCATTATGTAGGCGTTCTGCCATGTCTTTCTCCGTAGGTGGATGTGGATAACGCGACATTTACGCTGGGTATAAGTCTAAAGTTATCCACATCTGCCGAATGCTGAGTCGTGGATTATTGTGGATCTGCTTGGGTGGTTTTCAACAAAGTCTGCAAGTTTGCAGCTTTTGGTTTCACCAGCCAGAATTTACGGCTATAGAAATCAAACTCATGGCGGATTTTGTATGCCCACGCACTGCCTGTTTCTTTAATATGTTCATCTAAAATACGGCACAAGAACTCTTTATGTTCTTCCATCGATTCAGTTGAGATACGGTTCAATTCAATGAGTTCATGGTTGTAATGGTCAACGAAGTCATTATCTAAATCGAGTACATAAGCAAAACCACCGGTCATACCTGCACCGAAGTTATGTCCCACTTTGCCAAGTACAGTCACAATACCGCCTGTCATGTATTCACAGCAATGGTCGCCTGCGCCTTCAATGACTGCAAACGCGCCCGAGTTGCGAACCGCAAAACGCTCACCTGCCGTACCTGCAGCAAATAATTTACCACCGGTTGCACCATAGAGACAGGTATTACCAATTATCGCTGTGTTTTGAGTTTGGAAAGGCGAACCTTTTGGTGGGAAGATGGAAATTCGTCCCCCCGCCATGCCTTTACCCACATAGTCATTGGCATCGCCTTCAAGTTTGATATGCAAACCACCTGCATTCCAAACACCTAAAGATTGTCCCGCAGTACCCGTAAGGTTCAATTTGACAGGATGGTGTTCCATGCTCAAGTTACCATAACGACGCGCAATTTCACCTGAAATACGCGCACCAATTGAACGGTCACAGTTGCTCACATTAAAGTAATAATCGCCCCCTGTACCTGCTTCAATTGCAGGCAACATTTCTGCAATCATTTTTTCAGCCAAAACGCCTTTGTCAAACGGTGCATTGCCTTCAACCTGACAATATTGTGCTTTGCCTTCTGCCGCAGGGTGCGATTCCAACAAGGCACTTAAATCCAAGTGCGCATGTTTTTCGGTTTCACCCGGTAAAATTTCTAGCAAGTCGGTACGACCAATCAAGTCTTTCAAGCTCGCAACACCCAGTGCAGCTAACCATTCACGGGTTTCTTCTGCAATGAAAGTGAAGAAGTTGATCAGCATTTGTGGTTCACCAATATAGTGTTCCTGACGCAAGTGATCTTGCTGCGTTGCTACACCAGTAGCACAGTTGTTTAAGTGGCAAATACGCAAATATTTACAGCCTAAAGCAATCATTGGTGTTGAACCAAAACCGAAGCTTTCTGCACCTAAAATTGCAGCTTTAACCACATCTAGGCCAGTTTTTAAACCGCCATCGGTTTGTACACGAACTTTGCCACGCAAATCATTCACACGTAGAGCCTGATGCGCCTCGCTTAAACCTAATTCCCATGGCGAACCTGCATGGTGAATAGATGACAACGGCGATGCTGCTGTACCACCATCATAACCTGAGATGGTAATGAAATCGGCATAGGCTTTAGCGACACCTGCGGCAATCGTACCTACACCCGGTTCAGATACCAGTTTTACTGACACCATGGCTTGTGGATTGACTTGTTTTAAATCAAAAATCAATTGTGACAAGTCTTCAATCGAATAAATATCGTGGTGTGGTGGTGGAGAAATTAAAGTCACACCCGGTACAGAGTAACGCAAACGTGCAATCAAGCCATTCACTTTACCGCCTGGTAACTGACCACCTTCACCCGGTTTTGCACCCTGCGCTACTTTAATCTGCAATACTTCTGCAGAGGTTAAGTAAGCAGGGGTTACCCCAAAACGCCCTGAAGCAATCTGTTTAATTTTCGAGTTACGAATTGTGCCGTAACGCGCTGGGTCTTCACCACCCTCACCTGAGTTTGAACGTCCACCAATGGTGTTCATGGCAATAGCAATAGCTTCATGCGCTTCTGGCGACAAAGCACCTAAAGACATCCCCGCAGAGTCAAAACGTGGCAGGATTTGCTCAACCGATTCAACTTGATCTAAGGCAATTGAATTGTCTGTTTTCAATTTAAATAGATCACGAATAGTCGCAATAGGGCGATTGTTCACGATTTCTGCATATTCTTTAAAATCTGCATAATTGCCTGAACGTACCGCTTTATGTAACGCATTGATCACATCTGGGTTAAAAGCATGGTATTCCTTGCCAAAGACAAATTTCAGCAAACCACCCTGATCAATTGGCTTACGTGATTTCCACGCAGTATCTGCCAGTTTTTTCTGATCATTTTCAAGGTCGGCAAAAGTAGCGCCCTGAATACGGCTCGGTACACCAATAAAGCAGGTATTCACCACTTCAGCAGACAAACCAACCGCTTCAAATAATTGTCCACCGCGGTAAGAAGCTACAGTTGAAATACCCATTTTTGATAAGACTTTGAGCAAGCCTTTTTCAATCCCTTTGCGGAAATTGCTTTGTGCATAGACTGGGTCGCCCAATAACTCACCTTTGGCAATCAAGTCATTGATCACATCATAAGCCAAATATGGATATACCGCTGTTGCACCAAAACCGAGCAATACTGCAAATTGATGTGGGTCACGAGCAAAGCCCGTTTCGACAATAATGTTGGCATCGGTACGTAAACCGACTTGAATTAAGTAGTGATGTACTGCACCTGTGGCCATGACGGCATTGGCAGGTAAATAGCCTTCACGGATTTTTTTATCGGTAAGCACCAATAAAGTTTTTCCATCACGCACTGCTTGCGCAGCTGCTTCACAAATACGCTGAATAGCAGCTTGCAAACCTTCACTTTCTGCATAGTTCAGATCGATGTCGGCAATTTCATAGCCTTTACGCCCTAAAGTGCGAATCTGATGCATTTTGGAATTGGTCAGTACAGGGCTTGAAATAATCAAGCGGTCTGCATGTTCTGGGCCTTGCTCAAATACGTTTTGTTCACGGCCTAAACAGGTTTCCAAAGACATCACGATAGATTCACGCAATGGGTCAATCGGTGGATTGGTTACCTGTGCGAACTGCTGACGGAAATAATCCGACACATGGCGTACCTGACGCGACAATACCGCCATTGGGGTGTCATCCCCCATTGAACCCACAGCTTCCTGACCACTTTCTGCAATTGGACGCAATAACTGGTCACGTTCTTCAAAGGTCACCATAAACATTTTTTGTGCAGCTTTTAAGGCATCGCCTTTTAAACCGTGATCACATAAATATTCTTCAAGCTCTGGGCTACCTTGTAAACGGATTGAATTTTCACGTAACCATTCACGATAAGGACGCATTCTTTTCAGATGGTTATTCACATCCTGCGTATCTAGCACTTTGCCAGTAAAGGTATCGACTACCAAAATTTGACCTGGACCAACACGTCCTTTAGAAATCACATCTTCAGGCTCATAACCCCACACCCCAATTTCAGAGGCCAAGGTGATGTAGCCGTTTTTGGTAATCACCCAACGTGCAGGACGTAAGCCATTACGGTCCAGCATACAGATTGCATGACGACCATCCTGAATGACTAAACCTGCAGGGCCATCCCACGCTTCCATGTGCTTAGAGTTGAACTCATAGAAAGCACGTAAATCGGCATCAATGGTTTCTACGTTCTGCCATGCAGGCGGAACCAGCATACGCAAGGCACGGAATAAATCCATTCCCCCACCCACCAGAATTTCCAGCATGTTGTCTAAGCTAGAAGAGTCAGAACCTGTACGGTTCACAATAGGTTTCAGCTCAGTTAAACCTGGTAAAAGTGGGTTTTCAAATTTTGGCGTACGTGCCATCGCCCAGTTACGGTTTGCGGTAATGGTGTTGATTTCACCATTGTGTGCCAAATAACGGAACGGTTGCGCCAATGGCCAACGTGGTAAGGTGTTGGTCGAAAAACGCTGGTGGAATACCACAATATGTGATGCCAAACGCTCATCGGCAAGGTCCGTATAGAAGTCTGCAATCGCAGCAGGCATCATCAAACCTTTATAACTGATCACAGTTGAACACAAGGTGGTCACGTAAAAATACGGATCAGCAGTTAATTGCTGCTCTGCACGACGACGTGCCAAGAATAACTTGCGGTTAAACTCAACTTCTGTCACGCCAATTGGGCAGTTGACAATAATTTGCTCAAAGGCAGGCAAAGATTGCATCGCAATTTCGCCCAATGCCTCATTATTGGTTGGCACCACACGCCAAGCCAAAACTTTACAGCCTTCAGCTTCAATTTCTTTAGTCAGAATATTTTTAGCGTGAGTCGCCAAGGCAGGGTCTAGGTTTAAAAACACTGTACCTACTGCAAAGATTTCGCTTAGGGTAATGTCACTTAAGCGTTTTGCCTCTTCACGGAAAAATTGCTTTGGCATTGCCAACAGCAAACCACAGCCATCCCCTGTTTTACCATCTGCGGCAATCCCGCCACGGTGGGTCATACAACTTAAACTATGAATAGCCGTTTTGACGAGATCATGGCTTGCATCACCCTGCATATGGGCAATTAAACCGAAACCACAGTTATCTTTAAACTCATCCGGTTGGTATAAACCTTGAGCGGGAGCTACAGTATTAGGCGATGGCATGTGCATAGCGTACCCTTCTTTTACTTGCCCAATTGGGCCAATTAAACAATCTAGTTTTGCGATTTAACTCAATTTACTTCTCTAAACATCAATCTTGTGTAAATGAAGTTTCACGCATTTGTTTAAGTCTGATTTGGCTTAAACCTCAAACGTGTCATTCATCATTTACACAACTTTTACACTTTAATGTAGCAGGCAAATTTGACAGTTTCGCACAATCATTGAATCTTTTTTGCGCCAAAATAGGGACAACAACTCAATTCACGCACCAATAAAAGCAAAAACAATGCCAACTTTAATTTTTAGTTATACACGCGCTAAACATCAGCATCATTCAAGAAAAATCGTCGTTAGTTCACATTTTTGCTATAAATTCGCACTATTTTTGTGCACTTCATTATTTTTATACACCATGCTGCGCCATTTTAGAACGTATTTTTAATTCAGGATGATCAATTTTTTAGATCAAATTGGTGCAATGGAGCCAAAATAGCTCAACTTGAAAATAAATAAAAAAGACGAGTAAAACTGAAGCTTAAGTAGTCGCTTAATTACTATATTGCAGCAAAAAGCTGAGAAGAATTTAAATTATTAATTAAAAGGGTCGTGGACTTCTTCAGATTCTGGTGCATCAGGCTGAACCTGAGCAGGGACAGTACCACTTTGAGATTGCTGCACATCCACTACATTACCTGCCTGATCACGGCGTGTAATTGTGGTACTGGTGGTGCTATTTTGCGGAGAAGTAGGCTGGGTACTTGGTGCTGTATTTGGTGTCGCTCGCGGACGTGTTAAGACACTTTCATCTATTTTTGGCACAGCAGCAGGCCGTAAATTTACCGCATGTAATTTGGTATTTAGCCCCATCTCATCTGCCCCTAAGTCATTCACATAAGGAATATAATCTTCCCATTGCACAACAACAGGCTGAATGGTTTCAGGAAACTGGAAAGGTAAATTCGCAAGGTCTTGAGTGGCTTCACGTTTATTTTTATAGTTGCCATACAGCATCACATATTGTTCTGCCTGCCCCTCGCCACTTAAACGAATATAAAATAATTTACTGCGTTCAGACTGTTTTTTGATAAAGCTTTTAATGACATTTTCGTCACTGACTCGAAACAGCTCAATGCTACTGTTATTCTTTTGTTCCTGAATGAATTTTGTGCCGCGAAATTCAGCTTCATGCACACCTGATGCTGTTAAGCGTGTAGTCAATTCCAATGGACGAACTTCTTCAAGCAACCCACCTAAGTAAGTTGTTGCTGCCACTTTTTCAGGCTGAATTTGTAATTCAATTTCAGACTCAGGCTGTTTTTCAATTTCAACCAGTTCTTCACGGTCAGTCACTGCCCAGAAAATAAGGGCTGCCAATAAACACAGCACTGCGCCCAGCAACCAAATCGACTGTTGAATTTTTTGCCAGTGTGTACGCAGTGCTGTCATAAGCTGCCTTTTATACTTGGTTAGCTAAAATTGCCTGTTTCATCAATTCTAGATCAAACTCTTTGGTGATGATGGCTTGACCCAATTGCTTCATCAAGACCAAACGTAATTGACCATTCAGCACTTTTTTATCGTGTGCCATATAAGCCAAAAACTGGTCCAGTGGAATCTGCGGACATACTATCGGTAAATTGGCTCGTGCAATGATATTTTTTGTACGCTGCACATCTGCTGCAGAAATCCAGCCCATTCGCTGTGATAAATCTGCTGCCATCACCATCCCAGTTGCCACAGCTTCACCATGCAACCATTCACCATAGCCTAAATATGACTCAATGGCATGCCCAAAGGTATGACCTAAATTCAGTAAAGCACGTTCGCCCTGTTCTTTTTCATCATTGGCGACAATTCGAGCCTTATGCGCACATGAGCGATAAACCGCTTCTGCCAACAACACAGGATCACGCGCCACCAGAGCCTCCATGTGCGTTTCCAACCATGTTAAAAACTCAAGATCACCCAACAGTGCATATTTGATGACCTCAGCCAAACCTGCAGACAGTTCACGCTCTGGCAAGGTATTCAGCTGAGACATATCTGCCAACACCACTTGTGGCTGCTGAAATGCACCAATCATATTTTTGCCTAGCGGGTGATTAATCCCTGTTTTACCACCGACACTAGAATCGACCTGCGATAATAAGGTGGTTGGTACTTGAATAAAATACACCCCACGCTGGAAACTTGCCGATGCAAAACCTGCCATATCACCAATCACACCACCGCCTAAAGCCAACACGGTGCAATCACGGTTAAAGCCTGCTTCCAACAGCGCATCAAAAATAAGGGTCAAATGCTGAATATCTTTGTATTTTTCCCCATCAGGCAAAATACATGTTGCCACTTTCTTTCCAAGTGCTTCAACGGCAGTCACATAATGACTCAAATACAAGGGTGCAACTGTGGTGTTGGTGACAATCATCACTTGCTGCCCCTTAATATAAGGAGCCAATAAGTCTTTGGGTTGAAGGTCACTACCTATGAAAATGGGATAACGGCGATCGCCGAGTTCAACATGTAAAGTTTGCATGAAAAGAGTCGCTTTCTACCTAAGATATTTGCTCTGAAACAATCGTATTTAAGATTTTTTGCGCCAAATCTCGCGCAGCACCCTGATTGGTTTCAATAATATAATGTGCTACCTCACGATACAACGGATCACGTATTGCAAGCAAATCACGTAGTCGCTGTTCGGGATTTTCGACTTGAAGTAAAGGACGGTTTTTGTCGCGATAGGTTCGCTGGAGTTGAATTTCGACAGGAGTATACAGATAAACAACAATACCGCGTTGTTTTAAAAATTCACGATTAGGGGCTTGAGTTACTGCACCACCACCTGTGGCCAGCACAAGTTTATGTCGCGTAGTCAACTCATCAATGACCGCTGTTTCACGACTACGAAACCCTGATTCCCCTTCTTTTTCAAAGATCCAGGGAATCGTTGCACCTGTTTTACGCTCAATTTCATGATCACTGTCTAGAAATTCACGCCCTAACAATTCTGCTAAATGTCGTCCTACAGTGGTTTTGCCTGCCCCCATCGGCCCTACCAAATAGATATTTGGTAGGGTTTCAAACTCTTTGCTTAGCAAGGAGTCACCTATAAATTTTGTTTAAATTGAAAATATATTAATGATTTCTTGAAACACTGTCATTAACAATTCGTGGTGTAACAAAAATCAGCAACTCACGTTTGTTATCTGACTTGATATCTTTACGGAATAAACGTCCGATATAAGGGATATCGCCCAAGAACGGAACCTTGGTTTGTGAGTTGGCAGTTTGCTGCTCAAAAATACCACCCAAGACCACAGTTTCACCATTATCTACCAAGACATTGGTATTGACTGCATTCTTGTTAATCGTGAGCTGACCGGTTGGTGTAGGCGCACCTGGTGAGTCACTGGTGATATCCAATTGCATTTGCACCTTGCCATCTGGCGTTATACTTGGCGTCACATCCAAACTTAAAGTCGCATCAATAAATTCTGTGGTCGAGACAGCATTAACACCGCCACCTTCAGAAGATTGGTATGGAATTTGAGTACCCGATGCAACTTTGGCATTTTGCTTATCTGCAGTCAGTACTTTTGGTGTTGAAATCACTTCACCATAGCCATCGGCTTGTAATGCAGACAATTCCAAATCCAACATAAAGTCAGATAAACTGATTAAACCAAACGCAATACGGCTGGCACCTGGACTGGTCACACCTAAATCGACATTGAGGTTTTGCGGACGCTCAATATCATAAGTATAGCCGCCTAACTCGCTATTCTCTGCTGGCTCACGCAAGTTCCACAAAGTGGTATCACTACCACCCACCAACAAGTGATTATTGTTGGTGATCCCTTGTGACAAGATACCCCACTTCACACCCATCTCTTTGGTGAAATCTGTGGTTGCACGTACGATACGTGCTTCAATCATCACTTGTTTCACAGACACATCAAGCAAATCAATCATCTGACGAATCTGATCAATTTTTGCTGAAGTATCATTAATAATTAAGGTATTGGTACGTGGATCTACAGACACTGTACCGCGAGGGCTGAGCAAGCTCCCCACGCTATCACCTAATGGGTCAGCTCCAGAACCTGTATTTGAACTACCACTACGTGATGCATTTTTACCTTCAGTAATAAGCTTCTCAATATCTGCGGCTTTAGCATAGTTCAACTGAATATATTCAGTTTGCAGTGGTGCCAATTTAACACTTTGTGCAATCGCTTTGGCTTCTTCTTCTTCCGCCTTAATCAACTCAGAAACTGGCGCAATCCAGATCACATTACCATTACGGCGCTTGTCTAAATTTTTGGTTTTCAGAATAATGTCTAAGGCTTGATCCCAAGGCACATCTTTTAAACGTAAGGTGATATTACCTTGTACTGTATCTGCAGCCACCATATTGATGCCTGTAAAGTCTGCCAACAGCTGTAATACACGACGCACTTCGATATCTTGGAAGTCCAATGAAATCTTTTTACCTGTGTAGCTTTGTGCTGCACGTGGCTTAAACGGGTTTTTATCAACTGGGCGTTTTAAGCTGATGGTGAGCTTGTCTTCTGCCTGATAGGCCATATATTCATAGCTACCTGCAGCCTGAATGGTGATCACGCCATTGCTACCATCATTATGCGCATCAATGGTTGATACTGGGGTTGCAAAGTCATTCACATTCAGGCGACGAGCCAAATGCGCAGGGACTTTATTGCCCAAAGTACGTACGACAATTTTGCTGCCTTGTTGCTGTACATCTACAGGGGTGTTGCTACCCAATAGGTCAATTACCACCTGACCTTCACCTTCGCCACCACGTTGGAAACCAATATTGGAAATTCCTTGTGCGCTACGTTGTGCAGTCACTGCTGCAACAGGTGTGGCTGTAGTTGAGTTGATCTTTAAAATAAAGGTATTGCCTTCAACACGTGTCGTAAACGCACCTGCATCAGCCAAGTTCACAGTTAAACGTGAACGCTGCGCATCTGAGCTGACCTCTACAGAACTCGCTTCTTTGGTCGCCACTGCAATACTGTTTTGTTTCAGCGTTTGTTGTGCTTTATCAAAGTCTAGAATCAAACGCGCAGGTTGTTCCAACTGATATGCCGCTGGCTGTGGTGGTAAGCCATTGAACATGACACGAATTTCCGTGCCTTGTCCTGGAATTTGCATTGGTACAATATTGGTAATGCTCACTTGGGCATTGGCCACTTGCATCACCGCCATTGCGACTGCACCCATTGAAAACTGACGGAACAAATTGTTCATTGTATTACCATCCCCAAAAATAAAATCTTTCACACTGTTATTCATTTTTATTCCTTTAATTTATGGCGCAGGCCCAATTAAAACCAAACTTCTTGGACGTTCTACATAACCTTCACGACCATCTGGAATAATCTCGATTAAATCAATTTGCGTTGGTGTAATGTTCACCACACGACCATGATTTACCCCCATATAACTGCCACGCTGGATACGCTCAATCTCACCATCTGGTGTTTGAATCAATGCCAAAATTTGACCATTTTGACGCATACTACCTTTCATGGTCAGTGATTCAAGTGCGTAGTTTTCCAGTGGTTGTAACTGGCGAGCAAGGTTCGGATAAACACGCTTCCCTGCCATAATTTTAAGTTCAGCAGCCAAAGAACTTGGCATAAATGGGCTTTTCAGCTGATGCGCTGCATAGTTGAATGTTGGCGCAGGCTCAAACACGGGGGCAGGTTCAATCGGCAATGGTGGCTGATTACGGATTTCAGCCATTTGTGCATTGACTGCATCAATTCGAGAATCACAGCCTACCATTAACACAGTTGCCAGTAGAGCCAACGAAAGCTTTTCAATTTTCATTACTGTGCCCCTCCAGCAGTGTTAGCCGCAGTTTGTGTATCTGCACTACCCACATAACGATATGTCTTCGCTTGCGCTTTATATGTCACTTGTGGAATATCTGTTTTCTTGTCTTTATTTTCAGTCGCCACAATTTCAAAATCATGCATGGTCACAATACGCGGCAATGCTGCAGTACCACTTACAAATGAACCAAAAGCGTGATAGTCACCTGTTGCTTCAATCGAAATTGGCTGCTCAATAAAGAACTCTTGTTTAATTTCATTCTCTAAGCGAATGTTTTTAAACTTCAAGCCTGAATTAACACCTGTTACGTTGATGTCTTCAACTAAGCCTGGAATTTCAGTTTCTTTCGGTAATTGCTCAAGCTGCTGGTTAAAGTTAGCTTCCATTTCTTGTAATTGCGCTTGATATTGCTGCAAATTACGCAATTTAGAATCTTTTTCACGGAACTCGTTTAATAAATTCTGTTCTTGTGCATGCGCTGCAGCAATGGCATCTAACTTCGGCTTAATTACGACAAAATAGCCTAGTGCCGCAATTAAGAAAATAATGAAAATCCAGCAGGTAATTTTGACCGAAAGTGGCCAACCACCATAGTTATTTGGATCAAGGGTATTAAACTGCTGAAAAAACTTCTCAACGGTCATTTTCTTTTTCGGAGCAACAGCAGCTTCCTGATTTACTTCATCAAATTCATCGAGACTCATTGTGCTGCCCCCGCTGCTGATGTTGAATTAGGATCTGTAGCGGTCACTGGAATTGCGATTTCTTCTAAATCAGAAGTCACCACAAATGTGCCATAACTTTCCTCAACACGAGGAACTACAGAACTTGGTGCTTTATCTTTATTTTCTTCTTTGGCTAAGAATGAATTCATAAATGCATTGCGATACCACGGCGATGCTTCCAAATTACGTAAAAATTCTGCAACCGTATTTGGACTTTCTGCCTTGCCTTCAAAGGTAAATTTATTGCCAGTACGCGTCACTTTGGTCAAATACATATTGCTTGGTGTCACACGCACGAGCTCATCCACCAAACGTACCGCAATTGGACGTTGGCTTTGTAAGCCCTGAATCAGCTTCATACGCTCTACAATTGCATTACGCTGTTCTTGTAAGCCTTCCAAAGATTTTAGTTGTACATCTAGGTTTTGGTTGGTACTGATAACCAATTGATTGGCTTGTTCTTGATCTGCCAATTTTGCATTGTAGAAAAACCACGCCAATGCGACAGCCAACACCCCTACAGCAGCTGCTGCAACACAAAATACAATAAATTCTTTTTTACGTTTTTCTCTTAGCTCATCGCGCCAAGGGAGTAAGTTAATCTTTGCCATTAATCAAAACTCCTCATTGCTAAACCACATGCCACCATCAAGGATGGTGCATCACTTTCAATTCTTTTAATGTCGATTTGTGGAGAGAAGCCCATTTGCAAGAATGGATTGGCAATGGTCACACGGTAGCCCAGTTTTTGCTGCAATAATTTCGCAAGACCTGGAATATTGGCATTCCCCCCTGCCAATAAAATGTGATCAATTTCGTTAAATTGTGAAGATGAAAAGAAGAACTGCAATGAACGTGCGGCTTGTTGTACCACAGCCTCCAAGAACGGTTCTAACACCTCAACGTCGTAATCATCTGGCAAGGTACGGCTCTTTTTGGCACGTCCCGCTTCTTCATACGATAAACCATAACGGTTTTGAATTTCTTGAGTCAGCTGTTTGCCGCCAAAGGTTTGCTCACGGGTGTAAATAATTTTGTTATTTTGCAGAACCGACAATGTGGTCATGGTGTGACCAATGTCTAGAATACCAATTGTGTTCACACCCATAGGCAGGGTATCGGAGAACACTTTAAAGGCATTTTCAATTGCAAAACTTTCAACATCAGCAATTTTGGCGGTCAATCCACCTAAATCCAATGCTTCAACTCGTGCTTCCACGTTTTCTAAACGGGTGGCCACCAGTAACACATTGACACGGTTTGGATTGGCTAAGCGATCTGGTAAAACTTCAAAATCCAGACTGACTTCGTCTAATGGGAATGGAATATATTGCTCGGCGTCCATACGAATTTGAACTTCACGCTCATCGCTAGTCATATCTGCATCCATTTCAATGATTTTGGTAATTACCATTGATGTTGGAATTGCTAAGGCTGCAGATGTAGATTGCGTGTTTGCTAAGTTCAATGCACGTTCAAGCGCATCCCCGACTGCTTCTGGATTGAGAATGTTTTTTTCGACCACACTGCCTTCTGGAAGAGGGACCAGCGCATAGCTTTCGACCCAATATCTCCCATTCTTAACAGAGAGTTCTAATAACTTAACAGAAGTAGAACTAATATCTACACCTATTAACCCCTTACTTGGCTTACGATATAACCTACGCACAATAGTACCATTCCTATTATTTTTTTATCCCCAAAAAAATTTAACCTACTAATCTGCGCTGGTCTATAATTTTTTACGGATACAATAATTCATCTAACAATCCGTAAATCTACTCGCTATACTGACCAGCAATTAGTTTGCTATTAGCGCTTATTAAAACGCACTTGTTATGAAAAAGCTATCTTGTTCGGGTCGTGTTCATCCATTTTTTTTGATCATTATTATAATTTTGGTCGCAATACCGATGGGTTTCTATGGCATGTATCTCTATATTGCCCCATCTTTGCCAGAAATGACCACCTTAAAAAAAGCACCATTACTAAAGCCATTACAGGTTTACAGTGCCGATAATGAGCTGATTGCGGAGTACGGTGGCAAACTTTCTGTACCTGTTGATTACGAACATATTCCTGAAAAATTTATTTTAGCTTTTTTGGCTGCCGAAGATTCTGCCTTCTTTGAACACAGTGGTATTAGCTTCAAAGGCCTTGGGCGTGCTGTGAGTGAAGCGGTAACGGGCTCTAATGTGCAAACAGGTGGCTCTACCATTACCATGCAAGTTGCGAAAAATTATTATTTAAGCCCTGAACGCACCCTAAAACGCAAACTGACCGAAATTTTTTTAGCACGAAAAATTGAACAGAACCTGAGTAAAGAAGAAATTTTGACCTTGTACGTCAATAAAATCTTTTTGGGTAAAAATGCTTATGGTATCGCGGCAGCTGCAAAAATTTATTACAACAAAAGCTTAGAAGAACTCTCTATTGCACAAATGGCAATGATTGCAGGTTTACCCAAAGCACCATCACGCTATAACCCTGTCGTCAATCCTGAACGTGCTTTAGAGCGTCGCAACTGGATTTTAGGACGCATGTTGCAATTAGGGTATATCAACCAAAATGAGTACCAAAAAGCGATTGCTGAACCCATTAATCTAGATATGCCTGATCGCAGTATCAGCAATAAACATCCATATATTGGCGAGATGGTTCGTTCAGAATTGGTGAAAAAGTTTGGTGAACAAGCGGTAGATTCTGGCTACAAAGTCTACACCACAGTAGACAGCAAGCGTCAAATGTACGCAGAACAAGCCGTACAGGAAGGTTTGGAGGCCTATGACCGTCGACATGGCTGGCGTGGCGCTGAAGCGCATGACAAGCCTCTGACAGAATTTCGTGCCTATGCCAATACTTACCCAGCCCAAGTCACGAAAGTGCTAAACAATTCTTTTGAAGCCTTAATGCAGGATGGTTCAACTGTAACGGTACCTTGGTCTGGAATGTCTTGGGCACGTCCCTACCGCAATGCCAACAGTGTAGGCAATGCGCCAAGTCGTGCATCACAGATTGTAAAAGTCAAAGATATTGTCCGTTTACGTCCAAATGACAATAAAACTGCATGGGCCTTGGTTCAAGTACCCAAAGTGCAAGGACAATTGGTTGCAATCAACCCCAACAACGGTGCTATTGAAGCGTTGGTCGGTGGTTATAATTTCTATCAATCTAAATTTAACCGCACCTTACAAGGCTGGCGTCAGCCAGGTTCTACCATTAAACCCTTTGTTTATGCACTGGCTTTAGAGCGTGGCATGACCCCACACACCATGGTCAATGACAGCCCGATTACCATTGGAAAATGGTCGCCACGTAACTCCGATGGTCGCCATTTGGGTATGATACCATTGCGTCGCGCGTTGTATTTATCACGTAACACGGTATCTGTACGTTTATTGCAGGACGTTGGGATTGAACGTACCCGTCAGTTGTTTATGGATTTTGGTTTGCAGGAAGATCAGATTCCGCGCAACTACACCATTGCATTAGGCACACCACAAGTCTTGCCTATTCAAATGGCGACAGGTTATGCCACCTTTGCCAATGGCGGTTACCGTATTCAGCCACACTTCATTAACCGCATTGAAGATGCCTATGGCAAGGTGATTTACCAAGCTAATCCTGAATATGCCTGCATTGCCTGTATTAATGCCAAAGAACAAACCATAGAAAGTGCCGAAGCCACAACCCCTGATGATGAAGTGATTGAAGTCACCAATCAAAAATTGGCAGAGGCAGAAGTTGCGCAAGATTCAAAAATTTTGGCAGAACGCAGTCAGTACAAACAAGCACAGCGTATTTTAAAATCTAGTTCTGCCTATGATATGTCCAACATTTTACGTGATGTGATTCAACACGGCACTGGTCGTGCCGCGCTCAGAATTGGCCGTGGTGATATTGGCGGCAAAACAGGAACCACCAATGATGCCAAAGATGCATGGTTTGCGGGCTTTAACAGCAAGCTGGTGACTGTGGCCTGGGTCGGGTTTGACCAACCGACCACTTTAGGTCGTCGTGAATACGGCGGTGTGGCTGCTTTACCAATTTGGACGGACTTTATGGGCAATGCGCTCAAAGGAACACCTGAAGCTTGGGTAAGCTTGGACAACAAAGCCAAAGCACCACAGCGTGAGCTGAATCAACTGACCGCAGAACAGCAACAAGATTATCGCGCCTCTCCACCTCTGGCACGTCCGTTGTATCGCCCTGCACCTGCTGCACCGGTACGTGCACCTGAACGTGATTTTGATGACTTGCCAGGCGAGGAAGTGTTGATACCAGACAACAATACGCCACCACCGATGCAAACGCCAGAAAATACACCGACTAAACCAACGCCTGCACCAAAACCTGCACCCGATGCTTTGGAAAACTTAATTGATGAAGTCTTGTAAGCACAGACACCATCAGCTAGCAAAAAGCCCTCATTCGCAATGATGAGGGCTTTTTTATGAGCACAGCTTGGACTTAAATAGCAGCCCGATTTTTAAAACCTAGCGCTTACTTTTTTTGGAACAGGTAAATTTGATGTTGTGCAGATAGTTCAAATTGAGCATGTTGCTCTAATGCCTGACGACGCTCAGGTTTGGCCTTATAGGCATAAGGTGTCATCGCAATCAAATGTTTTAAATCTGTTTGACTGAGCTGTAACGGTGTCTTCACCACACTGGCATCCACCAATTCAAAAGCATCTTGTAATTGAGTAACAAATTTTTCAGGCTCATGCGGTTTGACATCTTCAAACAAGGCCTGACGCATGGTCAGCAAGTGTTCAGGCGCTGGCGTAACCACCAGCAAATAACCTTGTGGCTTGAGTACCCGTAAAATTTCCTGCTTAGGTATTGGACTAAACAAACTGCTGCAAACATCAATGCAATGATCCAACACAGGCAAAGTTGCACCTGTACCCACCACCCAAGTCACTTCTGAATTCAGTTTAGCCGCCACTTGTACTGCATTTTTGGCAATATCTACCCCTACACATTGCATGACTTCAGCTTGCATAGCTGCAGTGTAATAACCTTCGCCACAGCCAATATCCAACAGATTTTCTATACGTAGTTCACGCAATTTTTGTACCACTGCCTGTTGCAAAGGTGCATAGTGCCCCGCACTTAAAAAGGCACGGCGTGCCTGTACCGAAACAGGTGTATCTCCTGGGTTTTTACTGTGTTTATGCTGCACGACATGCAAGTTGACATAGCCTTGTTTCGCGACATCATAACTGTGGTTGCTGGCACAGCGCCACGTTCTGTCATGCAGTTGTAAGACCTGACGACACACAGGACACATCAGCAGATTCATGATTTTCTCCAAAGCAGGCGGCATAAAAAAGTCGGCAGGTGCCGACTTTTCAAGGTTTTTCGGTTCTTTTGGCTTAGCGTAATTTTAAGGTCATTAGGCCTAAAACCACCAGCATAATTGTAATAATCCAGAAGCGAATCACCACTTGGGTTTCACGCCAGCCTTTCTTTTCGTAGTGGTGATGCAACGGCGCCATTAAAAAGACACGTTTATTGCGCATACGCAGTGAACCAATTTGCAGGAATACTGAAATGGCTTCCACCACAAATACACCGCCCATAATCGCAAAGACGATTTCCTGACGTACCATTACAGCAATCGTACCCAGCATTGCCCCCAAAGACAGTGCGCCCACATCGCCCATAAACACTTGTGCAGGATGCGCGTTATACCACAGGAATGCCAAGCCAGCACCAATCATTGCTGCGCAGATCACCACCAGTTCAGAGGCATATTTCACATAAGGAATATGTAAATAATCTGCAAAGCGAACATCCCCCGCCAAGTAGGCAAATACACCCAAACCTGCTGCAACTAGCACGATTGGCATAATCGCTAAACCGTCTAAACCATCGGTCAGGTTAACTGCATTTGAGGCACCATTAATAACTAAATAGGTAAAGATAATGAAACCTATACCCAATGGAATCAGTGACAATGGAATACTGAAATCTTTAAAAAATGGGATCAAGACATCCAGCATATCTGCAGTTTGCGCAGGGTTTGGCTGTTGGGTTGCAATCACATACAACGCAATACCTGCCCCTAACGATGCCACCGAAGTCCAGAAGAACTTTTTACGTGCTGGCAAGCCAGCATTGTCTTTGTAGCGAATTTTAATCCAGTCATCCGCCCAGCCTACAGCGCCAAAGATCACCATGACCGCAAGTACAATCCAGACATAAGGGTTAGATAAGTCTGCCCATAACAACGTGGAAATACCAATCGAGAGCAGGATTAATACCCCACCCATGGTAGGTGTACCCATCTTTTTGGCATGTCCTTCTGGTGCATATGAACTAACTGCTTGACCGTATTTCAATGCTTGCAGTTTACGAATCATCACAGGGCCAAGCACCAAGCCAATGCCAAGTGCAGTCAATACACTCAGTAATGAACGTAATGTTAAATAACGAACCACTTGAAACGAACTGTGATAGCCCGCAAGCTGTTCAAATAACCATAACAGCATTTAAATTTTCTCCATCAATGCAGCCATCAACGTTTCCATATGGGTATAACGAGAACCTTTAAATAGGAAACTCATGGACTGAGGTTGATGTGTTTTTACCAGATCAATTAAAAACGGCAAGGCTTGTTCCTGCGTTACAAAGGCCTGTAATTTTTTTCCAAATTGGGTACTACGCGCGCCCTCTTGAGTCGCAGGTGAAAATTCACCCACAGCCACCACAAAATTAATGCCACGAATAGAAACTAAATCCCGTCCTAGCATATAGTGTTGCTGTGCCGCACTGTTGCCAAGCTCACCGATATCACCTATCACCATGACCCGCACGCCCGTTTGCTGTGCCAAAACTTCACCTGCAGCACGCATTGAAGTTGGATTGGCATTATAGGTGTCATCAATGAACAAATGTGCGCCTTGCTGAATAAAGTTTAAACGGCCTTTGGCCCCTTGCGCTTGCTCCAAGCCCGCCACAATATCATCTAAACTCACGCCAATTGCCAGTGCAAAGGCTGCAGCAGCCGTGGCATTTTGTACATTGTGTTCGCCGGCAAAAGGTAAATTGACCTGACGTGTGCCTTGTGCGGTATTTAAGCAAAAACTTGCCGATTGTGGCTGCAACTGAATCTCTGTGGCAAAAACATCACCGCCTTCACCAAAACTTAGACGCTGTTCTGACTGAACGGCTTGTTGAATCTGTTCAGCAAAATCATCGGCAGCAGGCACAATGGCAGTACCTTGTGGTGCAAGATGTGCATAGATTTCTGACTTCGCCCGACAAATGCCCTCACGTCCACCAAATTCACCCAAATGTGCCGTACCAATATTGATAATGCCTGCCACATGCGGCTGCACCAAGTTTGAAGTGTAATCGATTTCACCTTGATGACTGGCACCCAATTCCATTACGGCATATTGATGGCTTGTGTTCAATTCCAGCAACATCATCGGCACTCCCAAATCATTATTCAGGTTGCCACGGGTAATTAAGGTCGGTGCCAAACGTGACAAAATACTGCCGAGCATTTCTTTGGTGGTGGTTTTACCACTGCTGCCTGTTAAAGCAATCACTTTTAATTGTGGATGTTGCTGACGACGAAAGGCACCCAAGTGTCCTAAGGCTAAACGGGTGTCAGATACCACGAGCTGACAAATATCTGCGTCGACAGGCTGGCTGACAATCGCCATTGAACAGCCCTGGGTCGCCACTTGAGCCACAAAGTCGTGTGCATCAAAACGCTCACCTTTTAATGCCAAAAAGGCATCGCCTGCTTCTGCATGCCGTGAATCAGTCAAAATACGTTTAATCTCGCCCTGTGGTGTTTGTCCGTTCAGCCAATAACCTTGTGTTGCCTGTTGCAGTTGTTCTGCAGTCCAAGGTTCTAAAATTGCAGTACTGGTGGTGGAAGTGTGCATACAAATTCCTTATTGCGCAGGGTAAGCAGAAGGTGAGCAATGTTGTGCATCTATCGCAGCTTGCACTTCAATCACATCATCAAACCAGTGTCTTACCCCATCTATTTCTTGATAATTTTCATGACCTTTGCCTGCAATCAACACAATATCACCTGATTGAGCATGTTGAACGGCATATTTAATCGCTTCACGGCGATCATGAATTTCATGCGTTTGTACTACTGATAAATCTACACCTGCCTGCATATCGGCAAAAATTTGTAAAGGATCTTCTGTGCGTGGGTTATCTGAGGTCAAGAGCACAACATTGGCATAATCTAGTGCTGCTTGGGTCATGAGTGGACGCTTGCCACGGTCACGGTCACCACCGCAACCAAATACTGCCCAAAGCTGTGCGCTGACATGGCGTTTTAGGGTTTGCAGTACTTGAATCAAGGCATCTGGGGTATGTGCATAATCCACCACAAACAGACGCTCTGCATCACGCAGCACTTGCATACGGCCAGGTGCACCTTTCAGTTGTAGTACAGTCGCAATCAAGTCAGCCAACTCAAAACCTGCCTGCTCAGCCGCAATTAAACTCGCCACCAAGTTTTCAACATTAAAATGCCCGAGCAATGGACTTTGCACCACATATTCTGCCGTAGCAGTTTGTAAATGGAAACGTACGCCATTCAGACTGTATTCAATTTGCTGTACTTGATAATCAGCCGCTTGCTGAGTTGAATAAGTCAAAATTTTCGGTTGTGCAGGATTCTGCTGCGCAGCTTGCAGCATGATCTCAGCATATTCATCATCCAAATTAATAATCGCGACTTTTAAACTGGCAAACTGAAACAACATGGCTTTAGCGGCAGCATAGGCTCCCAAAGTGCCGTGATAATCCAAATGATCACGGCTCAGGTTACTGTATACCGCAATTTCGATGTCGCAACCATTTAAGCGACCTTGCTCTAAGCCATGTGAACTGGCTTCAATTGCAGCAAATGCTGCCCCTTGCTGGGCGTAATTGTGCAAAGCATTTTGTAGTTGCAAGGCATCCAACGTCGTGTGCGTTGAAGCTTCTAAATTCGGTAAAATGCCGTTACCTATTGTGCCCATGACCGCGCAGCGTTGATCTTGCAACATCAACAATTCAGCAATTAAACGTGAAATGGTGGTCTTGCCATTGGTGCCTGTGACCGCAAGTATGCGTGCCAAACGTACAGGCTGCACGGCTTGTAAATATTGTTTTTGCCACTGCCCCATGCGCTGACGCACATCTGACACCACCAAATTATGCGCTACCGCCAAGGGTATTTCTGAAATCACCGCCAATGCACCTTGTGCTAAAGCGGCTTGGGCAAATGCAACGGTTTTTTCAGGCTGTGACAAACTGGTCAGGGCGATAAAAATTTGACCTGCACGTACATGACGGCTATCCAGTTGAAAGCCCTGAAATTCTTGTGTCATCCAATCTGCAACGCTTGCTGTGCGGTAAATATCTTGAAAGCGAATCGACATGCGTCACCTGTTATGGAGTGTTGGGAGTTTCTAAAGGTTTATCTAAAGGTACGTTCATTAAACGTAACGATTCTTGCATCACACGAGCAAACACAGGCGCTGCCACCAAACCACCATAATACTGACCCGTTGGGTTTTCTACGACCACCACCATCGCCAAACGTGGATCGCTCACTGGAGCAACCCCTGCAAATAAAGCACGATATTCAGTTTGTGAGTAACCTTTGCGGTCTGCGCGAAGTTTATGTGCCGTCCCTGTTTTACCTGCAACCCGATACCCAGGAATATTGGCTTGACGAGCAGTACCGCCTGGCAAGGTCACCGCTTCCATCATCAGCATCACTTGATCGGCAATTTTGGCATCCACAATTTGTTCGCCTTTGGGCTGTTCTTCCAGCTTATATAGGCTAAGCGGCATTTTAACGCCTTTATTGGCCAGCATGGCATAGGCATCTGCCAATTGCAGCACAGTGGCATTTAAACCATAGCCATAGGACATGGTCGCCACTTCTGACACATTCCATTTACTTGGCGGCAAGATTAAACCTGCGCTTTCACCCGGGAATTTAACGGCAGAACGTGCACCGAAACCGAGACGTTTATAAAAAGTTGGTAAAGTTGCATAAGGTAACGACAAGGCAATTTTCGCTACACCTACGTTAGATGATTTTTGAATAATCCCCGCCAAAGTCAGTGACCCATAGTTATGCGTATCGCGAATGGTGTGATTACCCACCCGCATTGAACCACCGCTTAAATTAACCACGGTATTCGGTGAATATTTACCGCTTTCCAGTGCCATTGCCACTGTCATCGGTTTCATGGTCGAACCCGGCTCAAAAGAATCGACCGCACCACGGTTACGCATCGCATCTTTGTTCGATAAGCTTTTTTTGTCATTCGGGTTATACGATGGCCAACTGGTCATTGCCAGAATTTCACCTGTTTTGACATCTACCGCAATAGCAGTTGCCGAACGTGCATTATTGGCGACACCTGCTGCGGTTAATTCACGGTACATAATGTACTGCAAACGTGAATCAATACTTAAGGTGATATTTTCACCCGGTTCTACTTCTTTAATGACTTCAGGGTCTTTAACTCGGTTACCTTTTTTGTCACGGATGATTTGCTGTTCGCCATCTACACCAGCCAAACGGGTATTCAGCTGCATTTCCAAGCCTTCAATACCTGTGCCCTCACTGTTGGTCAAACCAATAATTTGTGCATTCGGCTGCGGCTGTGGGTAATAACGCTTATAGTTTTTTTCGGTATATACCCCTTGGAAATTGCGTTTTAAAATCAGTTCTGCCTGTTGCGGTGGCACTTCTTTTTGCAGCACCAAATAACGTGAGCGTGGACGCTCATTCATTTTTTGTTTGAGTTCCTGACGATCCATGCCAACCGCATCGGCCAGTTCATCTAAATTTAAGTTTTTATCTGGTAACTGACGACGCAATTTACGGCTAGTCGGATTTTTCTCCAGCTCTGCGGTAATTTCATCAAACAACTTTTTATTGTCAAAATAATCACGTGGATCAATCACCACTTTCATAATTGGGGTACTAATTGCCAAAGGCACGCCATTGCGGTCATAAATCACCCCACGCATGGCTTTTAGTTTTTCAGTTCTTAAAATATTGGCATTGGCTTTGTTTTGTAAAAAATCATGGTTGATAATTTGCACATAGAATGCCCGCCCCACCAGTGCCACGAACACCAGTAGAACCACGCTCCACATTAAGTAAAAACGCCACATTTCAACATGAATGGCATTTTTTCCAGTGACCGATTGTTGTTTCTTTCGGGTTTGCTTTTTACGCGCATCAACCATGTGCCAGCCGCCTTATTGTTCTGAAGTTGTAGGCAAAGAAATCACCACCGTTTGTGCTGCAGGCGGAGAATACATGCGCAGCTGCGTCACAGCACGGGTACCAATTTGTGCTGTTGCCCCAAAGGTTTGTTGCTCAATCAGTAAACGCCCCCATTCTGCATTTAAGTCGTCACGCTCGCGGTTAAACGAACTGAGCTGACGATAATCATGACGATACTCAAACACTTGAAATACCACCATAATTGCACTAATAAACACCAGTGCCAACAAAATAAAATAAGCGACCATTTTTTTTAGTCGTGATGGCGTTAGATTTTTTTCTACAGCGTCTGTTTTCATTATTGGCCTTTTCAAGCTAATCGTTCTGCAACACGTAACCATGCACTGCGTGAGCGTGGGTTGGCTTTCACTTCAGCATCACTGGCACGTACCCGCGCAATTTTTTTCAGGCGTCTCGTATCTTGTTGCTGTTGTGGCAAGCCCCAGCCCGTATCTTCAGGCAAGCTCGATTCTTTTTGAATAAACTGTTTGATTAAACGATCTTCCAAAGAGTGGAAGCTAATCACCGCCAAACGGCCTTGGGGCTTTAACACCTCGACCGCCTGCGGCAAGAAGGTTTCAATATCTTCTAATTCTTTATTAATCGCAATACGAATGGCCTGAAAGGTGCGAGTAGCAGCGTGTTTGTTCTTTTCCCATTTCGGGTGCGCCACTTTTACAATTTCAGCCAATTGTGCCGTGGTCTCAATATAGCCTGCCTGTTTAATGGCTTTGGCAATACGGCGGCTATAGCGCTCTTCGCCATATTGGAAAATCACATTGGCCAAAGCTTCTTCTGCAATATCGACTAACCATTCTGCTGCAGTTGGCCCCTGAGAGTTGTCCATACGCATATCGAGTGGACCATCTTTCATAAAACTAAAGCCACGCTCGGCCTGATCCAATTGCGGTGAAGACACACCTAAATCGGCCATCACACCATCTACCTGTGTAATGCCTAAAGCATTCAATTCTTGCTGTAGGTCGGCAAAACTGGCATGAATAATCTGAAAACGAGAATCTTGCTGAGCCAATTCCGCTGCCACTGCCAATGCTTGCGGGTCTTTATCAAATGCATAGACCCGTGCCTGTGCATCAAGTTTGGACAATAACAAACGAGTATGACCACCACGACCAAAGGTAGCATCGACATAAATTCCTGTATTGCGATCTGCCAACATGGCATCAACAGTTTCATGAAGTAATACAGAAATATGCGACATAGGGTTCATTCAATACAGCTAAAATGTAACTGCACATTATTACCTTGTTTTGACAAAGCTCCAAACGTCTTTTTGTAGATAAATATTACTTTTCATAGGGAAATCCGTTTTTGGCTTTTTTTAGACACAAAAAAATCTCCGTAGAGATTTTTTTGTGTGTTGATCTGATGATCAATCAGGCGACAGCGAAGTATTGCTTAACGCTTAGAATTATAAATTTGGTCAAAAATCGCACCATTCACAAAGTGTGTTTTTTGTGCATTTGCCCAACCACCAAAAACTTCATCAATAGTGAACGTTTTTAGCTTTGGAAATTGTGCTGCATATTTTGCCAACACTTTTTCATTACGTGGGCGGTAGAAATGCTTAGCTGCCATTTCCTGACCTAAAGGTGAATATAAATAGTTGATATAACCTGTCGCCAACCATTTATTGCCATTTTTCTCTACCGTACGGTCTACCACAGCCACTGAAGGTTCAGTCAAAATAGAAATTGAAGGATAAACAATATCAAACTTGTCTTTACCTAAAGTTTTTAAGGTCACTAAGGCTTCGTTTTCCCAAGTTAAAAGCACATCACCAATGCCACGCTCAGCAAATGTCGTCATAGAAGCGCGTGCCGCAGAGTCCATCACTTTCACATTGTGGTACATCTTGCCCACAAATTCCTGTGCTTTGGCTTTAGAACCACCCGGTTGCTTCTCTGCATAACCCCAAGCCGACAAATACACCCAACGTGGCAAGCCGCCAGTTTTCGGGTTTGGCGTAATAATTTCTACGCCCGGTTTGGTTAAGTCCTTCCAGTCTTTAATCTGTTTTGGGTTACCTTTACGTACCATAAATACGATGGTTGAGGTATATGGCGCAGAGTTATGTGGGAACTCTTTTTGCCAACCTGCTTGGATTTGCCCTGACTTTACAATTTCTTCAATGTCGTTAGCCAAGGCCAAAGTCACCACATCGCCCTTTAAGCCATCTACCACCGAACGGGCTTGCTTGCCCGAACCACCATGCGACTGCTTGAAATTTACAGTGATACCCGTACGTTTTTTCCAGTACTGACCAAACGACTGGTTAAATTCATCATAAAATTCGCGGGTTGCATCATAAGATACATTTAAAAACTGACGATCTGCAGCCTGAGCAGTCGTTGCAGCAAAACCTGTTGCCAATAGCGCAGCAGCCAATAAAGCTTTGAATTGAGTTTTCATTACAGCACACATCATCTTTAAACTGCCGCCAATATATGCAATCCCATCACGCTGCGCAATTCAGTAAAATGAGGCAAAATATCCAAATAATTAAATCATTTCAGCTTAAGCATTTATTTTTATTCACTTTAAAGTTTAAAATCTCGCTTATTCCAAATTTATACCTTTTTTGTGAATTGGATATACAAAAATCGAATAATGATTTCAGGCTATTTCGTATTTTTAATCTCCATCAAGCTCATCACAATTGTTCTAACACTATTTTTATTGTGACTTTTGTAACAATCTTCACGATCTCTCCACACTTGTTTGTTACAACATGTTCTAAATGACAGATCATCTGCAAAATCGGTATATAGTCAATCCTGATTATTTACTATTTTGAAAAAAGTGTGACGCAAGTCTACTTTTTGGATGCTTTTTTGTGATTAAATGGTAACGGTATTAGAACAACTTATAAATTGTCAGTGCATTCATAAACAAAGGGGGAAATCAGAATGACATCTAAACTGATCTTGGCAACACTCATTAGCTTAAGCTCACTTGCTACGGTTAGCCATGCTGCAGTCATAAAGTCGGCTGAAACTAAAAGCAGCCTTGCACCTGCAAAAAACTCCCTAATTGAAAAAGCCATTACCCAGCAAAAACAGGCAGACAAGCAAAAATTTGAATCAAATAATGATTTAAAAGTACTGACCTCGATTAATGTTGCACCGACACAAAGCTTCTTTGCTTTGCAAAACCAACGTTTCAGCCGTTTTGTGCAAGCCTTATTCCCGCAAGGCAACTCATAAGCAACACCCAATTTCACTGCCTTTGATCCCCTTTTCAAAAGCAGCCGAACTGCCCAAGTACAGAATGTTGAATTTAACATTAAGTACTTGGGCTTTTTCGTTATAATAGTTTCAATTTACATTTTGAATTATTTTTGGTTATGACTGTTCGTACTCGTATTGCCCCATCTCCTACTGGCTTCCCGCACGTGGGAACGGCTTATATCGCCTTATTTAACTTATGTTTTGCCAAACAGCATGGCGGTGAGTTTATTCTTCGTATTGAAGATACCGACCAACTGCGTTCAACACCTGAATCTGAAAAAATGATTTTGGATTCATTGCGTTGGTTAGGCTTAAACTGGGCAGAAGGTCCAGATGTTGGTGGTCCTCATGCACCATACCGCCAATCTGAACGTATGGACATTTACAAGCAATATGCCTTGCAACTGGTTGAACAAGGCCATGCTTTTTACTGTTTCGCAACTGCAGAAGAACTGGATCAGATGCGTGCAGAACAGCAAGCACGTGGTGAAAGCCCTCGCTATGATGGTCGTGGCTTGAATCTTTCTACAGATGAAGTACAGCGTCGTTTAGCTGCAGGTGAACCGCATGTGATCCGCATGAAAGTCCCAACCGAAGGCGTATGTAAATTTAACGATATGCTGCGTGGTGAAGTGGAAATTCCATGGGCGCAGGTCGACATGCAAATTTTGCTCAAAACCGATGGCTTACCAACTTACCATCTAGCCAACGTGGTAGATGACCATTTAATGCAAATCACTCACGTAATTCGTGGCGAAGAATGGATTCCATCTGCACCCAAACATCAATTGCTATATCAATATTTTGGTTGGGATATGCCTGTGTTGTGTCACATGCCATTGTTGCGTAACCCAGATAAATCTAAATTATCTAAACGTAAAAACCCAACTTCAATTAACTACTACAAAGATATTGGGGTACTGCCAGAAGCCTTACTGAACTACTTAGGCCGTATGGGTTGGTCAATGCCAGATGAAAGTGAAAAATTCACGTTGGCCGAAATGATTGAACACTTTGATATTCAGCGTGTATCACTAGGTGGCCCAATTTTTGATGTAGAAAAATTGAACTGGCTGAATGGTCAATGGATTAAAGCATTATCTCCTGCTGAGCTGCTGGATACCTTGCTTGCATGGAAAGCAGATCGTGCCAAGCTTGAAGATATTGCGGCTGCAATTCAACCACGTATTAACTTGTTGTCTGAAGCGGTGAATTGGTCTGCTCATTACTTCAACCATTTCCCAAGCTTGAGCAAAGAACAGTTTGAAAGCAAAAAGCTATCTGAAGAACAAGTGCGTCAAAGTCTGCAATTTGCCATTTGGCGTTTAGAAAGCCTATTTACTTGGAACAATGACACCGTGAGCCAAACTCTCATGGATTTGGCCAACCAAATGGAAATCAAATTGCGTGATTTCATGCCTGCTTTCTTTATTGCTATTGCAGGTTCAACTGCGTCTACGCCAGTCATGCAAACCATGGTCACCATTGGCCCTGACCTAACTTTTGCACGTTTGCGCAATGCCTTAGAAGTTGTAGGCGGCCCAAGCAAAAAAGAAGTCAAAGTCTGGGAAAAACTGAATGAAAGCATCAAATTGCCGAAAAATGATGCAATTGATCCTGCTTAATTCATTTTTTTGTTGACGTGTGAACGCAATAGCCCTAATATTGCGCTCACACAGACTGGGGTCATAGCTCAGTTGGTAGAGCGCTACAATGGCATTGTAGAGGTCAGCGGTTCGATCCCGCTTGACTCCACCAAGTTTAAATAAGGCTTTACCTGTGTTGCCTCATCAAGTCCCTATCGTCTAGAGGCCTAGGACATCGCCCTTTCACGGCGGTAACCGGGGTTCGAATCCCCGTAGGGACGCCATATTCAAGATGAATATAAAGCACTTATCTTCATCTTATAAAGAAGCTCAAGCAACGACTTGGGCTTTTTTATTGCCCTGTTTTCTGACAGACTGTTTTTTATTTGTCGCACATTTCGTTAGAATAACAATTAGATCAGAATTTTGGAGTTGTAATGCAATACCGATGCCCTAAATGTCAAAGCCCAAAAATCATGCCTGTTGCACAGGCAGGTCAAGCAACGCCACGTCCTGTTGTGCCTAAAAGCTTGGTGATGCTCATTCCTGCGGTATTTGTATTATTGCTTCTGGTTTTAATTAGTATTGCCATGTGGATTTTTGGCGATGGTGCAGGCACAACCTTACAAAGCATTACTGTAGCGGTATTTGTTGTGTGCGTGATTGCAGGCTTCTTGTTCTACCGTGATTTGCCTGATTTTAAAATTTCCATGCAAGCTTTTATGCAGTCGCAAAAACAATGGAAGTGCCGTGAATGTTCACATGAGTGGGAAGTTTAAACGCTGCTAGTCTTTTTCAGATTTCACATCATGCTGTTGTCTTGATACTCAATCAACATGATTGAATGAACACAAAAAACCAGCCCTAAGGCTGGTTTTTTTATTTACAAACGTCGGGAATAATTACACACCGATTTTGCGATATTTTTGACGCTTGGTTACTAAGTCATCACCATCACGTTTGCGACGATATTCTTCGAATTCAGTATAGTTACCAGTGAAGAATTCTGGTGTTTCACCTTCAAATGACAAAATGTGCGTTGCAATACGGTCTAGGAACCAACGGTCATGCGAGATCACCATTACAGTACCTGGGAATACCAAAATGGCATCCTCAAGTGCACGTAAAGTTTCGATATCCAAGTCGTTTGATGGCTCATCCAGCAGGATCACGTTAGCGCCCATTTGCAGGATTTTGGCAAGTTGTAAACGGTTACGCTCACCACCCGACAATTGACCCACACGTTTTTGCTGATCTTGACCTTTGAAGTTAAAGCGACCGATATAGGCACGAGATGCAATTTCGTATTCACCAATACGCAAGATGTCTAAACCGCCAGACACTTCTTCCCATACGGTTTTGTTGTCGTCTAAGGTGTCACGAATCTGACCCACGTAAGCCACTTTAACCGACTCACCCAGCGTTACCGTACCAGAATCTGGTTGCTGTTCGCCAGTCATCATACGGAATAACGTCGTTTTACCTGCACCGTTCTCACCGACAATACCCACAATGGCACATGGTGGTACTGAGAAGCTTAGGTCTTTATACAGAGTACGGTCGCCGAACGATTTGCTGATCCCTTCAACTTCAATCACCTTGTTGCCCAGACGTGGACCAGGTGGAATGTAGATTTCAGAAGTTTCATTACGTTGCTGGAATTCACGCGAGTTAAGCTCTTCAAAGCGTTCCATACGTGCTTTGTTTTTCTTTTGCTGGCCTTTGGCATTAGAACGAACCCATTCAAGTTCTTTTTTCAATGCTTTAGCAAAAGACTCTTCCTGCTTCTGTTCTTGCTCTAGACGTGCGTTCTTTTGCTCTAACCAAGAAGAGTAGTTACCTTGGTATGGAATACCATGTCCACGGTCAAGTTCTAGAATCCATTCAGCCACGTTATCTAGGAAGTAACGGTCGTGCGTAATCGCGACGATGGTACCCGGGAAGTCTTTCAAGAAACGTTCTAACCATGCAACAGATGAGGCATCCAAATGGTTGGTCGGTTCGTCTAGTAGCAACATATCTGGTTTAGACAAAAGCAAACGGCAAAGTGCTACACGACGGCGTTCACCACCAGAAAGCTTAGAAACGTCTGCGTCCCAAGCAGGCAGGTTCAGTGCTGCAGCAGCTTGATCCATCTGGTTTGTAAGGTTGTGCGCATCCCAAGTTTGAATAATAGCTTCAAGCTTTTCTTGCTCTTTGGCTAGTGCGTCAAAGTCTGCATCTTCAGCCGCATATTCAGCGAAGACTTCATCAAGACGAGCCAAAGCATCAAGTGGCTCACGCAAGCCATCTTCCACGTTACCACGAACGTCTTTACTCTCGTCCAAAGGTGGTTCTTGCTCAAGATAACCAATTTTGATGCCTGGCTGCGCACGTGCTTCACCCGAGAAATCTTTGTCTACGCCCGCCATAATACGGAGCAACGTCGATTTACCTGCACCGTTTAAACCAAGCACACCAATTTTCGCACCTGGGAAAAATGATAAAGAGATGTCTTTCAGGATTTCGCGCTTAGGCGGAACCATTTTGGACACTCGGTTCATCGTATAAATATATTGGGCCACGTAGGACTCCTCAATAGAAAACCAAATCTGGGGCTCAGATGAGCAGCCCCTGCTCTAATGAGCGAAAAAATAATCGGGTATTATACCTGAATACAGAGAAAAAATAAGACACCTCAAACATCTTGCATGCTTTGTTACAACTCCGTCTTTAAGCTTGCAACCCGCCCATCTACTTAAGTGCTATATCAACTTTCACGCTAAATATTGCAATATTTTGACGCTTTCTTTCATATTGAAAAATGCTAGACTCAAGCCAATTTAACTCACGAAGATGAAGTAAACATGACCTATAAAGACGAAACCTTGGCGATTCATGCAGGATATAGCCCAGAACCGACCACCAAAGCAGTGGCTGTGCCAATTTACCAAACCACATCGTATGCCTTTGATAATACACAACATGGTGCCGATTTATTCGATTTAAAAGTACAAGGCAATATTTATACCCGTATTATGAACCCGACCACTGCGGTGTTGGAGCAACGTGTTGCTGCGCTTGAAGGCGGGATTGGTGCCTTGGCTTTGGCATCAGGTATGGCTGCTATCACTTATGCGATTCAGACCATTACCGAAGCAGGTGACAACATTGCTTCAGTATCGACGTTATATGGCGGAACGTACAACTTATTTGCTCATACTTTGCCAAAACAAGGCATTGAAGTGCGCTTCTTCGATTATCAGAATCCAGAAGCACTGCGTGACTTGATTGATGACAAAACAAAACTGGTCTTTGTAGAGTCCATTGGTAACCCACTGGGCAATATTATTGACCTTGAAGCGATTGCCAAAATTGCACACGAATACGGTATTCCTGTAGTGGTGGATAACACTGTGGCAACACCTGTATTGCAAAAATCATTTGATTTCGGTGCAGACATTATCATCCACTCACTGACCAAATATATTGGTGGTCACGGTACCTCTATTGGTGGCATTATTGTCGATAGCGGTAAATTCCCTTGGGGCAAATATCCTGAACGCTTTAAAGCACTCAACACACCAGACCCAAGCTATCACGGTGTCAACTATGTAGAAGCCTTAGGTGCTGCGGCTTATATCGCACGTGCACGTGTGGTACCACTGCGCAACACGGGTGCAGCCATTAGCCCGCACAACGTATTCCTGATTTTGCAAGGCCTAGAAACCCTAAGCTTGCGCATGGAACGCCATACCGAAAATGCGCAAAAAGTAGCGGAATATTTACAGGCTCATCCAAAAGTAAAATGGGTCAATTACGCAGGTTTAAAAGACCACCCTCAACATGCATTGGCGCAAAAATACGTAAAAGGCAAGCCATCGGCAATTCTGTCTTTTGGTGTACAAGATGGCCGTGAAGGTGGCACCCGCTTTATTGATGCCTTACAACTGTTCACTCGTTTGGTAAATATTGGTGATGCCAAGAGCTTAGCATGCCACCCTGCGACCACCACACACCGTCAGCTAAATGCCGATGAACTGAAAGCCGCAGGCGTAAGTGAAGATATGGTGCGTTTATCTATCGGGATTGAACATGCCGATGACTTAATTGCCGATTTGGAACAGGCTCTCGCTGCTGTATAAAAACTCATCAGTTCAAGCTTTATACTGGCATCCTGCTGATTTATTTCAACAGGATGCCTTTTTATTTTAATTTTTCCTTGAATGTCTTTGCATTAGCTTTATTTCATGGTAAAAATAAGAATAGCCAGCGTATTAAAATAGAGCAATTACTCTAAATTCATCTGAAAATTCAATCACTTATTTCATAGCTTTTTTTACACAATCGGCTATCATAAAGCCAAGTAAATCAGTCCAGATCACGGTAGGATTTGGATGAGCAATTTCAATAAAAACGACAATCTGGGAACTTAAATCAGGAATATTAGCGTGAAGCCAAAATTAGAGAAACTTTTTCAAAAGCGTGTAAATGGTAAAGTTGCCCTTATTACAGGTGCATCAAGTGGTATCGGTTTAACAGTGGCACATAAACTGGCCGATGCGGGTGCGCATGTGCTTTTAGTTGCACGTACTCAGGAAACCTTAGAACAAGTCAAAGCTGAAATTGAAGCCCGTGGTGGTAAAGCATCAGTTTTCCCTTGCGACCTAAACGATATGCAATCGATTGATGCGGTATCACAACAGATTCTTGCTTCAGTCGACCATATTGATATTCTGATCAATAACGCAGGTCGCTCAATCCGTCGTGCAGTACACGAGTCGGTTGACCGTTTCCACGACTTTGAACGTACCATGCAATTGAACTATTTTGGCGCGGTACGTTTGGTGCTAAATATTTTACCGCAGATGATGCATCGTAAAGATGGTCATATCATCAATATCAGCTCGATTGGCGTATTGGCCAACGCAACTCGCTTCTCTGCTTATGTTGCATCTAAAGCTGCGCTAGACGCATTTAGTCGCTGTCTATCTGCAGAAGCGCATACGCATAAAATTGCAATTACTTCGGTGTATATGCCATTGGTGCGTACCCCAATGATCGCACCAACCAAAATTTATAAGTACGTGCCAACACTTTCACCTGAACAAGCTGCAGATTTAATTGCTTATGCAATTGTGAAACGTCCGAAGAAAATTGCGACTCATTTGGGTCGTTTGGCTTCAATCACTTATGCAATTGCACCAGACATCAACAACAAACTCATGTCAATTGGTTATAACCTGTTCCCAAGTTCAACCGCTTCAGTCGGCGAACAGCAAAAACTCAACTGGGTACAAAAAGCGTATGCACGTTTATTCCCAGGTGAACACTGGTAATTCAACCTGCTCAAATTTGAATTTAGGCGACCAATCGGTCGCCTATTTTATAGCTTCATTTTTTACATCCCTTGCAATACCACAACATCAATTCAACAGTTCTTGAATGGTTTCAAGCTTTGTTTTCATGCAAATTTAAGCAAATTTTAATCTTGGCTTAAGAAAGCGACATCACAATAAGTGCAAGAATGAAAGGGACAATAAAATGAAAACACTGTATTTTTTTAAGCTGTTTTGTTTTTCTGCTGCGCCTTTGAGCGCCTACCATTTATATGCTGAGCTGATGCACAATCCTATAAATATTTTCCAAGTGATTACTTTGGCAGGCTTAATTGTGGTGCTATTGGAGCTCGGCTATCGTAGTCGGCTTACAACTTCTGCTCCTGCAAGCTCTGCAACACAAGCAGATGCTCCAACAGACTATGCCTATATGTATTCTAAATTGGCAGCAGGCAGTATTGCTACCTGTTTTATTGTGCAAAGCTGGATGACTTAAAATATTCCTCCAACAATCTAAACTACCACGTGTATTCCGACAAAACATTCAATTGATGGATTGTTTTATGCTATAACACAGCTGTTTTAAGTCGTTTGAATGAATTATGCGAGCCCTAGCCCTCATTTTACAATATGGCTGTTTTGCCTTTGCCTTGTTTCTGAGTTATCAGGTTGCAATGGTGCTTTATCAGCAAGAATATGAATTACTGGAGATTGTTGCAGATATCGGCACGATTTTAATTTGTATTGATTTGGGCGTGTTTTTATTTAGCAGTAAAGCCTCGCAAGGTTTAAATCTTCAGGAATATGCCCGCCAACTTGAAGCACCGCCCTCTAAATTAGTGGCCGTCACACGTAAACTTGGACATTTGGGTATTATGCTGATTTTAGTGAGTTGGATTGTGCCGTTGATATAAAATAGCCCTTTATCTCAAAAGGGCTAAGATACGTATAAACGCTGTATTTTAGTTTTTTAACACATCGAATCCACAGCTCAGTAAAAATTCATAGGTCGAATCATATTGTCGTGCAGGCCGTGTCCAATCATCTTCGCTAACACATGGCACAAAAATCACCATACCTTGACGGGCACGCGTTAATAAAACGCGATAGGCATTCAATAAGTATTTCCTATTGGCTTCATTATGAATTTGCTGCCACCTACTGCCCCTAAAATTCTGGTAAAACCATTGTTGATCAAAATAAAAGTTAATATCCCAAGCCACACAGGTATAGTCAATTTCCAAGCCCTGTATATCAAATTCAGTTGCAACGTCTTCTAAATAATAAGAGGAACGCACATCAAAATTGTTATTTAAAAACCAATCCGATGGCACCATTTTGTTTTTAACATCCAAGCCCTCTGCCTTTAAACGACGCCCGCCCGAACTTGCCACAATGCCGTAACGCTCTGAACCTTTCGCTTTTTCTTTTAGCCAATCTTTTGCTCGTTTTAAATTACGACATATAACAATTGGATAATCCTGTTTAATCTCCTGATAAATTTGCTTTGCGATGTCCGGCTGATTATCTAATATCGCCTGAACTAAATTAGACACACGTTCACTTCTAAATGAACGGACAGAAACAGCTAAATGTAGGTTTGGCTCATGCTGTCCAAAAGCTTTCAACCAAGCAATCTGTTCATTTGACTCAAGATAAACTTTCTGCTGTAAAATTTGATCTGAATAATAGACGGTCCAATCTTTAAAACTATACTGCAAAGTGGAAATCCACTCAGAAACACCCGCCTCTCCAGTATTAATCTCTTGTCCACCACCAATTAAACATACGATCACACACCAATCTGAATGCCGATCCATGACACTGATCAAAAATTCTGGCTCTGACATCGAAAAATTTTCAATGCCCTTTTTTTGTTTCATAAAATTAGAAACTTGCTCTTTTTGCCAAGCACGTTGAGCCTCATCAAAAACAACGACTTTCTCAATCGGCGCTTCTGATGATTTTAAATAATGATCACGAAAGTGATGAATATTTTGAATAAATGTTTTAGCATGACGCTCAGCATCTGTACGCTTGATCAATTGGTTATTTTGCTTAGCACTATTCACAGTATCACGTATCAAGGCCTCTCGTAGCACATCCACAAGTGGGCCATTTCCTGATAAAAATACAGAGTGCTCAGACTCATCTACTTTTAAGCGCTGATTGGCAATATTTAAACCTGCCAAGGTTTTTCCTGCTCCAGGCACACCCGTTAGAAAGCAAATGGCTTTATGTTTATTCAGCTTAGTGAGTTCGATAATCTGCTCAATTCGCTTTGATGTGATTTCTAAATTAATTGCACCTGCATCACTTCGCGAAATATCTTCAACACGATGCCCTTGATAAAGTGCCTGCGCAGCTTCAATAATTGTGGGTGTGGGTTTATAGGTTGAGTTAATCCACGTCGAGACATCAAAATGGTCAGATTCAGAAAATTGCTGTATTGCTTGTAGTAAATAATTAGCTAGTTGCTCCGCATTACAACATAAAGCATCATTTAACTCTCGAATCGCTCGCCAATCCTGCCCAACTGAGTTGGCTTGTGTTGCAATCAAAACTGGAATTACTTTTTGATGATGACTCCCCGCATGAAAGTTTAATAAATCTAGACAGTAATCAATCACCTGCGTTTTTGCTTGCGAGGTGAATTGCCGATCTCCTACTTTAAATTCAACTACAAAAATTAAATCACGAATAATAAGAATATTATCTACCCGCTTGCCCATACGCGGGATACTAAATTCAAAAAAAATCTGCCCATGATTAAAAACGGCTAAATGCTGTTTCAATATTTGAATTTGTTTTAACCATGCATTTTTCTGCAATTCATCTAATGCAAACTCATGCGCTGCCGTCAAGCTTCCAAGAATAAATTCATCCGTTGTTTCTATGAACCTTGCAAACTCACTTTGATAATAACTTCTTAACATCTTCTGACTACGATATTTTTATTTAATATACTGAATACAAAAACAAAAAACTCCCTCAATTCGGGAGCTTTTTGTTTTTGTAATTAAAGATTACTTCGAACCTTTAATCCCTGCTTGTAACAACAAGGCACCTAAACCACCAATTTTATTCTCTTGTGGTTTAGCAGTTTGTGGCTTTTTAGCCTGAGGTCGCGACTGCTGTAGACGCTTCGCCTGTGGCTTACGCTCTGTACGTTGCTCTTGATCACGACGTGCTGGACGTGCCGCTTTAACAGGTGCAGCCGAACCTTCTGGACGCATTGACAAGTTTACACGGTTACGCTCTACATCAACCTGTAACACACGCACTTGAACAATTTGACCTGGTTTCACCACTTTATGCGGATCGGCCACAAATTCATTGGCCAATTCAGAAATGTGAACCAAACCATCCTGATGCACACCCACATCCACAAAAGCACCGAAGTTGGTTACATTGGTCACCACGCCCTCAAGCTGCATGCCTTCAGTCAGCTGTGCCACTTCAGTCACATCTTCACGGAATTTTGCAGTACGGAATTCAGGACGAGGGTCACGACCTGGTTTTTCCAATTCAGACAAAACATCCTGAATCGTTGGTAAACCGACTTGCTCATCTACAAATTCTTCCGCATTCACTGAACGAATAATTTCAGTATTGCCAATGATGTCTTTGACTGTGGTTGCTTTCGCTGCAACGATTTTTTCCACCAAACCATAAGATTCTGGGTGAACAGCAGAGGCATCTAAAGGCTCAGAACCGGCTTGAATACGCAAGAAACCTGCTGCTTGTTCAAAGGTACGTTCGCCTAAGCGTGGTACATTTTTCAAAGCTTGGCGGTTATCAAAACGACCATGCTCTTTACGGTAATCTACAATTTGCTGTGCAATTGATTTATTCAAACCCGCGATATAGCCCAGAATAGCTGAAGATGCTGTATTCACATCTACACCCACCGAGTTCACACAGTCTTCAACCACGGCTTCCAGTGTTTTTGCCAAACCTGCCTGATTCACGTCGTGTTGATACTGACCCACACCAATCGATTTCGGATCAATTTTAACCAACTCAGCCAATGGGTCTTGTAAACGGCGTGCAATAGACACTGCACCACGAATCGACACATCTAGCTCTGGCAATTCTTGTGAAGCCAATTCAGAAGCTGAATACACCGATGCACCCGCTTCAGACACAGACACGCGCGTCAGCTTCAAATCGCTGTGCGCAGCCATCATTTCAGCCACAACAGCTTCAGTTTCACGACTCGCTGTACCGTTACCAATCGCAATTAAATCGATATTGTGTTCACGACATAAACGCGCAAGTTCTTCAATCGCACCCGCTTTATCTTCTTTTGGTGCAAATGGATAAACCGTACTATGTGCAACCACATCGCCAGATTGATTCACGACTGCCAGTTTCACACCTGTACGGATACCAGGGTCAACGCCTAGCGTACATCGTGCACCTGCAGGTGCAGACAACAGCAAATGGCGTAAGTTTTCTGCAAATACATCCATTGCTTCTGCTTCGGCAGCAAGACGTTTTTCAGTCAATAACGAATGTTCAATTTGCGGGCGAACTTTACCCAACCAGAACAGTTTTGCAGTTTGCTTTAAAAAGTCTTGACGTGCTTGCGGCTGAATTTGATCTAAATTGTATTCAGTTTCAATACGTGCCAATGGTGCGCTGTCTTCACCATCGACTTTTAAGCCTAGGACGTTTTCCTGACGACCACGCAGCATCGCCAATAAACGATGTGAAGGGACTTTGTTCAAGTTTTCAGAAAAGTCGAAGTAATCACGGAATTTTTTGCCCACTTCTTTTTTATCTTCAGACGCTACTAAACTTTTTAGCAGTGCTGTTTTGGCAAAAATGGCTTTTAATTCGGTGGTCAAGGCAATATTTTGTGCCCATTCATCAATCAGAATATGCTGTACAGCATCAAGCTGACTGTCTAAATCTGGGTAGTCTGCATGACTAAAGCCTACCAATGCTGCACTTGGCTCAAGTGCTTCTGCAAAAATTTGCGCGGCAATTGGGCCTAAACCTGCTTCTTTAGCTTTAAACGATTTACTGGTGCGTTTTGGACGGTAAGGCGCGTAAATTTCTTCTAGCGCATTCTTGGTTTCAGCAGCATTTACACGTGCCAATAAATCATCAGACAATTTATTTTGTTCTTTGAGTGATTCTATTACTTTTTCGCGACGCTCATATAAATCACGTAAATACGATAAACGTGTATCGAGCTGACGTAGCTGCGTATCATCTAAACCTTGCGTTACTTCTTTACGGTAACGTGCAATAAATGGAACGCTAGCACCTTCATCAATCAGTTTGATGGCAGCTTCTACTTGATTTGGTCGTACGGCAAGTTCTTTTGCTAACTGCTGAACTAAGTCAGTCATCGTGTGTGATCCTACAAGGATAAGTACTAAAAGCCATGATTATAAAGACCAAGACTATAAAATCCACAATTGTTTTATGAATTTTATAAATGGCGGTTTTTTGGTGGATTTTGCCAATTCGACAGAATTTTATAAATCTAAATAAAATTCAGGCCCATGTTAGACTGAAACGGGCAAATATGTCAGATTTTCACACAGGAATGCTGTATATATTTGGTATCTATGTCTTGATTTTATCTGCAATATTTGTTGCTTTAGAACATAGGCAATAGATACAAATGAATCGTATACTCAAAGCCAACTCAACTTTTTGTTTACGATGACAATAAAGAATAAAGGAGCACATCATGAGTTTAGTTGTACCTGCTGAAAAAACAGATGCCGTACACACCGAAACTGACCGCGTCGAACGCATTCTCGTCGTCGATGATGATGTGCGTTTACGTACCCTTTTACAGCGCTTTTTGGAAGATAAAGGCTTTGTGGTGAAAACTGCCCACGACGCCACACAAATGGATCGTTTGTTGCAGCGTGAACTGTTCTCTTTAATCGTGCTAGATTTTATGCTGCCTGTGGAAGATGGTTTAAGTATTTGCCGTCGTTTACGTCAGTCCAACATCGATACGCCAATTATTATGCTGACCGCTCGCGGCAGTGATTCAGACCGTATTGCAGGACTTGAAGCAGGTGCAGATGATTATTTGCCAAAACCATTTAATCCAAACGAGCTGTTAGCACGTATTCGTGCCGTATTGCGTCGTCAAGTGCGAGAAGTACCGGGCGCACCAAGTCAGCAAATGGAAGTGGTCGGTTTTGGCCCATGGTCGCTAGATTTATCGACCCGTACTTTAACGCGTGAAGGTCAGGTTGTAACACTGACTACAGGTGAATTTGCGGTACTCAAAGCGTTGGTACAACACCCACGCGAACCTTTGACCCGTGACAAATTAATGAATTTGGCGCGTGGCCGTGAATGGGGTGCGATGGAACGCTCGATTGATGTTCAAGTTTCTCGTTTACGTCGTTTAATTGAAGAAAACCCTGCCCGTGCACGTTATATTCAAACGGTTTGGGGGGTAGGTTATGTATTTGTTCCAGATGGCGCGGAATAAGTTAGAAATGATGTGAGGCTTCAGCCTCACATCTTCATACAATGATCAAAATTTATACATACCGATCATTGTGCAATGATTTAAAGAACAAACACTCCAATAAAAAGTATATTCATCATAAAATTTCACTCACCAAATTCGCTTTACAACCTCTGCCACAGGACAAGATGTGAAACTCGAACCCATCAACCCACAAGAGTTTACCGACTATGTGGCGTATTCTGAAAAGAAACGTACCCGCTGGGAGCGTTTTTTGGACAAAATCAAGCCACGCTCTGCAGCCATGCGTACCACGGTACTGGTGGTCTTTGTGGTGTTGTTTAGCCTGTTTATGTCGTTGTGGTTCTTTTGGCGCACCTTATATTTACCTGAAATTCAACAACACGCCCGCTATTTAGCGGTTGAACTGGAAATTTTAAACAATCCAGATTTGCGCATTTTTCACAATGAAGCCGAAGTCGATGTTGATGCATGGCTCAAAAATCGGGTCGGCATTGAGTATGTGACCGATCCACGTGAGTTTCCCAATGTACGGGAAAAAGTCATTGCGGAATTTTTTACCCGACAAATTGAAAAGAAACTGGCAACTGAGTTAAAAATGCAGGATGTCACGGTTTATTTCCAATTCAAACCAAGCCCGCGCATTTGGATTCAAACCCCAGAAATGAATGGCAACTGGGTACGTGAGCCACTTAAAACCTATGCCAATTACAGTCCTGAACTTGTGTTTGGCTGGCTCTTGGGTATCCCACTTTTCGCAGCCGCTATTATTTTAACTTTGGTGCGTCAGCTGAACCGCCCTTTGCGTCGTCTGCAAAATGCTGCTAACAGCTACAGTAAAACAGGCAAAGCACCCTATTTGGAAACCAATCACGGCCCGCAGGAAATTCGCGAGGTCAACCAAGCTTTTAACCAAATGATTTATACCTTGGAACAGACTGAACGTGATCGTCGGATCATGCTGGCGGGTATTTCTCACGACCTGCGCACGCCACTCACACGAATTCGCTTAAGTGCCGAAATGATGCCTGATGAAGACTTTTTAAAAGAAGGCTTAATTTACGATGTAGAAGATATGGATGCGATTTTGAATCAATTCATTTCTTATATGCGAGATGGTTCCGATGAAGAATTACAAGAAACTGATTTAAATGTGTTGTTGCAGGAATTGATTATTCAGTTTAAACCTTTGGATATTCGCTATACCGCACAGGAACTACCTCTAATTCAGGCTCGTAGTTTGTCACTAAAACGTCTGATTGGTAACTTAATTAACAACTCTAAACGCTATGGGGCAGAACCAATTGAACTTTCTGCAGAAGTGCTGGAGGATCAGATTCGGATTAGTGTTGCCGACAACGGCACAGGAATTCCTGAAGACCAGATTGCTGATTTAATGCAGCCGTTTGTACGTGGCAATGAAGCGCGCACCGTACAAGGCAGTGGTTTAGGCTTAGCAATTGTAAAACGTATTGTCGATATTCATCAGGGCGAACTGACCATTCAAAACCGCGAACAAGGCGGATTAGAAGCCATTATTACCTTGCCACTACAACCCGAACAGGTTGAGGAAAAAAACAGCCTTGGCACACTAGAAAAAATCAAGCAAAGCCTGAGCGAGCACTTTTAATTGCCCTCAGCTTTGTATGCTGTTGAAATGGCTATATACCAAATTCAGACCAACAGCAAATCTTAAGTGCAATCAAAGCAAAAACTTCTCACAGCGCATATCAAAATTGTATAAAAATATATCAAGTAAATTTTTACATTTATCAAGCGATATATAAATAAACTATTAAATTCAACTATTTATATATTATTTAATATTTTTATACCACCATTTAGGCAAAAAATTAGACCTTAGCCTAACACCTATGCAAAATACCTTTTTTGATCGGTACAATCGGTATCAGTTTAGTATTTTACGAGAGTTCACCATGTCTTTAGATCGCATCCGTTTAGCCTCCCTCCACGACAAAGTAATCAGCGCAGAACAAGCTGCTGAATTCGTTCATGATGGTATGACCGTAGGTATGAGTGGCTTTACTCGTGCGGGTGAAGCAAAAGCAGTTCCACTTGCATTGGTTGCACGTGCAAAAACCAATCCTTTAAAAATTGATTTAATTACAGGTGCAAGTCTAGGTAACGATTTAGACAAGCAATTGACTGAAGCAGGTGTTTTGGCACGTCGTATGCCGTTCCAAGTAGACAACACTTTGCGTAAAGCAATTAACCAAGGTCAAGTTATGTTTATTGACCAGCACTTGTCTGAAACTGTTGAGCAAATGCGTAACAATACGCTTAAACGCCCAGACATCGCTATTGTTGAAGCAGTAGCAATTACTGAAGACAGCTTAATTATTCCAACAACTTCTGTAGGTAACTCTGCAAGCTTTGTTGAATTTGCAGATAAAGTCATTATTGAAATCAACACTACGGTAAGCACAGAATTTGAAGGTCTACACGACATTTACATCCCTGAAGCACGCCCAACACGTGGTCCAGTACCGTTAACTCACGTTGACCAACGCATTGGTACCAAAGGTATTCAGTTAGACCCAGCGAAAGTTGTAGGTATTGTATTTAACGATACTTTGCTTGACTCTCCATCTAACGTGACTGATCCAGATGATGAAACTCAAGCAATTGCAGATCACTTAATTGCATTCTTTGAAAATGAAGTTGCACAAGGTCGTTTACCGAAAAACCTTGCACCATTACAAGCAGGTATCGGTTCAATTGCAAACGCAGTATTAACAGGCTTCAAACACTCTAACTTTGAAGACTTGGTCATGTACTCAGAAGTACTTCAAGACTGTACCTTTGAATTGATTGATGCAGGCAAAATGAAGTTCGCTTCTGGCTGTTCAATGACTTTGTCTGAAAAATGTGGTGATCGCGTATTTGGCAATCTTTCACACTACAAAGACAAATTCATTTTACGCCCACAAGAAATTTCTAACTTCCCAGAGTTAGTTCGTCGTTTAGGCATCATTGGTATTAACACTGCACTTGAGTTTGATATTTACGGTAACGTGAACTCAACACACGTATGCGGTACCAAAATGATGAACGGTATTGGTGGTTCAGGTGACTTCGCGCGTAACGCACACTTGGCGATTTTCGTGACTAAATCAATTGCGAAAGGCGGTGACATTTCATCTATCGTTCCAATGGCTGCGCACGTAGACCACAACGAACACGACGTTGACATTTTGGTTACTGAGCAAGGTTTAGCAGATTTACGCGGTCTTGCACCACGTGAACGCGCTCGTGCGATTATCGACAACTGTGTACACCCAATGTACCGCAATGCCTTGAACGATTACTTCGAGCGTGCATGTGCAAAAGGTGGTCACACTCCTCACCTACTTCGTGAAGCATTGTCTTGGCATGCAAACTTCGAAGAACATGGTCACATGTTGACTCCTGCACAACAAGAATCTGCGCAACCAGCGTAATTCATGTGCAATAAAAAACGCCCTGATTTTTCAGGGCGTTTTTTTATGTCTTAAGTTTTTACGTCTCATAAATTATCACAACGTCATTTGTGACAACGCACTCGACTTTACTCAAATGCCAAAGCTTTAAATTCATCTATAAAATGCTGTCCTAACTGACGCAAACCATCCACACTGAGTGTGGTTTCAATCACACCTAAAGACACGACATCACGTTGAATTTGCAGCACGGTTTGACCTTGCGGGTTGATATAAAAACGAGAACCCAAAGTTGCAAATTTGCTTGCTAAGTCTAGGTTTTGTTCAGCTCGAACTTGATTCACCACATCTTGCGCGGTAAAGCGGTATTGATCATGCAGCAAATTTAAGCTGTTGGATTGCCCATATTCTGCACTTAATGCACAATCATCCAAGACCTGTAAAGGCTGATCAAGATTGGCAAAAGCAGTCGCAGGGAGACTCAGCGCAAGACTGAATAAAATAGGGAGAGAAAATTTTAACATTGGACACCTCGCACATAGGTAAATTACACCTGTGGAGAAACATCCTTTTTTCACCAACTTATATTTTAAGTTCAAAAATCACTCAATACATTGACTTTTTATACCAAACGACCTAAACGCAGCAAAACTGGAAACTGAATTTCCAAGCCCTGAGCAGGTTGCTGCTGCAACAATTGCTGTAATTCAAGCAAGGGCGTATCAGTATGTTGCTTTAAATAATGCTGCAGTCCCGACCAAGTGTTTAAATAATTCAGCAATTGTGCTGCCGACCAACGATATTTCAGGCAAAGTTCGGGTGTCACGATTTCTTGAAATGGGAAAGGAATCGTGCGATATAAGTCATCAATATAACGACGTTCAGCATCCCAACAACCTTTTAAGGTCTGAAAATACAAGCGTTGAATTGCGGTATTCACCTCAGGATCTACAGCTTGAATCAGACCGTAGCCCACCGCAGCAAATATACCACTCGGTTTTAGCACCCGATGCACTTCGGCATATAAGGCATCAAACTTGAACCAGTGAATCGCTTGTGCAACGGTAATTAAATCCACACTCGCATCTGCCAATCCGCTGTCTTGCGCCAAACAAGCGCGATAACGCACATTTTCCCACTGTGGTGCTTGATCCAGCTGTGCCTGACTTAAATCCGTGGCTAAAATCTGCTGAAAATGTGGCGTTAATAACTGGGTAAACTGCCCTGAACCAGCACCACAGTCCCACGCCAAACGGCGCTCGGGTACATGCTGCAAAATCGTATCGACGATTTCTGTTGAATACTGTGGACGCGCCTGACGATACAACGCACTTCCCTGCGAAAACAAATCTTTCATGCTGCAACTCCCTCACCCTGACCATTTGATTCTAATACAGCTTTTAAAATGAGTAGTGTGTACTTTGGATGAAGCGAGAGAGAACCGATTTGTATTCAACATTTTTATTTGGGCATAAAAAAAGCCTCAAACAATGTTTGAGGCTTTTTGAATATGGTGGCGAGACCCAGGATCGAACTGGGGACACACGGATTTTCAATCCGTTGCTCTACCGACTGAGCTATCACGCCAATGCCGTGTATTAAGCCGTATCTCGGCTGAATAGTCAATATAAATCATGACTTTTTTATTTGATCGCATAAATTTTATGCAAAAAAATCCCTGATGGGATCAGGGATTGAAAACGTTAAATCGTTTTGAATATGGTGGCGAGACCCAGGATCGAACTGGGGACACACGGATTTTCAATCCGTTGCTCTACCGACTGAGCTATCACGCCAATGACGCGTATTAAACAGTTTCAGCTGTAAATCGTCAATAGTCTTTTTCGCTTTTCAGTGCAAATGTTTACTTTTACAGCAACCTCATTCTATTTCTGCTGAAATATCACCCAAAAATTTAAAAATGAGTTCTTTTCCAATTAAATTTTGACAAACTTCCGATACGCGAATGTGGGGCACGGATGCCCCACGTTACCCATCACGACAAGGATGTCGTGTATGGGTAACAAAAGACTTTTGCCTACTTTGGGTCTTGCCAAAGTAGGAAGATGCCTACGCAAAGCTATTTAAACCTTAGCTAAAAATTGTGGCTGTGCAAGCACAAAAAACAATATAGGATTTAGATAAACTTCTTTCACAAATCCGATTAAAACCATACTTCAATCCCCCATCATCCTCTTACGGAAGATATTCCTCATCCCTGAGCCATATATGGCGCAAGAGAAGGGATTTTCGATACTAATTTAATTTTGACCTATACGGATAAACTGAAAAGACAGACACAACGTCAGCTTTTTAAAAACTCACAACTTACCCAAATGCGCCAAACAACGGTGAATTGCGCCACAACCCGGCTGGAAATGCTGCACCCCTTTGGCTTCTTCCATACGGCATACCTCACTCACCAAACGGTCTGCCACCCCTCGCCCACGGTTTGCAGGATGTACCACGATATATTCAAGCGTCCGACTGTCCTCTTGTCCCGTGCACCAAATCGCCCCAATCACTTTAGTATTAAATTCTGCCGTGTAAAGTAGGGTATACTGAGCTAAGTTCTGCTCAAGTTGGCTTACCGCATCTTGCCCATCGCCAAACTCAGGGCTGGTATCATACAGTCGCTCAAGCTGGCTGCGCACTTCGTTATTTTCTAGTGAAGTATAGGCATGTACGGTAATAGGCATTGATTAACCCTCCTGAGCAATCTAATATGCTGAGACTTCGTCACAGCGAAAACATATTTACATCAATCATTTTTGACGTTTTTTGAGGAACGTGTCTATGACCCAACGTATCAGTGAAGTGGTAAGAAATACCAACGAAACTAAAATTCGAGTTCGTGTGAATCTGGACGGTACGGGTCAAGGCACACTCAATACTGGCATTCCATTTTTAGACCATATGATTGATCAAATCAAGCGACACGGTTTGTTTGATATTGATATTCATTGTGATGGCGACTTGGAAATTGATGATCACCACACCGTAGAAGACTGCGGGATCACGCTTGGACAAGCTTTTGCTCAAGCCTTGGGTGATAAAAAAGGTTTAAAACGCTACGGTCACTTTTATGCACCGCTCGATGAATCTTTAAGCCGTGTCGTGGTGGATTTATCAGGTCGTCCAGGTTTATTTATGGATATTCCATTTACCCGTGCCCGCATTGGTAGCTTTGATGTAGATTTATTCTCAGAATTCTTCCAAGGCTTCGTCAACCACGCATTAATGACGCTGCACATTGACAACCTTAAAGGTAAAAACAGCCACCACCAAATTGAAAGCGTATTTAAAGCATTTGCACGTGCTTTACGCATGGCATGTGAAGTTGACCCACGTGCTGAAAATACTGTGGCATCGACCAAAGGGACACTCTAATGACCCGAATTGCCCTTCTTGACTATGGCATGGGAAATTTACACTCGGCAGCCAAAGCTTTAGAGCATGTGGGTGCCACGGTGGATGTCACCAATGATCCAAAACTGATTGCTCAAGCCGATAAAATCGTCTTTCCTGGCGTGGGTGCCATGCGTGACTGTATGCAAGGCATGCATGAAGCAGGAATTGATGAAGTGGTACGCAACGCAGTCTTTAATAAGCCTGTACTCGCTATTTGTGTGGGCATGCAGGCCTTGATGCAGCGTTCTGAAGAAAATGGCGGTGCAGATGCGTTGGGTATTTTTGCAGGTACGGTTAAACGCTTTCCAGAAGTGGAAGGCTTAAAAGTACCGCACATGGGTTGGAATCAGGTACATCAACATGACCCGAGCCACCCTATGTGGAACAACATTGAACAAGATGCGCGTTTCTACTTCGTGCACAGTTTCTATGTTGAACCGCAAGATGACAGCATTGTGGCTGCAACCTGTGATTACGGTCTAACCTTCTGTACTGCACTGCATCAAGACAACTTGTTTGCAACGCAGTTCCACCCTGAAAAGAGCCATACTGCGGGCTTACAGCTACTTAAAAATTTTGTGGAATGGAAAATTTAAGTTTTTAAAAGCACTGAATTTTTTCTAAAGCCGAGTGAATCTCGGCTTTATTTTTGCGTGAATGTTTTTCACTTTTCATCTGCTATTTTATTGTTTAAAATTAGCATGTTTTTTATACCTTTAATTCAAAAAAAATTTAACTCAATTTAAAAAACAAGGAATTACAACAATGAGTCAATATGTAGAAGATTCTGCACTGAGTGCAGCGGGGCGTTTTGGTCGCATGTCTTTTTTAGCTTGGAACTGCTTACTCAGTTTCGCACTGACCCTGCTTATTTTAGTCATTGCAATTATTGCACCTAATCTTTTGGTCGATCTAAGCTCAGGCTCTATGGGCATTGGCATGATCTTACTTGTTATTATTTATATCGTTGCATTCTACTTTAGCTTTATTTTTACCATCCGCCGCCTACATGACCGCAATCATACGGGTTGGTTGTCTTTGCTGATTTTAGTGCCTGTGGTCAATATTATTCTGGGTTTATATCTGATCTTTGCCCCGGGCGATGACCGTCAGAATAGCTATGGTGCGCCACGTCCAACCGCAGGTTGGGAAAAAGTACTGGCTTGGATTTTCATTGTCCTGATTATTTTGGCAATCCTTGGCGGCTTATTTTCTGGCTTTATGGCATAGCGGCCTAAATCATACCCCATTGAAGTTTAAAATAGTCCACACCGCTTGGGCTATTTTTTAACTTTTAAAATTTTCAAGCAAAGTGATATTTCAATATTTTAGACTTTGCCAAATTCTGCAAAATTCTTTAGGCTAAAACGGCTTCTTTACCGCTTTGAATATTATGGATCAAACCCGTTTGCGCACCCTGCCAAGCCCTGAGCAAATTCAACAATTACCACACTTTGAAAATCTGCCCCGCGCGCAGATTATGCTGATTCAAACGCTGGAACAATGCCTTGAAGTGGAAGCAGAATTAAAAACCGCAGCCGTTTTGGGTTTCGACTCCGAATCTAAACCCACCTTTAATGTCGGTGAAGTGTCTACGGGCCCGCATTTAATTCAACTGGCAACGCTAGAAAAAGCCTATTTATTTCAGGTCAATGCCGATATTTGGCAATTTTTACAACCGATTTTTGCCAATCGGGATCAAATTAAAGTCGGTTTTGGGCTTAAAAATGATGCCCATTTATTTCGTAAAAAAGGCATGCAGTTGAATAGCGTGATTGAATTATCCAAATGTTTTGGCAGTTTTGGCTTTAAAAGTCCATTGGGGCTCAAAAATGCCATGGCCCTGTTATTTCATGTGAATTTTCCCAAAAGTAAAAGCATCAGCACCTCAAACTGGGCACGTCAATCACTTAGCGAAGCGCAAATTGCCTATGCCGCAGCCGATGCCTACGCACCTGTATTGGTATTTGAAGAATTAGGGCGTTTAGGTTTATTGCCCGATCACATTCCCAACAGCTCACTCAAATTGCGGATTCGCCCATCTAAAACAAAACCTGCAACAGATGCTTAGAGATTTAACAATACTTTGTTAAGATGCACAGATTGAATTCAATAAGTTTTTGGCAAGGAGCGAAAGCATGCTGATCATCCCTGCAATTGACCTGAAAGATGGCAAGTGTGTTCGTTTAAAACAAGGTCGTATGGAAGATGATACTGTATTTTCTGACGATCCAGTGGCGACTGCACAGCACTGGGTAAATGAAGGCGCGCGTCGCTTGCATTTAGTCGATTTAAACGGTGCTTTCGCAGGTACGCCAATCCATAAACCTGTGGTCGAAGCCATTGCAAAATCACAACCTGAGCTTCCAATTCAAATTGGTGGTGGTATTCGTTCACTCGAAACCATTGAACACTATTTAGATGCTGGCGTGTCTTTTGTGATTATTGGCACTAAAGCCGTGCAAGAGCCTGCTTTTGTAGAAGAAGCATGCAAAAAGTTTGCAGGACACATTATTGTCGGAATTGACGCCATGAATGGTATGGTGGCTACCGATGGCTGGGCCAACGTTACAGACGTTAAAGCAATAGATTTAGCCAAGCGTTTTGCCGATGCAGGCGTATCTAGCATTGTCTATACCGATATTGCCCGTGACGGCATGATGCAAGGTGTAAACGTTGAGCAAACCGTGAACTTGGCGCAATATTCAGGCTTGCCTGTGATTGCGTCGGGTGGTGTAACCAACTTAGATGACGTACGCAACTTAAAAGGTCAGCCAGGCATTCTAGGCGCTATTACAGGTCGTGCAATTTATGAAGGCACTTTAAGCCTGCGTGAAGCGCAATTGCTGTTAGATGAACAAGCCTTGTAATTGGTTCTGAGATGCTCAAAGAGGTCTACGGACCTGTTCCTTAAAATGTAATCAAACATAGTCAAGGACTAATTCGCACTCTGTTAATGTCTTGTTGCCAAGCGTGTAAC
>NZ_JAAZQX010000013.1 GCF_012371325.1 Acinetobacter sp. A2 | reverse complement strand
CACTTACCCAAGTTACGCCTTAAATTTGGCTCAATTAGGGGCGCTTTGCATTTCAAATCTTTGTGCAACAAAGCCACTCAAAAGGTCGACTGTACTTTTATTCGGCTGGATGAAGTTAACTGCGGCATCTTCGCCGATATTAAAGCTGTTCCATGGGTGCTGAGCTGCTGGTTGTTTTGTTGGATGTTGAGGGTGTTGCCATGTTGATGAAGAACTTGGATTCTCACTTTTAAAATAATACGAATATTCCAAGAATTAGGGATATTGTTAGGTCACTGGGGAGTTCAATACTCCTGGCTGTTGGGAGCGGTTGATACGGAGGTGATGCTTTTATACTGATCTTTCTGACACAAATCCTGACACAAATTAAGTTTTAAGTGTATCTAAATAGCAACTTTGGCAACATATGCAACAAGCTAAAGGCAATAAAAAAAGGCTTGCAAGTACATGAAATTCCTTGCAAACCTTTGATATATATGGTAGGCATATCCAGACTCGAACTGGAGACCTCTACGATGTCAACGTAGCGCTCTAACCAACTGAGCTATACGCCTAAAGTGCTTCGCATCATATTCAGTTTTGTTTTTTAAGACAAGTCCTTTCTACGCTTTTTTAAAGCATCCGCACAAGTTTTAAGCAAATCAAAAAATAACGATTCAGAAACAGGCTGAGAATCCACAGCATAAATATAGCGTTGATACCACAAAGCAAGCCGCTTAAAAGCTGCTTGCTCATCATCATCCACAAGCTCTGCCAAGCGCTGCATCCACGCAGTTACAGTTTCAGCATCCTGTTTTTGTAACTCCAATGGTAAAGTTTTGGAAAACCTCTGCAAAGCTCGATCAACCCTAGAACTGTTCTGATGCTTTTTCCAATAAATCCAACCAAAGTATGCGAGTAACAACAGCGCAATACCCGAAATTAGCACGATCACCAATGCATAACTCGAATCCAAACCCAATCGCCCAAACCAATGACGTTGAGATGTTGCATCATAGCCCACCACCTTACTCTGCCATTGATAACTGGCGTAATCACTCCACACACGCAAATTGCGAATCAAATTTGAATGTTGGTACTGCCAAATTTGCGCATTATCGCCCAATATAGTGCGATCTTCGGCCATCAGGTTTTGCATGCCTCCATCAATACGTTGTGGAGCAATGATTGCCGTCGGGTCTATACGCACCCACTGCTGATTCAACATCACTTCTGTCCAAGCATGTGCATCTTGCTGGCGCACTTCCCAACTTTGTGCATCAGGTGCTAGTTCCCCTCCCTGATAACCCACCACCACACGCGCAGGAATTCCAACATAGCGCATCAGCAAAGCAAAACTAGAAGCATAGTGTTCACAAAAACCCTGCTTGGACTGAAACAGAAATTCATCTACCCGATGCTGTCCCAATGTTCCAGGTTTCAAGGTATAGCTAAAGCCCTGATCACGATACCATTGCAACACATTTTGTACGTAGCGTTCAGGCTGTTGCTGACTTTGTGCAAACATCTGCATGGCAAATTGCTGTGCCTGCGGATCAGATTGAGTGCGTACTTGAACATTTAAGCGCTGACTAAATTGTCGATAGCGCTCACTCTGTCCATGATCACCCTGAATTTGTGCAGACTCACCCACCCACTGTAGAGCTATGGGTTGAATTCTGCCACTTTGCCGCTGTGGAATAATACTCCAGTCACGGCGCAACAGATAACCCTGTTGGTTGGGTATAGATTTTTCTAGTGCCATCACCCATTGCACTCGTGGGTCTGCTGCAATGTATTGATATTCAAACTTCGTTTGTTCGGACTGTAATTGCGTGACTTGGATTGGTTGGTGATTGCTAAAATTACTGGTCCAGGTTCGGCCATCGTATTGATCTAGCACCATCGCCCGCCAGTAAAGTTTTGAACGTGGCGGAAGTTGCTGCATATTTCCCACAATACGAAACGCCAAAGCAGAAGATTGCGATAATTCGGCAATATCTCCAGGTGACATCGTATCGCTAATTCCCGTCACGCCTTTGGCCTCTGGTATAGGTACGTGCCACAATGGTGGTAAGCGTGGAAAAAATAAAAACAGCAACAGAAAAAATGGTAAAGCGTATGCAATAAATTTAGCGACATGCTTTAAATCATTTTTGGCATCTTGTTTAGTTGTGTTGCGTAAGGTATCAGCAAATTCACTTTTCTGAATCCGATACAATCCAATCAAACAGCTTAATAAACATAAAATGACAATTGCCGTCATCCACATACTTTGGCTATATAAAAAGGAACTCGCACTTACGAATAAGGCAAAGTTAAATAAAATAATCAGGTCGCGTTTATTGTGACTTTCTAAGGCTTTGGCAAATAAGAATGTGCTTAATAATGCCACTCCAGCATCTACACCAATCAGCGTTTTATAACTGAGAAAAATACTGATTAAAGCAGCAATGGTCAAAGCAAAGGTTAAGGTTTTAGAAATACGTGCTGTTTTTTTTCGATAATGCACAAACAATATCAGCCACATAAGGGCAAAAATTACACTCAACGCCAACGGACTAAACTGCAGATGTGCGATTAAAATCAGAAATAAACTGAGTAAAATCGATTGCTGAATTGAAGTATGCATCGTCATTAAGCCTGTGCCAAAAGGATTCTAGCCTGTTTAAACTGTCGCTCGCCTATCCCTTTTTCAAGCGTCGCATGTGGTAAAAACATGGCATAAATCAACTGTTGTTGTTCGCATTGCTCTACTAAACCCATCATCAAACTTAATTTTTCTTCATGCGATGTTGCAGGCATGTGTTCATAAGCAATATCGATATGATGCTGGTCTTGATATTGTTCAAATACTTTGACATACAAACCTTGACCACGTGCTGCTTGCTTCCACGATACGGCTTGTAAAGAATCGCCCGTTTGGAAATCACGTAGCTCACGAAATTCATCTAAGTCAGGTTGAAAGCTTTGCTGTTGCTGTTTATTTTCAGCACGAAAAGACATGCTACGTGGTGCAATCCAAGCATGACGAGTCAAGTTTAAGTACGTCCACGCACGTACTAAGCCAAAAGGATAAACCGAGTAAATTTGCAGATTTGGATAATCCAGTCGTCCTCGTTGCTCTGCATAAATGGTCAGTTGATGCTGTTGTTTCAGTTCTTGAATCAGGACTTTTTCTAATTGTGTGTCTATCTTAATCCATAAATAACGTGCTTGGGCAAAGTCTTGTTTGAAATGCAATTGTAATTGCAAAGCTTCACCGACTTGCCCCACTTCTGTGGTCAACACCTCAATCTGCAAGTCATGTAATTGCTTAAAAGTTAAATAAAAACTAATGCATAAAATGGCACTGATCAAAAAGCAAAAACCTAATATCAGGTTATTGCCATAATTCACACCTGCTATGAAGGTGATCAAAATTAGTACCAAATACAAATAACCTTGCTGATAGATAAACACCAAAATATCTTTTTGCTGAAGGGTTTTGCTTCGTTCAAATTTAAAGCGTGAATTGATCCAGTTTTGCCATGCCTGCTTTAACATGATGACACTAACTCACTTTGACCTGTTGCATCACATGCAAAGCTTCTGCTTCATTGAGTCCGATACGATGTGCTGCAACGGCCACAAATACCGCTTGTATATCATCGGCACTCACAAAGCTACGCTGTTCAATTAAAGCGTGTGCTTGGGCTGCTTTCTTTAAAGCCAAAACCCCTCGGGTAGATAAACCATGACGTTCTTTGCGGGTTTCTGCAGCCAAATCTAGCAAATATTCTAAAGCCGCTTCTGAAACGTAGATGTCTGTCACAAGTTTCTGCAAGTTTAAAATTTCGGTTTCAGTAAAAATATGTGCCAAGCTGGTAATTAAAGCATGTCTGGAGTTTTGCTGTAGCAGCATTTTTTCTGCAAAACGTGACGGATATCCTAAAGATAAACGCATCAAAAAACGATCTAGCTGTGATTCAGGCAAGGCATAAGTACCACTTTGAAACAGCGGGTTTTGCGTGGCGATTACCCAGAAAGGTTGTGGCAATACATAACGTACGCCATCTACCGTAACTGCACCCTCTTCCATGGCTTCGAGTAAGGCACTTTGAGTTTTAGGCGAACAACGGTTAATTTCATCGGCCAATAAAATTTGGGTAAAAATTGGACCTTGTTTAAACTCAAATTGATGTTCTTTTTGATTAAACATATTCACCCCAATCACATCACTGGCCAGCATGTCATTGGTAAATTGAATACGTTGGAATTTCAGCCCTGCCAAATGTGCCAAAGCACTAGATAAGGTGGTTTTACCCAAACCAGGTAAATCTTCAAAAAGCACATGCCCACCTGCCAGTAGACAGCTCAATGCAAGTTTGGTTTGTTGTTCTTTATCTAAAATAATCGTATTAATTTCAGTCAAGAACGACTGAATTTTGGCGGCATAAGATTCAACTTGTTGTTGTAGTTGCTGCTGTGTTTGTGTGTGTTGTTGCGTTTGAACTTTTTCCTTACCCCAAATCACAGTCACTCCCCCTATTCCCCAATAAAAAACGGCGTATGTTTTAACATACACCGTTTTCTTAAATTTCCAAAGAAATCCTAGAGATATTCTGATTCACCTTTCAGGCACTTTTCAAAACACCGCTCAACCTGCTGAAACTACTAAACAGCCATCAACAAGGACATTTTTTCAAACCACCTTTGGCCGATGGATAACGTGCATCGACACAATAGCGATAGAAAGTTTTGGCATCCATGGCTTCCAAATCTGGATGATGCTTCTGCATGTGTTCCAAATAATTTTGATAATCAGGCACACCTACCATCAAACGAAAGCTTTGTTGCAAACGCTGCCAAAGTGTTGCAATTCTTGACCAGTTTTTAGGATTCAGAATCAAATCCTTTTGCGACATAATGGTCATTTTAATAATTTTATACACCACGGTTTTGCCATGTTGTGCAAATTTTAAATTAATCATGTAATTGCTCCTTAATGGCCGCCATTTGGTTGAATGGTTTCAGGATCACGATAAATCGCTTCAGCTTCATTAACAGTTGGCGTTGGACTTGCCAATGCACGACGAATCACTCCAATTGCAGCAAATAACATCACAAAAGCTACAATCATAAAGAAGCCACATAACACAGCATTAATTTGATTGGACATCACAATCGTTTGCATTTCGGTCACTGTTTTTGCAGGTGCCAAAATTTCATTGCGCTGAATTGCTGCACTGAAACGGTCTGCCTGCGCCAAGAAACCAATTTTAGGATTGTCGTGGAAAATCTTTTGCCAACCTGCGGTCATTGAGGTAATGAATAAGAAAACGGTTGGAACGATAGTGACCCAAACATATTTTTCTTTTTTCATTTTAAACAAAATGGCTGTACCTAAAATAAGCGCCATCGCTGCCAAAATCTGGTTACCAATCCCGAACAGTGGCCATAAGCTGTTAATACCACCTAGCGGATCGACCACACCTTGATAGACGAAGAAGCCCCAACCTGCTACCGCCACTGCAGTACCGAGTAAGTTGCCAAAGAAGTTATGTGAATTTTTCACTGCAGGAATCACAATACCCACTGTGTCTTGCACCATAAAACGGCAAGCACGTGTACCTGCATCCACTGCAGTTAAAATAAATAAGGCCTCAAATAAAATTGCAAAGTGATACCAGAACGCCATCATCGAACGGTTATTAAAAATTTCCGTGATGATATGTGCCATACCAATTGCAAAAGTTGGCGCACCGCCTGTACGTGACAGAATTGAACTTTCGCCCACTTCTTTTGCCAAAATGGTCAAAGCTTCAGGACTAACCACAAAACCTAAGTTGCGTACTGCTTCTGCTGCACTTTCAACAGTGGTGCCTAAAACGGCAACAGGCGCATTAATAGCAAAATACACTCCTGGATCAAGTACAGTGGCACAAATCATTGCCATAATGGCAACAAAAGATTCCATCAACATGCCGCCATAACCAATCACACGAATGTCTTTTTCGTTATTGACCAGTTTAGGGGTAGTACCTGAAGAAACCAGTGCGTGGAAACCCGAGATCGCACCACAGGCAATCGTAATAAATAAGAAAGGAAACATCGAACCCGCAAAAACAGGGCCAGTACCATCAATAAATTGTGTCACGGCAGGCATTTTCATTTCAGGCATTGCAAATACAATCCCGACAGCCAAACCTGCAATCACACCAATTTTTAAGAAGGTAGATAAATAATCACGTGGCGCCAACAGTAACCAAACAGGCAATACTGAAGCAATAAAACCGTAAGCAATTAAGCACCAAGTCAATTCTGTACCACTTAGGGTAAACAGTGGGCCCCAATAGGGATGTTGTGCTACATTTTCACCGTAGATAATGCCCATCATCATCAGTACAAAACCAATAATGGAGACCTCTGCAATTTTCCCTGGGCGGATAAAGCGCATATAAATGCCCATAAAAATTGCAATTGGGATGGTGGCTGCAATACTAAATACACCCCACGGGCTATTGGTTAAGGCCTTAACCACGACTAGGGCCAGTACAGCAAGAATAATCACCATCACACCCAATGCTCCGAGCATGACAATCACACCTGCAAATGAACCGAGTTCTTGCTTGGCCATTTCACCCAAAGAGCGACCATCACGACGGGTCGAAATAAACAGTACTAAAAAGTCCTGTACTGCACCCGCCAACACTACGCCCACCAAAAGCCAAATGGTCCCTGGCAAATACCCCATTTGTGCAGCAAGAATAGGCCCGACTAAAGGACCTGCACCTGCAATAGCCGCAAAATGGTGCCCAAACAGAACGCCTTTATTGGTCGGTACATAATCCAAACCATCTGCTAAACGATGCGCAGGAGTTAAACGTCGTTCATTTAATTCAAAGACTTTGGTGGCAATAAATAAACTGTAGAAACGATATGCGATGCTATAAACACAGACTGCGGCTAAAACCAACCAGACTGCATTGACGTGTTCTCCTCTACTGAGTGCTAAAATCCCGAAAGATACTGCACCCAGTACGGCAACCAAGAGCCATATAATTTTTGAAGTCAGGCCTGACTTCGGTTGAACTGATTCCATGTCAATCTCTCTTCTTGTTACATTTTTTAAGCGTTACTTTTATTGTCGAGATGTAGCTTTATTTCCTAAATCCTTGGTTGATCCTGCTCCTTTTATTTTGATGTCTGCTGCCCTTACATCCATAGTGTGCGCTACCGTACACTTAAATGGAGCACCAACAGTTTCCTATACTTTTCACCTATTCTTTTACCACATAATCAAATCAACAAAAAAGGGGGATGACGCGAATCATCCCCCTCTTTTACTTATGATTTATCAATAAATCATTATGCGCGTTCTAGGTATTCACCTGTACGTGTATCTACACGAACGCTTTCTTCTTGCTGTACGAATAAAGGAACACGTACCACTGCACCTGTTTCTAATTTCGCTGGTTTACCGCCACCGCCAGAAGTGTCACCACGTACACCTGGATCAGTTTCTACAATTTTCAATACCACGAAGTTTGGCGCATTAACTGTTAAAGGCACGCCGTTGAACAACATAATGGTACATTTTTCGTTTGAATCGTCTTTCAACCATTTTGCAGCATCGCCCATTGCGGTTTTATCTGCAGCAATTTGTTCAAAAGAAACAGGGTCCATAAAGTTCCACATTTCGCCATCGTTGTAGAGATATTCCATTTCCACTTCTACAATGTCAGCGGCTTCTAATGAGTCACCAGACTTAAATGTTTTTTCTAAAACTTTACCAGAACGAAGGTTACGAAGTTTTACGCGGTTAAACGCTTGACCTTTACCTGGCTTTACATATTCATTTTCCATGATTGAACATGGGTTACCATCAAGCATAACCTTAAGGCCTGACTTGAAATCATTCGTAGAATAATAGGCCATGACTGGCACACTCCAAACTGACTAACTTAACTATTTATGCCGTAATTTGAGCCGCCAGCACATACTCATCATATTGGCAGCCCTACGACATCTTTTTTCATCGGGCGTATTGTAAATGAGCAAGCCATAATGAAGCAATGAAAATCCACTACCGATCACTTCAAGATATCGGTAAAATCGACTGCTTTGCTGTGATTTAAATCTTAAAGATTTATTTTACGCAGTAATTCAACACTTAAATTTAGAAAACTACTCCTCTATTTCTGAGTATTTTCTATTCCGCTTTTTTTCTTATATTTAAATTTTTTGGCATGATCAATTATCTGTACCAAGAGCAAAACTGGCAATCTCAACTCAGTGACTTGATCACCGACCCACACGAATTGTTAAATATTTTGGAGCTGTCCGAACAGCAATTACTTTCTGGCGCACTCTTGGCATCTGAGCAGTTTAAACTGCGTGTACCACGCGCTTTTGTACAAAAAATGCAAAAAGGCAATCCGCTCGACCCTTTGCTACTACAGGTTTTACCACATCATTTAGAACTTGAAGATCATCCTGGCTTTGTGACCGATCCTTTAGGTGAAGAACAAGCTAATCAACAACCTGGGGTATTACACAAATACAAATCCCGCTTTTTACTGACCCTGACGGGTGCCTGTGCAGTACATTGTCGTTATTGTTTCCGCAGACACTTTCCCTATCAGGAAAATCTGCCAAAAACTGAAGATTGGGACAACATTAAAACCTATATCGAAAGTCAACCTGACATTAACGAAGTAATTTTAAGTGGTGGTGATCCTCTCACTCTGTCTAACCGCAAATTACAAATCTGGATTGAGCGTTTATCATCTGTTCAACAAATTAAATTTTTGAGAATTCATTCACGAGTTCCGATCGTAATCCCCAACCGTGTCGATGAAACGCTGATTTCCTTACTAAAAAACAGTAGGCTGCGTATTATTCTAGTGGTACACTCGAACCACGCATCAGAATTAGATGACTTTACTTGTGCAAATCTTGCCAAGTTAGTTGAGCAAAACATCACCGTTCTGAATCAAGCAGTATTATTAAATGGGGTCAATAATTCTGCTCAGGTCTTGGTTGATTTAAGCTATCGTCTATTTGATGCGGGGGTGATGCCTTACTATTTACACGTGTTAGATAAAGTAAAAGGAGCACATCATTTTGATCTAATGTCATCTGACATTGATCATATTTATAAAGAGCTTTTAGCGAACTTGCCAGGCTATCTCGTTCCTAAACTCGTTAGGGAAATTGCGGGCGAAAAAAACAAGACACCGCTTTTTGGGGTTTCAACTTATTGAGTTAAATAACAACCATGAACATGAATACTTCAGATCTTTTTCAGGTTCCCAGCGAACTAAAGCTGGAGCAATTGAGTTTTTGTCAAAATACGGTTAAAAGCATTCAGGCGTGGGCAGCAGACCTATCCATTTTACAATTGGGGGATTCTTCTCAGGCCCTGTTCAATGCCCTTTTAGAAATTTCTGAACTGAAATGTCAGGAAACTTTACGTTTTGATTTAATTCAAGCTATTCATCCCACACTTGAAAATGTGCTGACTAGCTTGGAAAAACACTTTTTCAATCAAGCTTTGATTAGCAGTGATCGTAATGATCATATTATTGAATTGGCCTTGTTATTACGTAGCCATTTTTCCAAAGTGTATATTGATATTGCGCGACGCAGCCATCAACAACTCACTCAGCAAAAATTTTCATTATTCGCCTTTAACTTAAAGAAAAACTTACAAACAGCTCGGATTTTAGCAACCTACTATGCACTTCAACAATTGGCTTTGCTACGCTACCAACAACACATGTTGTATAGCCCCTCATTGCCTAATCAATGGGTTATTGCACATCAACTTTTAGATACTGCAATTCAACAACATTATTATTTAAATAATATTAATCAATTACAAGGTACACAGCACCAACTTGTAAGTATTGCTCAGGCCTATGCCCAACTGATTTTGTTGGAAATTTTTAATACACATCAAATTCGTCCGGCAGAAATTCAAGGCTTGTATTTATGCAGTTTTGATTGGGCCAAATTGGTTCAGATTTTACCCAAAGAAACCACGCTTTCGCGTTATGTGGTAGATTCAAGCAAAGATCATCCGCCAATATATAACAGCCACCAAAACAATGGTTTTAACGCTGATATTTATATCTCTACCCAAGCCTTACTTGATCATTTAAATGAAAATCAGGGACGCAAAGGTGAACATTTTTCACGCAATGAGAGGTTATTCCTCACTCCTGCCTTGCATTTCCATCTGCACAATATTTTGACCAATACTGCAGAGCGTGTGCATGAGCGTTATGAATATTCTGCACAGATTAAAATTTGTTTTGGTTTAACCGTTGCACATTTTTATTTGTCTAATGGTAAGAATTTTAACGAAACACTGGTATTGGGTGATAACTACCAATTCCAAAATGAAAGCCATTTTGTCAATGCTATGCACACCAATTCATCGGTAGACATTAGCTCAATCAAAACTTTAGATCGTGAAACCAAACAAATTTACAATGCCGATGTTTTGGACATTAGCGTGAATGGTTACCGAATCAAATGGACTGGCGAAACACCAAAAAATTTAAAAACAGGCGAATTCATTTTAGTTCAAGAAAATAATCAGAGTCCATGGCGTGGCGGTGTAATTCGTTGGATTAAACAATCTGCCGAAAAAAGTTTAGAACTTGGCTTGGAAATTTTAACCCAAGAGCTATTCCCTTGTGCTGTTTTTGTAAAAACCGATCGACACACAGGACATTACCATCCAGCATTACTGGTACAAAGTACAGATGCTGAAGATGTCAGCACCAGCCTAATTTTGCCAGGTATTCAACTATTGCGCGATAAACAAACCGTACAATTACGCTTAGGGGAAGAAGAACTCAAAGTTTTCTTAATCAAACCTCTCCTGATTACCCAAAGTTTTATGCGCTTTGATTTTGAGTTGTTGAATGACCAACAACAGCCTGTCTTAGATAGTTTTATTCAAAAGCAAGTGAGTGAAGTTAAAAATAACGATTTATGGGAAGCATTAAAGTGAGAAATCCACTCTTGTCTAAAAAGTTAAAACGTACTGAAACGCGTTTGCTCATAATCGATGACAACCAGATACGTTTTAACCAAATTTGTGAACAACTCACTGCCAATGAGCACCGTGTTCAGGCTATTCTTTTAGATGACATTAAAAATTTTGAAAAACAGCTACATTTGACTTGGGATTTAGTCATTTTCGGTCGTGCTTATGACCTTAAAGTTGATCAGGCACTGACTTTAATTCGTGCTTCTCAACAACCTAATCTGCCCCTTTTGCTGCTCAGACCAGATGACTATGATACTACGCAATATACAAGCTATATTCGTAAAGGCATTTATGACATCGTCAATCTAGATTTTCCAGAACGCTTCTATTTTGGTTTAATTCGCGCCTTATCTTTTAGCCGCTTACAGCAGTCACAAGAACAACTGATGACTGAGCTTGAAAATGCACAGATTCAGGCACAGGCTTTGGTGGAAGACAGCAACAAAGCTGTTGCGATTATTCAAGAAGGTATTCACGTACAAGCCAATGCAGAATATTTACAACTGTTTGGTTTAAAAACTGAAGATGACATTATCGGCTTACCCCTACTCGATCTGTTACAGCCTGAAGATGTAACCGACTTTAAATTCCGTTTTAAGAAAGTCAGTCAAGGGCAGTTTGACCATGGTCGTTTTGACATTCATAGTCAAAATCCATTATTGGCCAAGCAAAATCCACTTAAAGTAGAGTTTATTGCCGCAACAGATGACGATGCTTTGCAAATTACCATAGACAATGAAACCTCTACGGCAAATGTTGCATCGTCTGCGGCATCTACAAGTGAAAAACCTGCAGCAAAGCCAAGTACCTATCAATTGGTCAATCGTACCTTGGCGAAACAACCCTCCATTGCAAATGCTTTGGTTGTGTTCTCTTTAGCCAATTGCCCTGAAGCTATTTTCCAAGCAGATTGGCTGACCACAAAAAACTACTTTGCCAATATTCAAACCTTCTTAAAAGAACAAACCAATGTGCCATTATTTACAGTGAGTAATGGTTTGGTTGTCGGGCTATTCCAAGCTGAATCTACTGCAATTTTAGAATCTAAACTGATTGGCCTGAATTCACTGACCAAGCCTCAATTACTCACGGTAGATCAGCACACCTATCCTTTAAATTTACGAATTGGCTATATCTTGCTAAATCAAGATATTCGAGATGAAAAGAATTTTGAACAGCTAATTAGTCAAGGGTTCGCCAATGCTTTACCAAACCCACAAGATCAGAATAGTTCAGGTTTAGCATTAGACTTGTCATTTGGTGAATCTAATTTAAATGCGATTGAATCTGCTGCAGTTCCACAGTCATTTAATGAACCTGCGATTATTACTGCATTACGTCAAAGTTTGGATCGTGGTGAAATCCACCTGAAGTATCAGCAATTGTATGATAAGCAAGATACTAACCTTTACACTTATGAAGTGACCAGTGGCTTTATTTTCAATAGTGAATGGAAAAGCTTAGCGGGACTGATTGAATTGGCAGAAGATCCTGAGCTTTCAATTAAGCTAGATCGCTGGATTTTGGTAGAAGCATGTAAACAGTTACATAACTTTATTACTCAATATCCTGAAGCCAAACTGATTGTCAATTTAAACAAACACGTGTTATTGCAAGACCGCAGTTTCCCTGAGTTTGTGTCTAAACTGATCACCATTGTTGGTAGTCGCCTCAGCCATCCACTGATTTTACAATTCTCAGAAGAAGATATTAGTCAAAACTTAGGCGATGCACAAAAGCAAATCGGCTTATTACGTCAACACGGTGCAGAAATTTCACTACGAGATTTTGGTCATTCAATTTACAGTGAATCAATCTTAAAACAAGTTGATATTCACTACTTGACCCTGCACAGCGCCCTGATTGAGAAACTGGCAGATGATCAATCTACGCAGGAATTGCAGGAACAACTCAGCGTATATAGCGAAATTAAGCCAATTGAGATTTTGCTACGTGACTTAAATGATATGAACCTGTTTGCCAATGCATGGAATGTTGATGCCCGCTTTATTCAGGGTGATTACTTCCAGAAAAAACTGGATCATTTAATTGATGTACAAGACCAATAAGGTCTTGTACATTGCATTTAGCGCTTAGCGCAAAGAACAATTTTATGAATGAGACTGTTTTAGCAGTCTCATTTTTTTATTCTGAATCTTTTTTTTTGAATGCTTTTATCTCTAAATTCTAGGCACAAAAAAACGGGCAAATTGCCCGTTTTTTTCGTACTGGATATTAACGTTTGATAGAACGTGACATACCAGCAAAACGTTGTTTGAACTTGTCGATACGACCGCCAGTGTCAACGTTCTTTTGCTTACCAGTATAGAACGGGTGGCATGCAGAACATACGTCAAGATAAAGAGTTTCTTTACCAACAGCTGAACGAGTTTCGATTACGTTACCGCAAGAGCAAGTAGCAACTAATTTTTCATATTTTGGGTGAATATCGGCGCGCATCGTCGATTACTCCTAAGATTCAAGAAGGCTTATGCTGTCATCGCAATTGGTCACTCTCATAAAACATGAGGAACGTGCTAAAAAGCAGACCAACACCATAACAGACCATTCTTTTGGCCCACCGAGACGGATACCGTCAGAGCTAAGCACAACAAGTTGGGCATTATTATACGGAATAAAATAGCTGAAAGCTAATTATTCTTTGGGATTTAATGTTGACTGCTCTGCCAAATCTGCCCGCTTCTCAAGCGCGTTGGCTATCACACCGCAAACCATGAGCTGAATTTGATGGAAAATCATGATGGGTAAAACTATCATACCCAATGGCTGCCCAATAAATAAAATTTGCGCCATCGGCACACCGCTGGCCAAAGTTTTTTTGGAACTACAAAAAAATGCTGCGATTTGATCTTCACGTGCAAAACCCATCCACTGAGGTACAACCCATGCCAGCCACATCACAATAGTCAATAAAACTGAACACGCCACAATTAACAGCAGCAAGGTCATACCACTCACCTGATGCCATAAACCCGCCACGACTGCCCCACTAAATGCCCCATAAACCACCATTAAAATTGAACCCTGATCAAACACCTTGACCAACTTTGGTAATTTCAACATATAAGGATAAACATAAGGACGCAGCAACTGCCCCAATATAAATGGTACCAACAGCAATAAAGTAATTTGAATAATTGAATGGGTCGGGTCAAAACCATGTTCCGACTGCCCCAGAATAAACACGCCTACTAAAATGGGGGTGATAAACATCCCAATCAAATTGGAAAATGAAGCACTGCATACAGCACTGGCAACATTGCCTTTCGCCACTGAAGTAAATGCAATGGAAGACTGTACTGTAGAAGGCAAAAAGCACATAAACAAAAAGCCCCAATACAACTCTTGTCCGAGCATTGGCACTAAAACAGGTTTGGCAAGTAATCCTAGAATGGGAAACAGCGCAAAGGTAAATGTAAATACCAAAGCATGTAACTGCCAATGCATAAAGCCCTGAATCACCGCTTCACGTGATAATTTTGCTCCGTGCAAAAAGAATAAGATAGCAATAGCGACTGTTGTAATCACAGCAAAAACATCGGCTTCCTGCCCAGAAACAGGCAGCACACTGGCTAAGATAACCATTACAAATAAGAGTATAGTAAAGCGATCCAGTGCCAATAACTTCAACATTGCAGCATCCTAATTTTTGTTTTTAAAGGGTTCATTGATATGAATAAGCCCAGCGACTTATTTACCTTTCGATAAACTTATCTTACTGGGCGATATTCAAAAAGCGAGTGTTTATAGAATATGTTCAATATTTTTTAACTGAATGCTGAACAACATTCAGTTTATTAGGCAATTAAGGCCAAGTCGTTGCTGCTTTGCACAAGAGCACTTAGTTATTACGTGCATTCTGATCTTGCTGAATCAACTCAACTTTATAACCATCTGGGTCTTCAACGAACGCAATTACAGTCACACCGCCTTTCATTGGCCCTGCTTCACGCACGACATTGCCACCACGTGCCTTAATTTCTTCACAGGCTTTGTAAGCATCTTCTACCGCAATCGCGATATGCCCATAAGCATTGCCTAAATCATAGCTTTGAGTATCCCAGTTATGAGTCAGCTCCAAAACTGTATGATTTTCTTCATCACCATATCCTACAAAAGCCAAGGTAAAACGCCCTTCTTCATAATCACGCTTACGAAGCAAAGTCATACCTAAAACTTCTGTATAAAATTTTAATGATTGTTCTAAATTACCTACACGTAACATGGTATGCAGCATGCGCATATTATTCATCCTTCTGTTGAATCGTGTCCGAAGATGTTGCTTGATGATCACGTAATAACTTTGCCACCCACACCACTAAAATCAAAATTGGAATTCCTATTAAGGTGGTCATGAGGAAAAAGTATGGATAACCAATATTGGTCACTATAGTACCCGAATAACCGCCTAAAATCTTAGGGGTTAGGGTCATGAGTGAGCTAAAAATCGCATATTGCACTGCCGTAAAAGACACACTGGTTAAACTGGATAAAAAGGCAATAAACGCTGCGCCGGCTAAACCTGAAGCTAAGTTATCAACAATAATGGCAAAATATAACCATAATGAGCTATACGGTTTGATCACTTTACCCTGAATTTCCACCATCTCGGTTGATGCTGTATTGACCACAGGCAAAGGCTGAATATCGACATCCAAGGTCGTGTCTGCAGCCTGCGTTGAATCAACTTTATAGCTTTGGCTGTGTTGCTGTAGCACCTGTTGCTGATCCATCAACACCACAGTCAATTGCTTTGCTGCAGAATCTGCCAAAAGCTGCCCTGTAATCGCTGCAGTAAACATACCTTGAGCATCGAGTTTGGCATCAAAGTTTTGTCCATCTAGCTGTAGCACAATTTTTTGCTGCTCGGTTAGAGCAGGCCCCACATATTGCCCACGTACCACAATGCTATTGGCCTTTTCTGCTACGGAAATTGTGTTATCTGAAGTTAGTGGTAAAAGCTGTAATTGCGCAGTTTCGGTAGCTGTCTGCTGTAAATAAGGCATCGACACTAAACGTGATGGTGTATCGCCAGTTTGATAATGTGCACGTACCTGAATTTCATGTTGGGTGGCCAACACCTGACTTGGTACAGCAACTTTCCAATAACCCACTTCATCGGCCTGAGTCTGATATTGTTGCTGCCCCACTGAAACTTGCACATCACTAAGCGCTTGCCCTGACTTCACTAGACCAATAAAAATTAGGTTGGTTGAAGAAGCCAATACTGCACCAACAAACATCAGTTTCATAATGTTCATGCGCTGTGCCAGTAAGCCCCCCAAGAAGCCGCCCAGCAGACTGAAAATCACCCCATACACTTTAACAGCTTCGGCAATTTGCTCTTTGCTAAAGTTCAGGTCTTGATAGAACACATTGGAAATTACCCCAGCGATGATGTCTGAAACCCGATAAAAACCAATCAACAACAATAAAACTAGGGCCAGTTTGACGCCATAGCGCTTAAAGAAGTCCGCAACAGGATGTACCCATGTTTCAAAGGCCATCTGTTTATTCACAGCACCACATTTGACTAAAATAGTGCCCATCAATACTGCCGCAGCGCCTGAAGCAATAAAGCGCAATGCTTCCAAACAGAATAACAAAAATGCGTCTTTCAGCTGAAATTGTTGTTTTAAGGCTTCAGTTAAATTGCCAGAAAAGACATAACACAACACAAAACTGAATACGGCGACAAAAAACACCATCACCAAACGGAAATAGTCACGACGTTGATAATGTTTATTGACCCTATTTACCTGTGGTTCACGAATGATCAAGGTGGTGACAATACCAATCAACATCACCGCAGCCATGGCCAAATAAGTCACTTTCCATGCACTGTAAATATAGTTGCCTTTAGCTGTGCCTAACGATGCAGCCAAAAACAAAGCCCCCGCACCCGCAACAATCATCCCGATGCGGTAACCTGCGTTATAGGTCGAAGCCAACACGGTTTGCATTTGGGTTTCTGCCAACTCAATACGATAGGCATCAATGACAATATCCTGCGTGGCGGCAGAAAATCCGAGTAATACTGCGCCAAATGCCATTTGGTATAAATGTGCCTGCCCCAATGCAGGGTCGGAAAATGCCATGACTGCAATTGCACAGATAATCAAACATTGTGCAATGAGCAACCATGCCCGACGACGCCCTAATTTTTTGGTTAAATACGGAACGGGCAATTCATCAATTAATGGTGCCCAAACAAATTTAAAGGAATAACCCAAGGCGGCCCAACTAAAGAAAGTCACTGCACTTTTATCAATTCCTGCCTCGCCCAACCACAACGACAGACTGGAAAAAATCAGTAAAATTGGAATACCTGCGGAGAAACCTAAAAACAGCATAATCAGCGCACGGCGGTCTAAAAATGCTGTAAATGCAGCTTTCCATCCTGTATTTTGTGCTGAAGTTTGCCCAGTACTTTGTGTGGTCATGCGATTATTATTTTCTGTTAAGTCAAATTGTTGTTATTCAATCGTGGAATAGCTTCTGTTTCAACAGTATTTATGAAATTATCCACAAGTGCCTTGTCATTTTGTAGTAAAAATGGCGGCTTAGCTTGAATTTTCTCATTAAACCTGTATACCTTTAACCCTCTAACTGCAATATTTCGTTTTGGATTTCTACAGTGACCCAAAGACTTGATCAAATCAATACATCGATAACAGCCAATACAACAACAGCAACGCAAGACGCACAACAACCGCTTCTCAGCTCTGCCTTTGAACAAAGCGAAATTCAAACAACCCTAGAGACGACTCAATTAAAAGCATCACAACTGACGCATATCCCCAATTACGACAACATTCCAGCGTCAACCCGACGCATTAAACCACTGAATAATTTTTTAGGACAAGATCGGGCACGTGCTTCAGTCGAGGCAGGTATTTCCCTGCCATATTCTGGCTATAATATTTTTGCTGTAGGCACAGCAGGATTAGGCAAGCGCACGATGGTCAAGCGTTTGTTGCAGCAACATGCCAAAAGTATGCCTACCCCAAATGACTGGGTTTATGTCAATAATTTCAAGCATCCACGTCAGCCACTGGCCTTGCAATTGCCTGCAGGTCAAGCACCTAAATTTCAAAGTTTGTTGCATCAGACTTGGCAAACCATTTTAAAACAGCTCGAGCGCCGCTTTACAGCCGAAACCTACCACAACCGTATTGAAATGATTCGTCAGCAAGCGGGCGATGAGCAGCAACAAGCCTTAATTGAACTGACCAGTGAAGGTGAAGAACTCGATTTAAAACTGATTGCGCAGGAAGATGAACATTGCTTCGTACCTGTACATCTTAAAAATGACAAAATGCAAGAAATGTCTAAGGAAGATATTAATGCTTTAGACAGCAAAACCCGTGCAGAAATTGCCTCTAATATTCGTTATATGAATAAAAAACTAGAGCGTTTGGGCTTGCATTTAGGTGATCTAGAAGATGATGCACGCGACAAAGTACAGGAATTAAACCGCGATATTGCCAAACAAGTGGTGATGCCGCGCATTGATATTATTCAAAACAAATACCCGAATGTAGAAGGCTTGACCGAGTATTTACAGTACTATGCTGAAGACATCGTAAATAATGTCGAGTTTGTTTTAGAACAGGAAGAGGATGATTTTCGTCCGGGTACCTTTAGCCGTATTCCTGCGCGCTATCAAGCGAATATTATTGTGACTCACAAACCCAACAGTGGCGTACCTGTTATTTTTGAAGATTTTCCCACCCATTACAATTTATTAGGGCATGTGGAACAACTCACGCAAAATGGCACCATTACCACAGACTTTACTTTAATTCGTGCAGGAAGCTTACACAAAGCTAACGGCGGTTTTCTGATGCTCGAAGCAGAGCAATTACTTGAGCAGCCTTATGCATGGCAAGGACTAAAACGTGCTTTAAAATCAGGGCAATTAAAACTATCCTCTTTAGAGCACATGCTGACTTTAACCGGCAGCATTTCCATTGAGCCACAAGCCATTCCACTGAATATTAAAGTTATTTTACTGGCAGAACCTGAAATTTATTATGAAATTTTAGAGCTAGAACCTGAACTGGGCAGTGTCTTTAAAATCCGTGCCGACTTTACCGATACATTACAACGTAATGACGAAAACGAGCAGGCCTATATGCAACTGATTGCCGATTATGTGCAATCTGACAAATTGTTGCCATTTGATCGTTCTGCTTTAGCGGCATTGCTGACCGACTCAAGCCGTCAGGCAGAAGACCAAAGCTCTTTATCATTACATGCCCTCACCTTGGGTGATCTAATTCGCGAGTCACATCACCATGCGGCTCAAGCGGGTGATAAAACTGTTTCCGAACAGCATATCAATACGGCGCTCGATCATCGCAAATATCGCTTAGGCTATTTGCGTGAACTCTATTGGCAGGACTTATCGCGTGGTACGCAGTTAATCGAAACACGTGGGCACCGCTTAGGGCAAATCAATGCCTTGTCGGTGATTCACTATGCCGATGTCGAATTTGGATTACCTTCTCGCTTAACTGCTTCGGTCTACCAAGGCGGTGGCGACATTTTAGACATTGAACGCAGTGTAGAGCTTGGCGGGTCATTACATGCCAAAGGCGTGTTGTTGATGGCCAGTTTCTTAAAAGCGCATTTTGGTCGTGAACAAATCTTGCACTTTTCTGCTGCCCTCGCCTTTGAACAAAGCTATGGTCAAGTCGATGGTGACAGTGCGACTGTGGCAGAACTCTCGGCTTTGATTTCAGCGATTAGCCAATTGCCAATTGATCAGTCTTGGGCAATTACAGGTTCCATGAACCAGTTGGGTCAGGTACAACCAATTGGTGGCGTGAATGCAAAAATTGAAGGCTTCTTTGATGCCTGTAAGCTACAAGGTTTAACGGGTAAGCAAGGCGTGATTATCCCACGCCAGAACATGCAGCATTTAATGCTACGCAAAGATGTTATTGAAGCCGTCGAACAAGGTCAATTCCACATTCATGCCATTGATACCATTGACCAAGCCCTAGAAATTTTAATGGCACGTCCTGTTGGCAAACTCAACAAAAAAGGACGTTATAGCAAAGGCTCAATTTATGCTGCAGTCATGGAGCAGCTTGAGTATTGGCAAGCCATTGAAGATGGCGCGGAAATTGAAGAAGAGCCGAAGAAAAAGAAAAAAACCAAAAAAGAAAAGGATAAAAAAGACAAAGAGAAAAAGGACAAGAAAAAGCCGAAAGTGGTAGTACAAGCAGATGAGCAAGCTGAAGAACCAGCTGAAACTACTGAGCTTGCAGCGACAAGTCCTACAGTTGAATAATGTGCTTATCCCTTAAAACTATAGCAATAAAAAAAGCGCTTCGGCGCTTTTTTTATTTCAACTTTTGCGTTTTCAACACTCAGGCATAAATGCCCTCAGTTTAGTCGCTTAAGCTTCAGGTGCTGGGCTGTATTGCTCAACTAAAGGCTTTAACTCACCTTTTTGGAACATGTCCAACATAATATCGCTACCACCAATCAACTCGCCGTTAATCCACAATTGTGGGAAAGTTGGCCAGTTGGCAATTTTTGGTAAAGTCGTACGAATATCCTGATTTTCTAAAATATTCACATAAGCAAAAGGACGACCAATTTGACTGAGTGCTTCTACTGCGCGCGCAGAAAAACCACATTGTGGAAATTGTGGTGTGCCTTTCATATAAAGAAGAACAGCATGTTTAGCAATTTGTTCACGAATTAATGCTTCGGTATCGCGTACTTGTTCAGTCATTGGTAAATCCTCAACTCATCTGTGTGGCATTATACCCAAAACCGAGCAAAACAGTACGTCTAAAGCAATAAATCCAACTTTATTTACAATTAGGCTTTTCATCTGTGGCAGATTTTGCTTATATAAGTTTTTTCCTCCAACCTAACAGATAAGAGTTAGTCATGAATAACATTACCCTTGCTCCTGTGCAAACTGATCAACCATCACACTTGATGCCTGTATTTGGCCGTCAGCCGATCAGCTTTGTTCGCGGTCGAGGTTCTTATCTTTATACTGAAGATGGCACAGAATATTTAGATGCCCTCACTGGTATTGCTGTATGTGGTTTAGGTCACGCACATCCTGCTATTACAGAAGCTATTGCAGATCAGGCCGCAACTTTAATTCACACCAGTAACTTATTTGAAGTGCCTTGGCAAACTGCTGCTGCACAAAAATTGGCGCAAGTTGCTGGCATGGAAGAAGTATTTTTTTCAAACAGTGGCGCAGAGTCTAACGAAGGTGCAATTAAAATTGCACGTAAATTCGGTCACATGCAAGGCGTAGCCAATCCTAAAATTATAGTTGCAGATCACTCTTTCCACGGCCGTACTTTGGCTACCCTGTCTGCAACTGGCAATAAAAAAGTTCAAGAAGGTTTTGCACCTTTGGTGGAAGGCTTTATTCGCGTACCTTTTGGTGATGTTGAAGCCATTGAAGAAGCTGCAATTCAGCATCCAGACATTGTGGCAATTTTGGTTGAACCGATTCAAGGCGAAGGTGGTGTTAATACAGCACCACAAGGCTTTAGCTACCTAGAAGACATCCGCCGTATTTGTAATCAGCACAATTGGTTGATGATGCTTGATGAAGTACAAACAGGTAATGGTCGTACAGGTAAATTTTTTGCCTACCAACACACCAATATTGTGCCTGATGTATTGACTACAGCGAAAGGTTTGGGCAATGGCTTCCCAATTGGTGCAGTCATGACTCAAGGTCGTGGTGTGGGCGTTCTTACTGCTGGTAATCATGGCTCAACCTACAGTGGTACTGCGTTAGGTTCACGCGTGGTTTACACTGTGATTGACACCATTCAGAAAGAAAACTTGGTAGAAAATGCTGCACAAATGGGTGGCTATATTGTGACGCAATTGCGTCAACAACTCGCAGACCAAAATGTGACTGTGCGTGGCTTTGGTTTGATGATTGGTATTGAATTACCAAAACCATGTGCAGAGTTGGTAGATATTGCCCGTGATGAGTACAAAATGATCATTAATGTCACTGCAGGTTCTGTGGTGCGTTTATTGCCAACATTAAATATTACTCAGGCTCAGGCAGATCAATTAATTGAGCGCTTGGTCAGCATGATTAAAAAATTCTTGGCATAAATTCTATGCCCTACCGAAAAAGCCGCAGTTGAAACTGCGGCTTTTTATTTATTATTTATAATTGTGTGAAACTCAAAATACTTAACCATCATTGCCCCATCAAGATGCTTCTTGATACACACGCCCACCAGGTAATTGAGAAAAATACTGTTTTAATGCCTCTAGACAACGATGAATTTTCATTGGAAGTTGCTCATGTTTAGAAATAATCGCATACAAGGTAAATGCAGGTAATTTCCACTCAGGCAAAACTTCAACCAAACCACCGTTCAATAATTCTTTTTGAATATCTAAATGTAAAATGCGGGCTATACCATGCCCCTGCATACATAACGATTTAGACACCAAAACATTATTGGTCGATAACCGTGATCCCATTTCAATACTGACATTTTCATCACGGGTCACGTGCTGAAAACTTAAATGCTGAAAATTCTTCATAATCGTTAATGGAATTAGATCATGATTTTTTAAATCTTCAGGGCGTGAAATTGGTGCGGTCTGATTTAAATAACTTGGAGATGCCACTAAAACCTGATCTACATGTGCAATTGGAATCACATGCAAGTTTTGATCTTCAATTTTTGGGCTCATACGCAAGGCAATATCAATACGGTTATCAATTAAATCGATGTATTGATTGTCTGTTTCTAGATGGATAGATAAACCACGATGGGCCGACATCCAATGTGAAAGTGCAGGAATCACATGATTCGCGCCTAACTCAGGAGTGGTGGCAATTCGTAAATCACCGACCAGATCATCTCTTAATTCATTAATGCGGATTTTTCCGCGCTCAGCAGCAGCTAGCATTTCTTGACAGCTGTGGAAAAAAGCTTGTCCTGCTTCAGTCAAACTCAGTTTTCTAGTAGAACGATGCAGAAGTGTGACTTCCATTTCTTGTTCTAATGAACGGATTTGTTGACTGACGGCACTTGTGGTGATCCCTAGATCACGCGCTGCACCGCTAAACGAGCTTTTTTCAACAACACAAGCAAATACACCCATTGCTCGAAGTTGATCTAACATAAATTCCCTCTGAAATTATACAGGTGCTCTTATCTTTCGATAAAAGCAACCTATTGTATTATACGGTGAAATTTATGTTTTGTATTTGCAAAATTTAATTTATTGGTAAAACATTAGTCGGATTGATTGGCTTACCATCTAGGCGTACCTGAAACTCCAACATGGTACGTGTAGCACCCGAAGAGCCCATTTCTGCAATTTTTTGACCCGCTGTTACATTTTGACCACTATTCACGTTCATTTTACTGTTATGTGCATAAGCCGTGATATAACCATCAATATGCTTGATTAAAATTAAATTGCCATATTCTTTCAAGCCATCGGCTGCATACACCACTTGACCATCGGCAGCGGCATAAATTGGATCGCCTACATTGCCACCATAACGTGTACCCTTAACATTACTTGCTAAATTAAAATGCTCAATTACCGCACCTTGCGATGGTTTCACCCAACGCAGGCTACTACTGCGTACAGGAGTTGCTGGTGATGATGAGCTCGTAGTCGTTGTTGTGGACGAAATCACAGGTGCTGGAGTTGGCGTAGTTGGTAAAGTTACAGTCTGACGCTGAATTGGCGCAGCCTGCGTTACAGGGCGTGTGGTTGTGGTACGTGGTGCATTACCGCTTTTCAGGCGAATAGACTGCCCTACATAAATACGATACGGCGGTGCAATATCATTCATTTCTGCAATGCTGAGGTAGCTCAATCCATAACGTGCCGCAATACCACTTAAAGTATCACCCGAACGTACGGTATAAAAATTCGGTGCCGTTGCATAACGTGCAGAATTATTTACTTGAGGTTTAGAAGCACAGCCACTTAACAATACGGTAGAAACAACAGCAGTGGATAACACAAGGGTTTTCAACACGGCGGTTGGTGTGGCAAATAAACGATATTGAAACACCACGGGCATTCTCTTCCTCTCTACAAATTCTATATATGTTCCATTTCGCTAAGAGTAGCAAAAAAGTCCTTGAAATGAGGCTTAACAGCCACTTTTTCACAAAGTTATAACATTACTTTGTCAATTTTTTGGCAATTGACTGTGCAAGCTTTGTAAAACCTCATAATTGGTCGCATCCATTTGAATTGGTGTGACGCTAACATAGCCATTCGCCACAGCAAAAAAATCGGACTCGATCTCGGTTAAACCTTTTTTCGGTGCAGCAACCGCTTCCCCCGACAAACCAATCCAATATACCTGACGTCCACGCGGATCGACCTGACTGGTGATAGGCTTGGACTGGGTGCGTTGCCCTTGATAGGTGATTTTTGTGCCTTGCAGTACAGGTACATCTGGAATATTCACATTAAAAATATGGCGGGCTGGCAAACTTGGTAAACCTTGGGCAATAAAATCATGTACCCATTGTGCAGCTTGCATATAATCTTGCGGATGCTGATAAGAACGCACATTGTGCCCTGCCAGTGATACAGCAATGGCTGGTTGTTTCATCAAGCGACCTTCAAATGCAGCCCCAACAGTACCTGAATACAGCACATCATCACCAAGATTTGCACCACTATTAATACCACTAACCACCAGATCAAATTCAAAATCGAATAATCCATTCATGGACAAATATACACAATCTGCAGGTGTACCATTAACTGCCCAAACGTCTTCAGCAATTTGCACAGGTCTTAAAGGACGATCCAAAGTCAGTGCGCTTGAAAAACCACTACGTTCACTTTCAGGGGCTACAATGACAACACGACCCAGCGGTTTTAAGGCTTGCGCTAACGCTTGAATACCAGGTGCAAACACGCCATCATCATTGGCTATTAGAATATTCACAAAAAAATCTCAGATAAAACAACAATAAAGAATCAAATAAATTTAGGAAGCGCTACATCAAATTAAGTTCAAAATCACATTGCCCATGCTTCAGCAGATTCGGCACACAACATAAACTAAAATGACTGGTCAGCACATTTCATTGAAATATACACAAGATTATATATATTTAGCGACTAACATCCATCCAAAATATATGTGACTCTCATGATTTTAGCTTTGCCATTTCGTCGTTTATTGGGTTTAGGTTTTGCTGCTGTAATGACTCAAGCTGTTGTTGCCAGTGATCTAACTGCTGAAGAAGCCAATACCATTATTAAGGAAGATGTTGCTGCAGCACAAGTCATGACTGAAATGTGCCCTGCGCTGATTGGCAAAAATGCAAAATTAGACAGTAACATTCAAGCGCTGATTCAAACCTATTTACAAGATTATTCTGATAGCAGCATGACACTTGCAAAATTACAGGCCGATGCAGAATATCAATCTGTTTTAACCGAAGCACGTCAAGCCGCTAAAGACACCAGTGCCGATGAACAAAAAGCAGTATGTCTAGAAGCTTTAGAATTAGCAATTTAAATCAGATGATTTAAATTACGATTGAATCTTTTTCTAATAAGGCAAACTTTGAAAGTTTGCCTTATTTTTTATACTGCGCACATATAACTTACAACACATCCAGACTTTCCTGATTTCAAAGCAAAGCTCCACTTTTCTACATGATTGATGTTTGAATCACACAGCTTTAATACATTTTCACTCTTTCAATTACAAAATAAATGTTTAATCTTATAAACACTTAAATGAATCACATGATTCAGCTCAAACCATATTTAAGGTAATTTATATGCAATTTTCTGCTTCATTTTCTGGCTTTAAAAAATCACGTACAGTTCAAATTTTGGGTGCAATTGCACTGAGTTTAGGTTTAAGCCAAGCAGCAATGGCACAAGAAGAAAATATTGAAGTCACACCATTACAACAGGTGACTCAGCAAGAATTAGCGGCTATTTATGTATTATCTGAAGTTTGCCCTGCATTGGTAACAGATAAAGCCAAGTTTAATCAAGGTTATGCGCAACTTGCACAAGAATATATGCCTAAAGAAAAAGACGCTGTTACAGCATTAAATAAACTCAGCAAGCAAAAAAGCTTTCAACCTATTTTAAAAGAAGCACGTGCCGATGCCAAAGCGGCTGGAACAGCCAAAAACAAAGCAATTTGCCAAGAATTGACAGCATATAGCCGATAATACAATTTGGTTACAATACTTTTATCAATAAGCCGATTTCTCCCATAGAAGTCGGCTGAGCTTTGCCCTAAAATGCTAGCTCTTTGTGCATACATCAAGTATTGGAACCCCTTAGAATGACCCGAAAAAGCGCCCTTGCTGCATTATTACTATTACCAAGCTTTTCTTATGCAGCAACTGTCTTAGCCACACCACCAGAACTCAATAACAAATCATACGTTTTGATGGATTATGAGACGGGACAAATTTTAGCTTCAAAAAATGAAAACGAAAAACTCGCCCCTGCCTCTATGACCAAAATGATGACCAGTTTCATCATTGAACAAAAGTTATTGAAGGGTGAACTCACGGAAGATGAACAAGTCCGCATGAATGAATCTGCATGGTGTCGTGGTAGCAGCACAGAATCATGTATGTACGTTCCTTTAAATGGCACAGCCACTGTACTTGAAATGCTACGCGGTATTATTGTTCAATCAGGCAATGATGCCTCTAAAGCCATGGCCGAGCACATTGCAGGCAACGAAGGTACTTTCGTTCACATGATGAATGAAGAAGCCAAACGCATTGGCATGAGCAACACCCAGTTTATGAACTCTACAGGTATGCCTGCAGAAGGTCACTTATCTACCGCAAAAGATATGGCGACTTTGGCACAGCACATCATCCACGACAGTTCAAAGTATTATCCAATCTATTCTGAAAAAGAATTTTCTTTTAATGGGATTAAACAAGGCAACCGTAATGCCCTGTTATATACAGACCCAAGTGTAGATGGTTTAAAAACAGGCCACACCAATGAAGCAGGTTATTGTTTAACAACATCGTCTAAACGTGGTCCAATGCGTTTAATTTCGGTGATTTTTGGTGCACCAACCATGCAAGCACGTGCAACACAAACACGTGAATTATTGGCTTGGGGTTATGCAAATTACGAAACTGTACGTGTTCAACCTGCCAACCAAGTCTTGGCAAAAGCCAAAGTTTGGTACGGTAAAAGTAAAGAAGCTCAAATTGGTTTACCAGAAAACTTTAACGTGACCATGCCTAAAGGCAAAGCCAACCAAATCAAAACACAATTGGTGGTTCAGCCTAAATTGACTGCTCCTTTGAAAAAAGGTCAAGTCATTGGTAAATATGTGGCGACTTTAGACGGTAAAGTGATTGCAGAAAAACCATTGGTTGCTTTGCAAGATATTGAACAAGCAGGCTTCTTTGCACGTATGCTAGATCATATCAAGCAGTTCTTTAGCAACTTATTCTAAGATTTTCAGCTTAGACTAAAGCGAAGCACACATTGTCCGAATGTGTGCTTTTTTATTTTATACTGTGTTTAATCCTGAATTTATAAGCTATAGATGTGTCAATCATGAAAAAAAATATTCGTGCCTATTTAGACCACACTCCAAAAGTTGACGCAAGTTGTTATGTAGATGAATTATCTATTGTGATAGGTGATGTGCATCTGGCTGCCAATGTATCGGTTTGGCCTTTTGCCGTGATTCGTGGCGATGTTAATCATATTCGGATTGGTCAAAATTCCAACGTACAAGATCATGCCATGCTGCATGTTAGCCATAAAAAAGCCGACAAACCTGAAGGTTCTCCGCTAATTATTGGTGAAGATGTCACCGTTGGACATGGTGTAACCTTACACGGCTGCACCATTGGTAATCGGGTGTTATTGGGCATTAACACGATTGTTTTGGATGATGCCATTATTGAAGATGATGTGATGATTGGTGCAGGCTCTTTAGTACCTCCGCGTAAACGCTTGGAAAGTGGTTATTTGTATGTGGGTAGCCCTGTGCAAAAAGTTCGTCCTTTAACTGACAAGGAAAAGGAGTTTTTACCTTATTCTGCACGGCACTATGTGAAAGTTGCGGGGAATTATCAATAAACGGCCTTAATTTAGATTAGATCGGCAAAAGTCAATTTTTAAGCATGATGATTCCAAATTCGTCATGCTTCAGAAAAGATATTCCTCATTTAAAAACTCACGATCAATTGCAGTCAGCTTTAATGAAAGCTAAAAACCGGCAAAATCAGATTGATAAATTAATGTGATTGATGCAACTAGAGATATACTTTTAATCCAAAATAATAAAGAGCCAATTACAATTAATAGAAATATGTTTGTTGATGTTTTTAAACAGAATTTTAACCCACACATGATTCAAATATTAAAATCTCAAGGTATATATTTAGGCGATCCAGACAATGTTATATATAAAAAAATTAATAATACCCCTTAGTGTATTATGTTGCATATTTTTAACTAGCTGTTCACTCACCTCTCAGACAGATAAAAATAGTGTAGCACTCAAAAATGCCAATCGTGGAATAGTAGGTACAACATTGTTATCTGACACCAAAGTGTACCAAATCGCCTCCTCATCCGAACCATCCCCCTTAACGCAGCAGTTATTACTTTCAACACTTGAAAAAGTTGCTGTAATACGGGGCTATGAGCAAACCATTGGCAATGCTTATCATTTTGATACAGAACTAAATATTACTCAAATCAATCAAATCTGCTGGATGGGGATTTTTCTGCAAAAACATAAGCCATATTTACCAACCCAAATTGACAAACATGAAAGTTACCTCTGGATAAAGGCTTATGTTAAACATTGGCAACATCAACTAAATTCTACTTATGGTAATACATTGATTGAAAATGACTGTAGAAAATCAGAGTAAATTTATAACGTCCAAACGGTTTTGTTGCATAAATATATAAGCCATTGATTTTATTAAATTAAAATCCTGACTGAAAAACAATCAAATCCTATAAAATCATATAGTTAGGAAATCTTTGTGCAACAAAGCCCGTCCAAACTATTCTTGGTGAGATATTAATTATATTTTTGTTGATTTATCTCCGAGCATGCAGGTGCAATAACATCTTAAAGAAATCCCCTTTCAACATAGCCACATCCCCCTAAATTTTGTAGAATATGCGTTTTATCCCATGGTGCTTTTCAATGACCGCTTGGACTGCTCACGTTACTGTCGCCACCGTTATCGAAAAAAACGGAAAATTCCTGTTTGTTGAAGAACATACAGAGGGTGTGACGCATAGCGTGTTTAATCAGCCTGCAGGGCATGTTGAAGCGGGCGAAAGCTTAATTGAAGCTGCATTGCGTGAAACCATGGAGGAAACTGGGCATCAGGTCAAAATTAATGCCTTATTGGGTATTTATAGCTATACCCCGCCCATGTTTCCTGACCGTACTTATTACCGTTTCTGCTTTTTAGCCGAATCGCTACAACATGATGCGCAAGCTCAACTCGATCCAGACATTATCGGTACTGTGTGGATGTCTGCAGACGAACTGGCTGAATCTGCACGTGCCCGTAGTCCGTTGGTAATGAAAGCGGTTCAAGATGCGCTCAGTGGTCAGTCTTATCCTTTATCGCTCATTTACGAGCACCAAAATTCTCCCCTAATTTCAAGTTTGGATGCCTAATCCTATGCAACAACGTGTCATCGTCGGTATGTCAGGTGGTGTAGATTCATCTGTTTCTGCTGCACTTCTACTTCAACAAGGTTATCAGGTTGAAGGTCTTTTCATGAAAAACTGGGAAGAAGATGACGGCACCGAATATTGCACCGCAATGGAAGACCTTGCCGATGCGCAAGCAGTGTGCGATAAACTAGGTATTAAGTTGCATACAGCCAACTTTGCTATGGAGTATTGGGATCGTGTCTTTGAGCATTTTCTTGCCGAATATGCTGCAGGACGTACACCAAACCCAGATATTCTATGCAATAAAGAAATTAAATTCCGTGCCTTTTTAGATCACGCCATGAATTTGGGTGCAGATTTTATTGCCACTGGTCACTACGCTCGTCGTGGTGAAACGCAGTACAACTCTAAAGGCGAAGCCTACGCCCCACTATTACGTGGTTTAGATAAAAATAAAGATCAGACTTATTTCTTACATGCAGTGCATGGTCGTGAAATTAACAAAACCTTATTCCCAGTAGGTGAAATTGAAAAACCACAAGTCCGAAAAATTGCCGAAGAACTAGATTTAGTCACCGCCAAGAAAAAAGACTCGACTGGTATTTGTTTTATTGGTGAACGCCGCTTTAATGATTTCTTAAAACAATATTTACCTGCACAAGCTGGAAAAATTGTTTTAGACAACGGCAAAGAGGTTGGTGAACATCACGGCTTAATGTACTATACGCTCGGTCAGCGTGGCGGGATTGGCATTGGCGGCTTAAAAGGTGTTGCCGAAGGCGCGTGGTTTGTGCTGCACAAAGATATTGAAAATAATCGCTTGGTGATTGGTCAAGGCCATGAACATCCACTTATGCAAAGCACCATTTTATGGAGCGAAGCTGTGGATTGGGTTGCTGGTGAACAGGAAATTCCTGCAACGGGTTTCCGTTGTACTTGCCGTACCCGTTACCGTCAGGATGATCAAGATTGCGTGATCTTCAATGATGCTGATTTACCTGGTGGCGTACGTGTCGAGTTTGATGAACCACAGCGTGCCGTAACTCCTGGTCAAAGTGTCGTATTCTACTCGGGCGAAGTGTGTTTAGGCGGCGGTGTCATTCACCATACCAACGCACCAAAACCAGATTTTATTTAAGGATTGTTCCGGATGACAGAGTTACCGTTTCAACAGTCTCCAACTCTGAATGTTCGCCAAAATCGTGCTTTGGCATTAGCGGGTGTGTTCCAAGCCACTCAGCTTACGCACATGACCGCACTAACAGGCAGACAAAGTATTGGCGATAGCGGTAACTTTTATTTTGAGCAATTGATTAAAGCCAGTTTAAACATTCGTCCAAGTCATAACAAAAGCTCACAAACACTGGATTTTTTTAATCACTTGGCCGATATTTCGCTGGGTTTAAAAACGCTAGAAAGCAGCATCAACCAACCCTTCAATACTGCGCCAAAATCGCGTTTACCCAAGTTATCGAATGCCAAATTGCCCATGTCTTATGCTATGGCATTGCTGCAATTGGAAAAGAAAGTCTATAGCAACCCCAAATACGTTGAAATCATTGAACAATCACAGCAAAAAATTTTAAAACAACTCTCATTTTTTGATAATAACTATTTGCATCCCAGTATTATTGCCAATTTAGCGCAAACCTATGTAGACACAGCAGGACAAATTAACCCGCGCATTATGGTACGTGGCAATGCAGAGGCATTTAAAGATTCTGCACATACCAATCGAATTCGTGCTTCGCTTTTTACAGGCTTACAAATGGCACACCTGTGGCGTCAACTTGGTGGCAGCTCATGGGGCATGATATTTAGCAAACGTAAATTATTACGTGATATTCAAGATCTGGCGCGTTTACAGTATCAGGTGGTTTAAACCATGCTGAACACGCTTTTGTTTTAGGTTTAATTCCAAAGTTTAAGGAATCGATATGAACGCTTTAACCGCACTTTCTCCATTAGATGGGCGCTATGCAAGCAAATGTGATGCACTCCGCCCTTTCCTCTCTGAGTTTGGTTTAATCCATGCTCGTGTGACTGTTGAAGTGCGTTGGTTACAAGCGCTTGCCAATCGTCCAGAAATTACTGAAGTACCTGCGTTCAGTGCTGCAACCAATGCGGCATTAGATGCAATTGTTGCAAACTTCTCTGAAGATGATGCCAACCGCATTAAAGAAATTGAACGCACCACCAACCACGACGTAAAAGCGGTTGAATACTTCTTAAAAGAAAAAATTGCCAACATTGATGAGTTGAAAAATGCGGGGGAATTTATTCACTTTGCTTGTACTTCAGAAGACATTAACAACTTGTCACATGCTTTAATGCTTAAAAATGGCCGTGAAGTATTGATTGAAGCTATGCAGCAAATCATTGACTCAATTGTTTCATTGGCAGAAAAACATGCTGATCAACCAATGTTGTCACGTACTCACGGTCAAACTGCAAGCCCAACTACTTTGGGTAAAGAAATGGCGAACGTGGCGTATCGTCTTGCTCGTCAAATCAAACAGTTCAAACAAGTTGAGCTTTTGGGCAAAATCAATGGTGCCGTAGGTAACTACAACGCTCACCTTTCTGCTTACCCAGAAATCAACTGGCCTGCACATTCTCAAGCATTTGTAGAGTCTTTAGGCTTAACATTTAACCCATACACCACACAAATCGAGCCACACGACTACATGGCAGAATTGTTTGATGCATTACGTCGTTTCAACACCATTCTGATCGACTTTAACCGTGACGTTTGGGGTTATATCTCACTTGGCTTCTTCAAGCAAAAACTTAAAGAAGGCGAAGTGGGTTCTTCAACCATGCCACATAAAGTTAACCCAATTGACTTTGAAAACTCTGAAGGTAACTTAGGTATTGCTAACGCAGTCTTGGCGCACTTGGGCGAAAAATTACCAATTTCTCGCTGGCAGCGTGACTTAACCGACTCGACTGTTCTACGTAACATGGGTGTTGGTTTTGCACAAAGCTTGATCGCATTTGAAGCTTGCTCAAAAGGTATTGGCAAACTTGAATTGAACGCTCAACGTATTCTTGAAGATTTAGACAATGCACAAGAGGTATTGGCTGAACCAATTCAAACCGTTATGCGTCGCTATAACATCGAAAAACCATACGAAAAACTAAAAGCCCTGACTCGTGGTCAAGCCATGACACGTGACATGATGGTCGATTTTGTAAATGGTAACGAGTTAGAAGGCGTTCCTGCAGCAGACCGTGCACGTTTAGCGGAAATGACTCCTGCAACTTATATAGGTAATGCTGCTGAACAAGCTAAACAAGTTGCTGATCTTATTTCTAAAATCTAGTTTGTATAGCAATAACCCGAATACAAAAATGCGAAGCTTCGGCTTCGCATTTTTATTAGAATAAAATAAATCTCCCAAATCAAAATCCACATGGAAAATCAATTCCACATTAAACATTACTACGCTTTAGGCTTGGTCGTACTCGCCATGTTTGCTGCCAGTATTCAACCACTGGAATTTGAGTCATATTTACTGCATCAGGCAGGCACAGTTTTTATGATGGCTGGTTTGCTGATTGCCTTTAAAAAAGTAGGACTGAGCTTTTCCAGTTTTGTGCTGTATTTAATATTTTTACTGATTCACATTATCGGGGCACATTATCTGTATTCTTATGTGCCCTATAATAATTGGATTTTGCACAGCTTTGGCTTTAATTTAGATCAAAGCATGGGCTGGTCACGCAATATGTATGACCGCTTTGTGCATTTGACTTATGGGATTTTGCTCTACCCTGTTTTATTACGTTTGTTTGAAATCTGGTTTCCAAAAAATAAACCGATAGTTTTATATCTTTTGGTCATTCAATTTGTCATGGCAAGCAGTTTGATTTATGAATGGCTGGAATGGCTCATTGCGCTTGGCTTATCACCAGAAGATGCTGAAAATTATAACGGACAGCAAGGGGATATTTGGGATGCACACATGGATATGCTTTTAGCGACAATAGGGGCAATACTCATGGGCTGTTTCTACTTAATCAAGAAACACACCCCATAACAGAATACCCTTGCTGACTAAATCCAAATTTATTGCCAATACCACCACCAAAAACCAGCTAAACTTGCAACTGAAATCATCCAGACCAGCACTGTGAATACTGCGGGTTTACCTGAACCCCAAAACATGGTTTTGGCAAGCCATTTTTTAAACAATACACTGCTTAAAGTTAAACTTGCTAAATGCACCAACACTGCAACTAAGAATAAATTTGCAGCAAATTCATACACCTCCTTTAAGGTATGACTTTGGGTATAATCGGTGAAAAATCCAGCCAACACAGTTAAAGGCAATGCTAACCAAATCAACAAAATACTAAATTGAAACGCACTGGAACTACCCGACTTTAAAAACTGCAGTGAAAAATACTGCTGTGGCTGTTTCCAATAGCGTTTTATAAATTGTTGGACCATGCCTAAACGTCTTGAAATCCCTGTTGGCTGTCTACTGTTCAACATACTCAACACCTGCCACACTATTCGTAAAGCTAAACTAATTCCCAAAGTGTAACCAAAAGCCATGTGCAACTGATGCCATTCTTCCACATCGCCTGTTAAATATGCTCCTGTAAAGCTCAGTAGCATCACCATATGTAAAAAACGAATCATTAAATCTGTAGATGTTGATTGCTTCGCTGGCACAATATTTGTTTGCATATTCAACATGGCTAGGTGTTTTTTTCTTATTACCAAGATATCGCATCAAGCTGAATTGAAAATTAAGATGCTTAAATCAAAGACCTAAAAACTTTAATTTTTTATAAAATATGAATAAAAAAATTGCGCTCAATGAGCGCAATTTTTAGATCAAACTTAGAAGTTAGATGATCGCTATTACAGTTTCGGATCACGTATTTGCAGCAAACTACTATTGGCTTTGCTTAGGCTATCCACCAGTTTATTCATTACAGCTGGAATCAGACTGTCTGCCATTTGTGCTGCTTGTAAACCCAGTTTTTCACCCAATGTTGGTTTTTTACGAGTTTGAATTACATAAATATCATGCTGTGGCAATAAGCTCAGTAAGTACTCATCTGAAGTTTGTAGTTTATCCACCAAATTTAAATCTAAAGCATCATGACCATACCAATGCTCACCTGTTGCGACTTTTTCAACATTCAGTTGTGGGCGGTACTTTTCAACAAAGTGCTTAAACAGAATATGGGTTTGCTGCAACTCTTGTTCAAATTTTGCTTTGCCTTCTGCGGTATTTTCACCAAACATGGTCACGGTGCGTTTATATTCACCTGCGGTGTACATCTCAAAATCTATATTTTTTTCTTTCAGCAAGCGATTAAAGTTCGGTACTTGTGCCACTACCCCAATAGAACCCAAAATGGCAAATGGCGCTGACACAATTTCTGAACCAATGCATGCCATCATATAGCCACCACTTGCCGCAACTTTATCGACACAAATGGTTAAATGAAATCCTGCATCACGTAAACGCACCAATTGAGCAGCAGCAAGTCCATAGCCATGTACCATGCCACCAGGGCTTTCTAGGCGCACCACCACACGGTCACGACCTGCTTTTGCTGTTGCCAAAACCAAAGTGATTTCTTCACGTAATTGCTCTACTGCTGATGCGGCTGTATCGCCTTTAAAGTCAAGTACATAAATTTTTTGATTGTTCTTTTTACGGGCTCGTGCTTCACGTGCCATTTGTTGGCTAAGTTGCAATAACTCAAGTTTAGATGCCGTAGTTTGCGCAATTTTTTTTCGTTGTTCGTTAATTCGCGCATTTAAATGGCTAATACGAATTTCGGCAGGTAATTTAGGTAAATGAAATAACATAGATCCGCAATTCTCAATTTTATTTGTGCTTAGCTTAAGATGAGGGCTGAACTTAAAAATTCAATATCACCTTGTTGATTTGCTTAATTTAATCGATTTTAAATCTCATTACCGTTTAATTTGTGCAAAAGCAAAATCATGCTAGGTACTAAACATTCGTCATAAAAAAACCGCAAATCGGTTTGATTTGCGGTCCTTTTATACAGATTTTGAAAATTAACCAAAACGACCTGTAATATACGCTTCTGTTAATTGATGGTCTGGCTGAGTAAATACTTTTTCAGTTGCATTCACTTCAATCAAATCACCCAAATGGAAGTATGCAGTACGGTCAGATACACGTGCTGCCTGTTGCATAGAGTGCGTTACAATTGCAATTGTATATTGAGTAGAAAGTTCAGAAATTAATTCTTCTACTTTTGCCGTTGCAATTGGGTCAAGTGCCGAACATGGTTCATCCATTAAAATTACTTCTGGACTTACCGCAATGGTACGTGCGATACAAAGACGTTGTTGCTGACCACCCGACAAACCAGTACCTGGTTGATTCAAACGGTCTTTCACTTCATCCCACAAACCAGCTTTACGCAAACTGTTTTCTACAATTTCTTCCAAATCGTATTTATCGCGCGCTAAACCATGCAGTTTAGGGCCATAGGCTACGTTTTCAAAAATTGATTTTGGAAATGGGTTTGGCTTTTGGAACACCATACCAACTTGCGCACGTAATAATACGACGTCAAGGTTAGGATCATAAATGTCTTGGTTATCCAACATCACTTTACCCGTTACACGACAGCTATCAATGGTGTCGTTCATACGGTTTAAAGTACGCAAGAAAGTAGATTTACCGCAACCAGATGGACCAATAAATGCAATCACTTCATTTTCATAGATATTTAAATCAATACCTTTGATTGCTTCAGATTCACCATAGTACACATGCACATCATTGGTACTTAATTTCACATTTGAAGACTTAGCTTCTTTTTTGCTAGACGCTTGTGTATCAAACTGTGAAACAAACGAAGTTGATGATTGCTTCTGTTCTACATCTGGAGATGTAAATTGGCTTTGCTGTGGATTCACTTGTTTATCCTGTTCTAAGGAATTTGGTTTTTCTGTGCTTGCTACAGTATTCATATTCTGCCCTCAATTACCAGCGTACTTCAAACTTCTTACGTAACCAGATTGCAAGGCTGTTCAAGCCAATCATTAACGCAAGCAATACGATAATGGCTGCAGCGGTACGTCCTTCAAAGAAGTTACGCATTTCATTACCCTGCCATAAGAAAATTTGCACAGGTAACGCAGTAGATTGATCAAATGGAGTTGCTGGTACACTGGCAACAAAGGCACTCATACCAATTAATAACAATGGTGCAGTTTCACCTAAAGCTTGTGCGACACCAATAATTGCACCCGTTAAAATACCCGGCAATGCAAGTGGGAGTACATGGTGGAACACAGTTTGTAAACGCGATGCGCCCAAACCTAAAGCTGCCTGACGAATAGACGGTGGCACTGCTTTTAACGATGCACGTGTGGTAATAATTACGGTTGGTAAAGTCATTAAACTTAACACTAAACCACCCACCAACGGTGCAGACAATGGTAAGTGCATCCAACCAATAAAGATGGCAGCACCTAGCAAACCGAACACAATAGAAGGTACAGCAGCCAAGTTGTTAATGTTCACTTCAATAATATCAGTAATGGCATTTTTTGGCGCAAATTCTTCTAAGTAAATTGCCGATGCCACACCAATTGGAATCGAAATAAAGATCACAATTAGCATCATGAATAAAGAACCCATGAATGCACCCGCCAAACCAGATGTTGCAGGAGAACTACGTGAGTCTGGGCTAACAAAAATGTTGGTATTGAATGTACTTTCAATAATGCCTTGTGACTCTAACTTGTCTGCCAATTGACGTACTTCAGGGCTTAACTGTTGCTGCTCATCTGGCAGGCTACGGTCAATATTACCTTCTAACCATACATCTACGTTAGCATCTGCAAGTACTTTAACATCTTTGGTTTGACCAATCAGTGATGGATCAGCCAACACCATGTCACGTACACGGTACGCTTCAGAACTGGTATATAAATAGCCAAGATCATCACGCTGTGCTTCTAGCGCTTTATCTTTAGCAATAATGCCGTTCACAATGAGGGCATCCCAATCGACCATGCCCATTTCAGTTTGCCACGCAATCATACGTTCTTCGTATTGGGCTGGTGACTCACCTGCAATTGCTTTCGGTTTTGGACCTACATTCACAACTGCTGGATCGAAATAAATTGGAAGGCTCATGCTGCTTTGCCAAAATGCTGGCAAGCCTTTGGCCAAAATACTGCCAAAAAGCAACACGACAAAGAATAAACCTGCGATAACTGCCGACAGCCCCATAATACGGAAAGTTTTTTCCTTACGATGGCGCTTACCCAATGAACTGGCGATAGTCTTTTTACGTTGTTCACGTAATTCGGCAGCAGCTTGTGGATCTAACTGATCCAAAGACGATGTATTTGAAGTACTCATTAGTCGTATTGCTCACGATATTTACGCACGATGTATAGTGCAACAATGTTCAAACCTAAGGTAATCACGAACAGGGTCAAGCCAAGTGCGAAAGCAACCAATGCTTGCGGACTTGCGAAATCTGTATCACCTGTTAATTGGTTGACAATCGTAATCGTAACCGTAGATACCGCCTCTAATGGGTTTGCGTGTAGTAAAGGACTATTACCTGCAGCTAACACCACAATCATGGTTTCACCAATCGCACGTGACGCAGCAAGTAAGAACGCACCAATCACCCCTGGTAATGCAGCTGGCATAACTACACGGCGAATGGTTTCAGATTTGGTTGCACCCAAGCCTAAAGAACCATCACGTAGCGCACGCGGCACTTGCGTAATAATGTCATCAGACAATGAAGATACAAATGGAATGATCATAATACCCATGACCAGACCTGCAGTTAATGCACTAGTGGCATTAATATCGAGTCCAATTAAGGCACCTGCAGTTTTTAAGAACGGACCAATGATCATCATGGCAAATACACCATATACAATCGTTGGAATACCCGCTAAAACTTCAATGGTTGGTTTTGCCCAAGCACGGAATTTAGGAGATGCATATTCTGCTAGATAAATTGCAATCATTAAGCCAATTGGTACTGCAACAAGTAAGGCAATACCACTGACCATTAAGGTACCCCACAGCAATGGCAATAAACCATAACTGCCGTCTGCACTACCCGATGTACTAAAACCTGGGTTCCAGACAGTACCAAAGAAGAAATCCAGTGGGCTAACGAAACTAAAGAATCGCATTGCTTCACTGAACATAGACATCACAATACCGACTGTAGTCAGAATCGCGACACCAGAACATAATGCCAAAGAAATGTTGATGATTTTTTCAACTTGGTTACGTGCGCGGAATTGTTGTGAAACACGTTTCTTTGCCCACACCAGACCAAATAAAGCCGCACAAATAACAACCGCAAGTTTAGCGTATGAACCAATCGTTGCTACTTTAGACAATTGCTCTGCTGCTGCAATTTCATAAGCAGCTGGTGTATCACTTACACCAAAACCAGAAGCAATCGCTTGTACACGATCAACCAAAACACTGGTACTTGCAGGATCTAGACCAGCAGCAATGTGCGCAGGCACATTATTTAACACCACTTGCTCTAGAATACTTGGTTCAACCAAGTTCCAAACAATCAAAATTAAAAAAGCAGGGATACCACACCATAATGCTACCAACGCACCATAATATCCTGGGCGTGAATGTAACATTGCAGAGTTATTTCCCTTACCTGCTAGGTTACGGCTCTTGCTTAACCCGATTTGATAGGCTATGGCGATAATGGCCAATAACACACCTATGAGTAGCAGATTCATGTATTCTCCACTGTTTTTTCAATTTCGTTTTTGAAAAAACATTTCTTAGCAAAAAGCCGATGGCAGGTCATCCCTGCCATCAGCTGTTTTAACTCAAATTACTTAACCGCTTTACCAGCTTTGAAGTTAGCAAGAACTTGTGCACGCTCTTTGTCAGACATAGAAATTAAGCCTGCTTTGTCTAACTTAGAACCTTTACCAGATACTTTTTTGCTCAAGAAGTATTCAGTAAACTCTGGTAAGCCTTTGATTGATTTAAGGTGCTCACCTTTCACGTAGAAGAACAATGGACGTGATACAGGGTAAGAACCATTTAAGATTGTGTTTTCAGACGGTGCTACGTTGTTTACAGTTGCAACACGTAAACGGTCACGGTTTTGGTCATAGAAGCCTAAACCAAATACACCTACTGCGCTTGGAGAAGTTTTCAAGCGAGCCAATGTTTCTGTGTAGTCACCCGCAATTTCAATTACACGACCATCTTTACGGAAAGATGTACATGCTTTTTTCTTCGCATCTTTGTCTAAAGCTTTAATTGCTGAGTAAGCTTCACAGCCTGCATCAACCATTTTTTCTTGGAACACTTCACGTGTACCGTGGTTAGATGCTGGAATAACTAAAGTGATAGGCTCATTTGGAAGTGTTTTGTCAATTTGGTTCCAACGAGTATATGGGTTAGCAACCATTTTACCTTTAGATGGTAATTCAGCTGCAATTGCTGCAAACACGTGGTAAGGTTTTAATTTATAAGCTGCTTTGTTTGCATTTGATGCAAATACGATACCGTCGTAACCAATTTTAATTTCTAAAACTTGGTTAACACCAGCTTTTTTACAAGCTGCTAATTCTGAATCTTTAATTTTACGAGAAGAGTTCGCGATGTCGATTGTGTTATCACCTACACCGTTACAGAACTGCTTCAAACCACCTGAAGAACCGCCTGAACCAACAACTGGAGTTTTGAATTGTGGGAAAGTATTACCAAATTCTTCTGCTACAATACTTGCGTATGGTAGAACGGTTGAAGAACCCGCGATTTGGATGGTGTCACGAGCTGCGTTTGCAGTTGTTGTTACAGCTGCTGCAGATACGGCTAAAGCAATGGCGATGTTTGTAAAGCGCATTCTGTTCTCTCTCAATGTATGCAAGTTCGGAGTACGTCACTTGTTATTAAGTTTTGTACTTATTTCGATAACTGCATTGTGGTTTTATAATATGACAGCCATGTTACAACTTTGTTACGCTTTGGTTATATTTGCCTTTTCTGCATTGATTTATTTTAATTTCCTTAAAAATCAATATGTAATAAAATATTATTGTGCTCATTTTTTTCTTAAATTTATTTTTAAAATGTAATAATTCATGCCAATGTCATCTTTTTTCATGAATTTTTCTGAAATATTTGCTGTTTTATTCATCAATTCTAATTATTTTCTATGACAAATACGCCTAAAACCATTGAAGAATCTACGATGAACTCTTTTATTACACTCAAATTAACAAAACATTTTTAGCCCCGTTCTACGCTCGCTAAACAATAGGCACAAAAAAAGCCACCGTAGTGACTTCTTTTGCTGTATTTGATCAAAATTGCTGTAATTCAGCCATTAGTCAATTGCTGGTGTATATGTACCTGCAGCAATTGCATCTTTAATACGTTCTGCTTCAGTTAAGACCAAACCAAGTAAGTTCTTCACGTTGTCTAATGTTGCAACAGGGCTTAACGTCGTCATTTTCAATGATTGGACATTGCCTACTTTGGTTACACCAATATTAGCTTCACCACGCGCAAATAATTCATCTGCCACGTTTTGGTTCAGGCTATCTAAGAACTCTGCAGGATAACCTTCAGGCACAACACGGAACAATACAGAAGCAAACTGAGGCTCAACCAATAACTCTAAACCTGCCGTTGCTTTAATATAGTCAGCAACATCACGAGTTAAGGTCACACCATGGTCAATCATTGAACCGTAGAGCTCTTCACCTAAGGCTTCAATAGTCATCCAAAGTTTCAATGCATCAAAACGACGTGTCGTTTGTAGTGACTTAGACACAAGGTTTGGTACACCGTGTTCTTCATCATACGCAGAGTTCAAATATTCTGCTTCATAGTGCATGAAACGATAGTTCGCTTCATCTTTCAGCAAGAACGCACCGCACGAAATTGTTTGGAAATAATGCTTATGGAAATCAAGTGTTACAGAATCTGACAACTCAATACCATCAAGCATGTCACGATGACTGTTAGAAAGAATTAATGCCCCACCCCAAGCCGCGTCAATGTGCATCCATGCGCCATATTGATTGGTGATGTCACGAATTTTTCTGAGTGGATCAATCGCACCTGCATCGGTTGTACCCGCAGTTGCAACCACACAGGCAACAATCTTACCTTCTGCTTTTAAATGTGCCATGGTTTGCTCAAGCGCAACCACGTCCATTTGTGCATTTTCATTCACAGGTACAGTAACAACCGACTGGAAGCCCATACCCATCATCGCCATGTTCTTTTGCACAGAGAAGTGTGCATTTTCAGAACAAATGACTTTTACGTTGCGCATTGCATCGCTTGGTACACCATCACGCTGAACAGACCACGGATTACCGTTTTCATCTTTCCAGTTTTTCGCAATACAAGCATCACGCGCTAACAACACACCCATCAAGTTAGACTGTGTACCACCTGATGTGAACACACCTGCCTGACCTGCGCCATAGCCAACTTTTTGACGTAACCAGTCAATTAGCTGTACTTCCATCAATGAACCAGCAGGGCTTTGATCCCATGAATCCATAGATTGGTTGGTTGCATTAATTAACACTTCTGCAATTTGGCTTGCCACCATGGTTGGGCAATGCAAATGTGCCAAAGAATGTGGATGATGAACTTTTAAACTTTTGTTTAAGAAAAGCTCTACCATGCGTTCCAATGACTTTTGTACACCTAAACCCTGTTTAGACGGCTGGAAAGCAATCGCTTCACGCAATTCTTTAATGCTGCCGCCTGTGTACATTTTGTCATTTTGCAACCATGCCGCGACTGCTTGAGTCGCTTGTTCCATTGCTGCACTGTAGTCAGCAATGGATTGAGCATCATTGCAGAGTAACGCTTTACGATGTTCTGCAAAATCTACCATAAACTTATGCGCCTCGAACTGCGACTAACGCTTCAGCAATTGCTTTCTTGAAGCGAGCGATAACTTCTACACACTCTTCTTGTGTAATGATCAATGGGCAAAGTAAACGAATTACCGTACCACCGCGACCACCTTTTTCAAGCAATAGTTTGTTGTCAAAACATGCGGCCTGAACAGCAGCAGCCAATTGAGAATCTGCTGGATAAGCACCTAAACGGTCTTTTTCTTGGCGTTCATCTACAATTTCAATACCAATCATTAAACCGCGACCACGAACATTACCAATACATGGGAATTCAACCGCTAATTTTTTCAATTCAGCTTGAAGGAACTCACCACGCTCTTGTGCGTTTTGTGCCAAGTTTTGTTCTTTAATGGTTTTAAGCACCACAAGACCAGTACCCATTGCCAATTGGTTACCACGGAAAGTACCCGTGTGACCTGCAGGCTGCCATGCGTCAAACTTACGTTTAATAGCAAGTACAGCTAATGGCAAGCCACCACCAACAGCTTTAGACATAACAATCACGTCTGGCTCAATACCTGCATGTTCAAATGCAAACATTTTGCCTGAACGTGCAAAGCCCGCTTGTACTTCGTCTAGAATTAAAACGATGTTGTGCTTTTCAGTCACTTCACGGATTTTCTTCAACCATTTTACTGGTGCAGTCACAACACCGCCTTCACCCTGAATTGCTTCAAGAATTACAGCTGCAGGCTTAGTGACACCGCTTTCTACATCTTCAATAAAGTTTTCAAAATAATACGTTAATGCATCTACACCCGCTTCGCCACCAATGCCAATTGGGCAACGGTATTCATGCGGATACGGCATAAATTGAACACCAGGCATTAAACCATTGACTGCATTTTTTGCAGACAAGTTACCTGTCATGGCCAATGAACCATGAGTCATACCATGATAGCCGCCTGAGAAGCTAATCACTGAACTACGACCGGTGTAGGTTTTTGCCAGTTTAATTGCAGCTTCAGTGCCATCTGCACCTGTAGGACCACAGAACTGTAAGCAGTACTCTTCTTGACCGCCAGGCATGTGTGAAAGCAACGCTTCAGTAAAAGCATCTTTCAAAGGTGTCGTTAAATCTAGGGTGTGTAATGGCAAACCACTCGCTAAAGTGTCTTGGATGCTTTGAACCACCGCAGGATGGTTATGACCCAATGCCAAGGTCCCTGCCCCAGCCAAACAATCTAGGTACTCAGTACCTTCAACATCGGTAACCCAACAACCCAGTGCTTTCGCTATCGCTAACGGTAATTTACGAGGATAACTACGCACATTCGATTCCATCTGACTTTGGCGAGTCAAGTAGTATTCGTTTGTGGAATGGTTGGCAGGGTTTACAGAAGTAACGCTCATATCGAATTACCATCTCTGATATGGGTTGAAAGAAATAAGTCTGGTGACTTGCGGTCCTTTGACTCGGTGCTTTTTTGATCTAGCGAGATAGAGTTTTGTTCTTCAAGACTAGGAAGCGGGATAATACCTAATTTTTCTAGAAAATAAACAGGTTTAACCCAAATATTGCCTAATTTCATCGAAAAAACATATCTTGCAGATGATTCGATTGAATTATCATCTTACATTGTGACAAAGGAAAGAAAAATTAACTCTTTCCTATTCCTTTATACTTTCTTTTGAGCAATCTCTCAAGCCGTGCAGCATTTATTTTCAAAATAGTATAGATCATTATTTTTATTGAATTTTATAAATCTGAATTTACTGCAATTTTATAGTGAAATTTTACAAAGCCACCACAATTTCGACTAAAAATCCTCACAAAGCAAAGTTACTATTTAATGCAGACAAATCATCTCCAAAATTTCCGATAATTTGAACAATAGGTCAGAATATGCGCTTACTTTCTCTCGCTGCTACGCTCTTGGCTGCTGGTGCTGCCAGTACGGTATTTGCACAGCAAAATGAATCACTGAATTACAATATCGTCAATGTACAAGCTGAAGCTTCACGCGAAGTTTCAAACGATCAAATGCATGCAGTACTGTATATTGAAAAAAGTCACAAACAACCTGCAGAGTTGGCATCGCAAATCAATCAGTTAATGAGCCAAGCCATTGCAACGGCACGTAAGTATCCACAAGTGAAAGTTGAAACAGGTTCACAGACCACCTATCCAATTTACGACAATGACAGCCGTAAGTTAAAAGAATGGCGTGGTCGTGCCGAAGTACGTGTACAAAGCACCGACTTTAAAGCCGCAAGCCAATTGGTTAGCGAACTACAACAAAACTTCCAAACCCAATCAATTAATTTTAGCGTGTCGGATGCGCAGCGTAAAAAAGTTGAAAATGAGTTAATGGTAGAAGCCTCTAAAAACTTCCAGCAACGTGCGCAAATGCTGAGTCAGGCTTGGAATAAATCGGGCTATAACTTGGTGAATTTAAACCTGAATACTAATTCTTATTTCCCACAACCTGTGATGCGCGCGAGTATGGCTAAATTTGCAGTCGCGGAATCGGCTGTAGCTGATCAAGATATGGCGGCGGGTGAATCTAAAATTACCGTCAATGCAAATGGAACGATTCAGTTTAAATAAAAATCTGAATTTACCTAAAACAGCTCATCAAGATTCATTTACTCGAATCATCTGAGCATATAAAAATCCCGCGAGGCAAACCAAGCGGGATTTTTTAAAACTTAAACTTAATTCAAAGCTTAAAATGCAAGCCAAATTTAGTAGATTGCCATGTGATAGCGATATATAAAACTCATAAGCTACTGTTTTAATTATATTATTTTATAGGGTCAAAATATTTAACCTCTCATTTAACCTCTGCATGAGTTCTGTACCCCCTATTTTTGAGCAATAAATTATTTTTCTGATTGATTAATTATTTTCAATTTTACGCATTGCGTAGGTTGGAGTTTTGAGTCTGCCTCGCACGCCCACGCTTTTTTTAATTCTCTAGCACTTCAACAATTGTTTGTTGTGTTTTTTCGCTCCTCTTTTTGGTGGAACGAAAAACTAAATATTTGATCTGCTCACTTTACTGGTGGCTCAGGTATGGTCATCTTGACCAATGGGGGGTAGTCCTATGTTCAGGCTATTTGTAGCAGTAAACCGCTTGAATAATCGCATTGTAGTTCTATTGGGATTTTAAGCATTAAAACCACAGTTGCATCCATCCCTCGTAGTTGTTGCGAAACACAACGCAATTTTGCGTCATCATAATGTTAGTAAATGTTAGTTTTGCGGACTGCTTTAAAAAAAGAAAACCTGATAAAACATGAGATTCAGAACGGCGTAAATCCTAAGTAATCCTAAGGTCACAACCTCACAAAACCTGACTTTTAAAACGCCGTAGCAGTTAATAAAAAATTAACTTTTTAACAAAACAGAATTTTTTTTATACGTGCGATTGGCTGCGGTCTAGGTTTTGAATCGTGGTATAGCTATTCACCTCCCCCCACTGGTTAGCTCTATCCAATTATGGATTGACCTTAGAAAACAATAAATTATTGATAGAACAATCAACACTTGCACTCTATAAAAAGAGATGCAAGCGTGTAGCTATCAGGCTTGTGGCTATGCTGCATTTTGCAAGTTCATTATTCCCATGATGGTTTTAAACCATGTCTATTCATAAAGGCATGAAAGTTTGCAATGCAATATTGCTCTGACTTTCGCTCTAGCTCGTCATGCCTCTGCACCAATCTGTTGTAGGTTGAATGGTGCATCCCTTTAGGCTTCAACTTATGCCACGACTTCATGAATGCGGTGTCATACTGCCAGTTAAGTTTATTCCTGATTTTATACATGCCTGCTCGTGTGCTTTCTAATTTGCAGCTTTGTTGGGTCATGTAATTTAGCTTGTGGCAAGTTCTACAAAAAAACATTGAATTGCGTAGGTATAGCTTTGCAACTCGCTTAGAACACTTTGGGCAATTAAACCAATAGCGTTTGCCACCGTAGTTGCATGGTGTGGTGACAACATCCACTAAATAGCGGTGCTGCTGCTCGTTGCATGTGTAGCTTAATACTAAACCGCCGTTATCGTAGTGATATGTTATAGATGAAAATACTTCTTGAGAGTCGCCTTTTCGCCATGCCCATGAGTTACTTCCTCCACCATCAAATACCTTATATCGAGCCATGACTCGGCTGTCTAAGCTCAAACAATCCTCAACCTGACTGTGTGTTTTTTGCATAAATAACTGCACCTCAATTCACAAGTATTAAATCAGGCTCAATGCCTTATGTACCCTGTGTTTTAGTCATTTTACAGTGTTTTTCAATATGAAATTTCACTAATGATTTAGGTTGGCAATCAAGGTCTAGGTTTGAATCATGTTTAAGGTTTTGTCTAATTAGACTATGCCGATCTAATCGAATCTAAGGAATAAAAAAAGCTCCCCATTTTTAGGGAGCTATCCGTGACAAGTTATCTAGCATCACAGCAATTGCAGAATATCCGCCTTTATCTCTGTGACTTCACGATCTGCACCGCTTTGGTCTTTCCACTTCCTTGTTCTCATGCTGCCCTCAATATAAACCTTGCTGCCTTTCTTGAGGTACTTGCTCGCAATCTCGCCTAATCGGTTGCTAGTGGTGATTCTGTGCCATTCTGTAGCACTTTTGCGCTCGCCAGTGGCTTTGTCTTTCCAGTGGTCGGTAGTTGCAACGCTGAAATTAGTAACGCTGCCACCATTGGGAAATTGTTTTGTTTCAGGGTCACGACCTAGCACACCCATCACGATTGATTTATTCACGTTCGCCATTGTTCAATTCTCAATATATTTCATTTATCTAAAAAGCTGACTAAATGACTAAATTGCTCTGTATGCCTTTATATATATGGGTTTACGTTTAGCAGTCACTAAATATCACAATGACTAAGTGACTAAATGAATACGTGGTTTAGTCATCCACTTAGTCATTTAGTCAAAGCCATTTTTGCTGACTGCTAAGTGAAAAGCCTTGCTGTATAAGGGTTTCGGCTTAACTTAGTCACTTAGTCACGATTTCAGTAATAAAGGATTAATTACAACGTACCGAGTACGCCCCAACGATTCAATTTTGATATGGTTAGAATCCTCTAACTGTTGAATAACCATTTCTAAAAGATGATTGTTTTTCTGCATCGGTCTTGGGCATGATGTCTGCATGTAAGAGTAAGTAAGTCGGTCTGTTTTTTGCTGCACACATTTACCGATAAGCCACTTAATCAGCTTTTGAGCATCACTTTCCGCCTTAACCTCAATTTCTGCATACATTGCCCATTCATTTAATGAGTGTTTGACGACCTCACAAGCTCCTTGCAAGGTTTTGCCATCAATCTGTTGCAGTCCCTCAAAATAAGCAAATACAGTGGCTAAACGGCGTGCCAATTGACTAGCACGGCTCGCAAACGCCTGTAGGTACTCAAAACGCTTGCCTGCACGTTGTAGCGACTCAATGACGTTATAAAATTCTGTATCAATCGCTATGGCTTCCTCATTCATAGGGATGACATACCGCCCATTGTGTAGCTCATGCCCTGTTTGTACCTGTGGGCAGCTATCGAGCAATGATTCGCACCGTGTCCAGTAAGCAATAAGCCTGTGGTCTTTGTTGGCGTTTTTATTGCGATATGCTGCATCTTGTAGGCGTGTGCCTGCCAAGTTTTCAGGAATGGTTAAGATGAATCTAGGTAAAAAACCTTGCCCCCTTAGCACTGGGTCTTTTAAGGCATTGTCTAAAACTTCACGCTGCCCTTGTAGATTAAACGTCACTCGAACGTCATGCGCCCGACCACTGCCATTGAGGTTTGACTTTGAGCGTGTACGTTCCACATACCCATCATCAAACAGTTTTGTATAACCGCCTAATGCTTGGTTACGTGTATCGGCTTTCATAGTATGCCCACCGAAAAATTGCCCTGCTTCATCACTTGAAATAGAAGCATTTTGCAAGATTCCATCAATAAACAATCCTGCAATAGATTCAAGGGTTATGTCGCTGTATAGGGTGCTAGGGTCATTCGGTGGTGGATTCTCTGCACAGTACGCCTCACGGTCTTTTTTGGGTAATCCTGCTTGACCACTTTTCCATTGCTCTAAATCGGCTCGGTATATTTCATACTGCTTGCGCTCATAGTCCAAAATCGCACGATCTGCTAGATTTTTGCTTGTACTCTTACGGCTGCCACTTTGCCCCTCTGTGAGTAAAAATAGACTGCATGGCTCGCCGTGTGCTTTGAATCTATCGGGTGCATTTACTTTGGCTTGAGCAATATGTGACATTGCACCAATAACACATTGTGCAGTCATGGCTATTGGTGATTGCACATGCTCGGAAATAGCTAAAACTGCCTCCCTTGCTAACAATGGCAGTGCATCAATAGGATAAGGGTTGCTTGGTACTGATTCCGCTTGTTGAAGTGGTAGCAACTCGCCCCAGTGTTGAGAATCTGCATCTTGATTGAATGCACCTGATTCAATAATTTGCTTCCGTTTCTCAAGAAAAAACATTTCTATTTGTTGAGAGGTAAACGCTCTAAAAGAGTCATCCACTTGAACAAATAAATCAGTATTTTCTTTTGGTGGAATCTTGCCTGCAATCAATCTAAAAACAGTTTTAGGCATACCACTGTTTAAAATCTTGTACGCTTCATCTAAACTTTGATGCAGCAAAACCGCTTTGCCTGCCTTAGCAAGTTGAATAAATAAATCCATATCATTTGTACCGACTACATACGATAAATGAGGTTTATTTAAACCGCTTGCAAACAATCCTTTTTTACCAATAATGAATGACACTTGTTGGCTGTCTATTTCTTTAAATGGTGTTGTGGTGGTGTCGTATTTTCTTGCTGTACCTCTGACTGCATAGCCTATAACCTCGCTCAATTGTTTTGGATTCACTAAGGGGTAGGCTTCGCAATTTTCGCAGTTATAATTAGGCAATTTAGAGTAGATATAGCTCTCAGGCTTTACTTTAAAATTGCCCTCATCAATACAGTTTGTCGCAAAATCTTCTAGCTGAAAAAACTCTACCCGATGCCCTGTTACTGGGTCGATATTAACTGCTAGAGGTATTGGCTTGTTTAAAATATCGGGGTGTTTTGCATTCATTCCGCACCCCCTTTGGTGTTCTGCCACTCTTTTTCATATTGTTCTGACATTTCCACATGGAAGCTATGACGTTCCTCTGCTAGGTAGCTATACATTTCCAGTGCGGTTTTTAGTTCATCGAAATGGCATGAATGTATGCCTTGCTGCTGTAAGTCCACACTTAACTTGATGAAGTCACGGCGTACTCGGTTTAGTGCGCTTTGCATCCAGTTCATGTCATACGCAGCCAACGACTGAATGTCGTGCATGTCGCCTGCATCGTATTTTTTAGGTGCATTTGTAGAATTGATTTGTTTAGGCATGAGAATTGCCTCCTGTTAGTTTTGAGTTGAGATTCGGCTTAACTTGAGAAATTAAGGCGAGGGGCATCACTCTCGATCTAACAGAATCGCCCGACATATTCGGCATTGCTGCCTTATTTTGTCGTGTCTGCCCCTCATAGAGGGATTGCAGCCTTGTTTGCGTAGCTGAAACGCTTGCGCTTGTTTTCTGCACAGCTTGAGAGGCTTTGCAAAACTTAGGCACAATAAAACCACAATGACGCTGTGGGGTAACGCTGTTAGATTTTGAGAGGTCTACAGCATAAGCGGAACGGCTTAGACTTGCAATAACAAAGCAAAACAAAACAAAACACATGCCTAGAAGTAGTCCCTTAAACATTTCAAAAAATAGCTCTTTCATGCTTATAACTCCTCTTGAATAATCTCTAGGACTTCAATCATCTGTGCTTTGATTTCTGCCATTGAGAAAATACGCCCCTCCTCAATATCAATAATCAAACCGACTGCAATGTCGTAGATATTCGCTAACCGCATTTCGTCATCGGTCATGGGTTGGCTGTCTGCATCATTTTCGGATTTAAAATCTATAATTTCGCTCATGCTGACACCTCTGCCAACTTGTCAAACAAGGTCTTTAAGCTGCCGTAGTGAAATGCCACAACGTCCACCGCATCGGGGTTTTTCATTAATTGTGCATGAGCCGCCAAAATCTCTAGCTCTGCACCATCCACCGCATCAAGTTCAACAAAAACCATTGCATCATCATTCACGATTAAATGCGCTTCAGTTTCTGTGTCATTCATTGGTCGGTATGAAGCCAATACAAAATCTTTCATGCTGCCACCTCCCGAAGTTCATAACGTGCATGTCTGCCAATGCCTGACTTATTGCGCTCGTTATGGGTCACAATGTCATAGCCTGCATTGCGTAAACGCCTAATAATTGCGCTCAGGCGGTAGCAGTTGAAAAGGTCGATAGCTTCAGCTTGTGAAATGGTCTTGCCTTGCTTGAGGTGTGCTAGGACTTGTTTTAATTGAGTGTTATTCATTGATTAAGCCTCCATCGTTGCAAGGTCGGCTTGTTCTTCAATCCACGCCTCGACCTCTGACATGCGCCATACAGTGACGTTGCTTGAGAGTTTTAAAGGCTTCGGAAATTTCCCCTCACGCACCCAAGTCCATATTGTTTTTTCGGTCACTGGTAACAGTCCGATGCGCTCAGGCTTGGCATTAACTTTGCGTTTCATGCCTGCGTTTTCGCCTGTCTTGATGGTGTAGATTTTTTCGGGGGTAGATGGTGCGCTCGCTAATTGTTTAATGCGAGCGTATTTTTCATGTGCTGACATATTGCACCCTTGCAAGTTACTTAGCGTTATTGCTTGGGTGAAGTATGTGTAGGATTTTTATGCAAAAAAATTGCTCTACATTTAGAAAATAGGGCTGTATATTTTTTTGGTTAGATTGATTTTTTATAAAATATAAAAATGAGCTTTAACTTATAATTCAATATCTTAAAACGGTAGCTCATCATCGGCTATATTTACTTGGTTATGACTATTACCATCTATCAGTGCTGAAAAATCAGCCGATAAAACACTTCTGTTTGATTGTTTTTTAATCAATTCTAAATCTGTGTTGCTGCCTGATTCGTCTGTTTGAATAACATCGGCTACAATCTCCTTTTTAGGAGGGCGACCGCTCTTATCACTCGGACTGGTTAGGCTTGCCATGTTGTTAATTATTGTATTTGTTAGAGTTTCTTCATCCAAAAACCTGTCCCCTATTTCTTTTATAACGGCTTCTAGCTGCTTTACTGGCGCATTGCCAGCTAAATCCATTTCCTTTGAATGAAGCCATGCTGTAACCATAAGGGCTAATGTTGGAGAGTAGTTTTTGTGTTTTTTATTTAAATATTCGACTTGTGGCTTCTCACTAAAAAATGCCGATGGGTGGCAAGGTATTTCTTTTAGCCAGTTCTTTAAGTCCTCTCGGTCTATTAGTGTTTCCCTATCAATCATTCCTCGACACAACCAATCCCTATTATTGTCGTTGGGGTGGTCTTTTTGTGAAGCAAAGTAAGCAATGCAAGTTGCTTCATCTACTGCAATTTGTGCTTTTAGCTTATCGCCTCGTATGGCTCTTTTTACTGCATTGTAGGCAATATAAAAATCATCTCTTGCACTATCATGGTATTTACGATGATTCGCTACGTTGTAATGCAATTCATCATTCCACCAATCTTCAGAAATATCACTAGGCGCAATCCCTGCTATCAATGCAGATGCCTCGATAATATTTAACGTATCTAATAATGCTAAACGATCAAAATTGTTTAATGGTTGTAAATCCATTCATGCCTCCCACAGCACCCCAAAATAAGCTGCTAAGTCAATCGGATTGGGTGTCCGACTTTCGGGAGCTAACCTAGACTTAGCAATCTGAATATAAGCGAAATGACAAGTTACTGCCAATCATTGAACGTCCTAGCTTGTCGCTTACACTGTCTTTTTAAATAAAATAATGTCGGGGTCATCCTCTTTGTGTAGGTGGTCGGCTAGTTCTTCAATGTCGGGGTTGTAATAGGTATTAATTAAAATACCAATGGTTTTATGACCTGTGATTTTTGCCAGTACCTCTACTGGGAGTTTTGCAGTTTTAACCATCCGTGAAATAGCTTCATGTCGGGTGTCATGGAAAGTTAAGTCATTAATTTTTAATTTACCTTTCACCACTTGATTAAAATATGCTGACAATGCACCTCTGCCCACTTCACCATCCCCAACCTTGCTTTTAACGGTACATACATCAGTTTCATCTATACCTCGCATATAACTTAGAAGCTCAATGGCTCGCTTAGATAAAGGGACTTTTCTAGCTGTACCGTTCTTTGTGATTTCAAGTTCAACATGCTTGTCGTAAACGTCTGCCCACTTTAAGCCTGTTATCTCGCCTGCTCGCATCGCCGTTTCAATTGCAAAGAGAAATGCCCAAGCGGTCTGCTGTTTTTTGGTGACTGGTTGAGAACGCCCATCATATTTGAATGCCTGCAAAATTTGGTCTATTTCATCCTGAGAGATACGTCTATTTCTACTAGGTGACTGCTTCGGCTTTGCTATGTCATCCAATGGGGAGTTGGTCATAATTCTTAGTTCTTGTCGTGCATACTTGAATACAGCACTCAATAAGCCTAAATCCCTAGCGACTGTTGCACCCTTAACCTTTTTCAGCCGTTCATCCCTAAATTGAATCATGTCTAGCTGCCCCAGTTGGTTTACTGGTTTTTTCATCAATCGGGGAAATGATTTTATATAGTTACTCAAGATAATGGTTTCCACACGTCCACCCCTTTTGTGTGGTGTGACTTTTTCCATGTAAAGCCTTATCAAGTCGGCAAAACTCATCTCTGATAAATCTTTAATCTTTTCTTGTCGTTTTTGCTCAGTCGGGTTAATGCCCTCTGATATTTGTTTTTTTATCTCATCACGTCTTAAACGTGCATCTTTAGCATTCAGCACCTTTGGATATTCGCCCAAAGTGATGGTGTTTTTCTTACCGCCAAGCGTATAAAGCACTTTCCAAGTTTTGCGACCTGTTGGGGAAACAAACAAGTACAGCATCTCGCTGTCGTGGATTTTTTGCAGCTTAGAGGTTGGTTTAATCGCATCAATTTGTAATTTTGACAGCATCGCTATTCCCTCAATAATTCATATAGTTAAGAGGCTCTAAAATTTATGGCGCTTAATTTCTAGTATTTATGGCGATTAATAATATTTAACCTCCAATTTAACCTCTCGATTTAACCTCTTGTTAGTCTATTGCATGTTATTGCACTACACAACAAAAAGGCTCAATCCCTTACAGAATCAAGCCTTAGCGTTATGTTTGGTTATGGTGAGTTTTTGCTAGTATATTGCCATGTGATTGCGGTGAATCATCTCCAGTGAACGTGCTTCACCTAAGACTTGATGCACTTTGTCGGATGCCAAACCTTTGACTAAGTCTGCAGAGCGTGAACTGAAGTTTACACGTCCAACTGCCACACGATGGCCTTGCGTATCTACACATTCCACCACATCACCACGGTCAAAATGCCCTTCTACGGCTTTTACACCCACAGGCAATAAACTGCGATGATTTTCTTTAATGGCTTTGACTGCACCATCATCAATCACCAAACGTCCTGCTGTTTGTAAATGTGCTGCCAACCATTGTTGATGTGCGGCAATACGGTCATTATCGGTAATAAATAAAGTACCCAACAATTCGCCCGCCATTAAACGCGCAAGTACGTTGTCACTTTCACCACTGGCAATCAACGTCGGACAGCCCGATTTAGCCGCTAAACGTGCCGCACGAACTTTGGTCAGCATACCGCCACGGCCAAACTTACCACCACCACCTGCCATATCAAACAGACTTTCATCTAAAGCACGTACAGTGTGGAACAGTTTTGCATTTGGGTTAGAACGTGGGTCAGAGTCAAACATGCCTTGCTGATCAGTCAAAATGATCAGTAAGTCTGCATGCACTTGCCCTGCTACCATTGCAGCTAAGGTGTCGTTATCGCCAAAACGAATTTCATCGGTAGAGACTGTGTCATTTTCATTAATGACAGGAATCACACGCCATTCAATCAGGTTCTGCAAAGCATCACATGAGTTTAAATAACGACGACGATCTGCCAGATCATCATGCGTTAAAAGTACTTGTGCCGTTTGAATTTGGTGTTTTTCCAACACACTTGACCAAGTCTGAATTAGTCCCATTTGACCAATGGCAGCGCATGCCTGAAGACTGGGTAGATCAGTGGGTCGATGTTCTAGTTTCATTCGCACCATACCTTCAGCCACAGCTCCCGATGACACCAAAATAATTTCGTGTCCTGCATTGTGTAGATCTGCAATTTGTCCCGCCCAATGCGAGATCGCATCTAAATCTAAACCTTGCCCATTGGCTGTGAGTAAAGATGATCCGATTTTAACAACGATTCGTTTACAACCCTTGAGCTGACGTTGCCCATCTACCACTTCTATCATCCTGTCCTCAGTCACTTTTTGTAGCGCTTAGCGTACGTAGTACACTTCTACATCGCCATCTTCACCATCATCGTCTTCGTCGTCATCGCCCAACATACCTGCAAGACGTTGCTGACGGCGCATCTCACGATACGCTTCTTTCGCGGCAATGGTTTGTTCACGTGTTTCAGCTTCTAACTGATCACGGAATGCTTTCATTTCTGCAGCATAGTCAGGATCTTCAACTTCACGTTCGCGTTGTTGCTCAATTTGATCCATCAGGTAATAAACCACTTGCTGAGTACCTTCAGACATTAAGCCTGAAGTTTTAAATACAGGGCCGTCCCACTGCAATTCTTCCAGAATGTGTTTACACCACTCTTCGCGTGAATCTTCAGGAATTTGATCCAGTTTATTTAACACCAACACCATTGGCAGTTTAGCCAAAGTTGGAGAGAATTTTTTCAATTCTTCCATAATTGCTTTGGCATTATACGCTGGGTCAGAGCCATCAATAGGCTGAACATCAACAATGTGTAGCAAAATACGGGTACGTGCCAAGTGTTTCAAGAAACGAATACCAAGACCTGCACCTTCAGCCGCACCTTCAATTAGCCCCGGAATATCGGCCATCACAAAAGAACGATGACGGTCTGCATCCACCACACCCAGATTTGGCACCATGGTGGTAAATGGATAGTCGGCTACTTTTGGTTTTGCCGCAGAAACAGCACGAATGAACGTTGACTTACCCGCATTTGGCATACCCAATAAGCCAACATCCGCAAGTACTTTCAACTCCAGACGAATTTCACGGAACTCGCCTTTGGTACCATGCGTAAATTTACGCGGGGTACGGTTGGTCGATGATTTAAAGTGCGTATTCCCTAAACCACCATCTCCACCTTGTGCAACCAATACTTTCTGACCACTTTCGACTAAGTCTGCAATGATGTCGCCAGAGTCGGTATCTACAATGGTCGTTCCCACTGGTACTGTCAATACAACAGATTCACCGCCACGACCAGCACAGTTTGCGCCAGAACCATTTTTACCACGTTCAGCGCGAAATTTACGGGTATAACGATAATCTACAAGGGTGCTTGCGTTGTCGTCGGCTTGCACATAAATACTGCCGCCACGTCCACCATCACCACCATCTGGTCCACCAAATGGTACGAATTTTTCTCGGCGAAAACTGGCTACGCCATTGCCACCGTCGCCAGCCTCTACGGTAATGACTGCTTCATCAACAAAGCGCATCTTGCCAATCCTCTAAAACTTTAAAAGCCGTATATTCTGCCATATTTTAGAAAATTTCTCGAATTATATTTATGCAATCGTATCAACTCAGGCTTTTTATATCAGGAACGTCAAAATCACTGATTTATTTTAACAATCATGTGATCGTTTTTTCTTATTTCTCCTTCTTAGGTTAAATTCTTATAGTGCATCCGCCCTTTTTGTTTTACTTGCATTTATGTCTGACTCTGCAACCACAACAACTGCTTTATCTCCTCAATTTATTTTACTGATGGCAACAGCATGTGGTTTATGTGCAGGCTCTGCTTATTTTAACCAACCGCTGATTTATTCAATTGAAAAAAGTTTAGGCATCAGCACCAGCCAAGCAGGTTTTGCAGTAGTACTTGCACAAATCGGCTATGGTTTAGGATTAATGTTACTTGTGCCTTTGGGCGATTTACTCAATAAAAGAAAATTGATTGTGAGTTTGATGGTCTTTGCAGCACTCTCACAAATTTTACTGTCCTTTAGCAGCAATTTAACCATGCTGTATTTCTTTACGGTATGTGCCACATTTGGTGCGATTTCCGCACAGGTTTTAATTCCTTTTGCATCAAGCATTAGTCCACCCGAATCGAGTGCTGCCATTGTAGGTAAACTGATGAGTGGTTTGGTGATGGGTATTATTTTATCGCGCACCTTTGCTGGTTTTGTTTCGACCTTTTGGTCTTGGGAAGGTGTTTATTTAAGTAGCGGCATAATCACCCTACTGTTTGCAGGGCTGATGTGGAAAAAGCTACCTTCTACAACTGCCAATAAAAATTTGACCGTGGTAGCTATTTATCGTTCTCTAATACAATTGGCCACCACCCAGCCACATTTAATTCGCAGAGCCTGCGCAGGTGCTTTAGGCTTTGCCATTTTATCTTTAGTTTTCACTTCCATGACTTTTGTCTTGGCCAATCCACCTTATCATTTTAGTGATTTTCAAATCGGGCTTTTTGGCTTATTGGGTGTAATAGGCATTTTTTCTTCGAGCTGGTCAGGTAAAACGGTAGGCAAAGGACATGAAAATTTTGTCGCTATGCTCTGTATCAGTTTGATGTTGTTTTCTTGCATTCCACTCTTTTTTGCGCAGCAGAATATTGTGGCTTATGCAGTGGGCGTATTGATGAGTTATTTTGGCCTCACTGCATTTCACGTACTGAATCAGAACTTGGTGTATCGAATTGATGCCACCGCACGCTCACGTATTAATGCCGTATATATGACCATTTATTTTTCTGGTGCAGCACTTGGTTCTCTGACGGCGGTCTACGCATGGCAGCACTGGGGTTGGATGGGCTGTGTAGCGAGTATTTTAATATTTGCCGTAGGTATTTTATTGATTGATCGTTATGATTTTAGACAGCAAGAAAGATAATTATTCTGACAGAGTCTGATTGATATTTTTTTCTAAATAATCAATCAACTGATTAACTTTTTCTGCAATTTGTGAACCTTCAAATGTAAGTTGATACTCCACTTTAGGTGGTACGGTTGGATAGACAGTGCGTAAAATCAAACCATCTTGTTCTAAAATTTTCAGGGTTTGTGCCAACATTTTTTCACTCACCCCTTCAATGCGCTGTCTTAACTCACTAAAGCGATGTAAACCCTCACTCAAACAATGCAGCACCAACATCGACCATTTATTGGCAAGGTGTTCTAACAAAATACGAGATGGACAATCTTTGGCAAGGACTTGTCCGAGTACATGACTGCTGGCATATTGCATAACTTAATCCTTGTGTAGATTGACCTTAAAAGTTGAATTAAAAATCAAGCTTACTTTTAAACATAGACTTTATTTTTGTAAGTTTAGAATAACTTATTTTGCTAAAACTTCAAATATCTATCATACGCTTTAAGCATAGAAAAAATGTATAAAAAAAGAGCCTTAAAAAGGCTCTTTTTCAAATTCTGATGTTACAAATTATGCATTTGTTTCAGCAGGAATTTTTGGATAACTTACGCCGCCCATTTGCTCAGCGATACGTAATACTTGACAGCTATAACCCACTTCGTTGTCATACCAAACGTAAGCAGTTAAACGGTTGCCAGAAGTAATGGTTGCTTGCGCGTCAAATACACCCGCAGTACGTGAACCAATGAAGTCGCTTGAAACCACTTCAGTCGAGTTGGTATAACCAATCTGACCTTGAAGGTTAGAGTGAATTGAAATTTGACGAATATATTCGTTCACTTCTTCACGATCTACTTCTTTCTCAAGCGTTAAGTTCAAGATAGCAAGTGATACGTTTGGCGTTGGAACACGTACAGAGTTACCTGTTAATTTACCTTGCAATGCAGGCAATGCTTTCGCAACTGCTTTTGCTGCACCAGTTTCAGTAATAACCATGTTCAAAGTTGCCGCACGACCACGACGATCTGCCTTGTGGTAGTTATCAATCAAGTTTTGGTCATTGGTAAATGAGTGCACAGTTTCAACGTGACCATTCACAACAGTGTATTTGTCATGCAACACTTTTAAAGTTGGTGTGATTGCATTCGTTGTACAGCTTGCTGCAGAAATAATGGTATCTTCATCAAGAATGTCAGCTTGGTTTACGCCGTAAACCACGTTCTTCATGTCGCCTTTACCTGGTGCAGTTAAAATTACGCGTGCAGCACCTGGGCATTGAAGGTGTTGAGCAAGACCTTCTGCATCACGCCATTTACCTGTGTTGTCAATGACTAAAGCATTGTTGATGCCGTAAGCTGTGTAATCTACTTCAGATGGGTTAGATGCATAGATCACTTTGATGAAGTTACCATTTGCGATAATGGCTTCATTTTCTTCATCTACAGAAATAGTGCCTGCAAACGGACCGTGAATAGAGTCACGACGTAGCAAAGATGCACGTTTTTCTAAATCACCGTCAGATGATTTACGTACCACAATAGCTTTAAGGTTTAAGCCACGACCAAGACCTGATTGACCAATGATTAAACGTGCAAGAATACGACCGATACGACCAAAACCGTAAAGAACAACATCTTTGCTTTCTACTGTTGTTGGGTTACCTGCTAAAGATTTCACAGCGTCTGCAACAAATGCATCTACATCGCCGCCTTTTTCTTTATATTCAACAGCAAGTTTACCCAAGTCAACTTCTGCTGAACCAATGTTCTCTACTTTGGTTAAAGCTTCAAGAATTGGGAATGTGTGAACAACTGAAAGTTCTACATCCATCATACGAGTACGACGGTGTGCTTTCAAAATTTGGATCACAGAACGGTTAACTAAAGAACGACCAAATACTGAAACCATGATATTTTTTTCACGGTACAACTGACCGAGTAAAGCAATCATACGTTCCGCGATTTCTTCACGGTTTTTCCAGCGACCTTGGTGCTCTGCGTGTAGGGCGATGATAGTCTCTTTGCTCACAGATACGTCCTCTAATTAATTGTATATCTAGGCATGAATTTCAAAACCCGATAATTGTAATGGAATTGTCGTCAAGATTGAATCAAAAGCTGGCATTGACCCGACTATTTTCTTATATATTCACTATAAATTCATAAAATAGTTGTAATTATTTTTGTGATTTTACTTTTTTCATTCAATGTTCAATTTTTCAGGCCAAAAACTTGGCAGGTATATTTAAGCTTCATCTGCTTTTTCTATACCTTAAATTCAAAAAAGATCATTTTTTCAAACTAAGATGTATCGGCAAACCTTTAAACCATCTTCTTTGTATTTCTACAGAAGTATGCCAATAGATTTTTAAGATATTTATCGCTCTGATTGCTGCTCTATCTTCTGCTGTAAATCTTGCTGATTCTGTTTTTGCTTTCTTAAATGCAAACAACCTTCCATTACCAGCAACGCCACCGCCAACCAAATTGGAATATAGGTCAGCCATTCCCCTGCTTCTATTCGCTCACCCAATAACATTGAGGCAAAAGCCAACAGCACAGGTTCTAAATAACTCAATAAGCCAAAAATCACAAAAGGCAAATAACGACTGGCCAAAATATAACTACCCAGCCCTAATGCACTTAAAAAACCCAGTCCCAATACCGCCCAAATTAAATGGGTAAAATTTGCAATGACTTGCAAACTGTCACTATAGACAAAGGCCAAATACAGCGAAATAGGAATCACGAGCAGCAAATCCCACCAAAAACCACCCAAGTGATCGGTTTGAAAGACACGACGTAAAAAGAAATATAAAGGATAGGCAAAAGCGACATATAAGGTTTCCCACGCCACACTGCCAATCCGCCAAATTTCGTGACTGACACCCAACACCGCCAAGGCAACTGCTGCCATTTGCCAAGTTGATAATTTTTCTTTATAGAGCACGCAACCGACCAAGACCATCACCAAGGGTAATAAGAAATACCCGAGAGATACTTGTAGACCTCGCCCGTTAATAGGTCCCCATAGAAATAGCCATAATTGCGTGGTGCATAAAAAAGAACTGGCAAGCAACCACAACAGTAAAAGTGGTTGTTGTTTAATGCGTGAAAAAATAGCGAAAATATGCTTAAAATCTCCCGACCACCACATAAATACGGTCAGGAATGGCAAGGTTGCCAACATACGCCACGCAAACGTTTCTTCGCTGTCTAAAGGCTTTAAGAGTTGGGTATAAAAGTACAACAGTCCAAAAGTGACCGATGCCAAAACCGATAATGCTACGCCTTTATACATCTACCCACTCCTGCCCAAGTGTGCATTATACCGATATTGTAATGACAGCATATTGACTGCTTAAAATTTTGCAAAGAAGTGCATCATTTTTCTACATTTTTAATAGAATTATTTTACTGCATGTTCAAATCTAAGATTTTTTTCACACATAAAAAACCACGCAGTCTGTGCGTGGTCCATCCATCTTTAAATTATTAAGCTCGCTATTTAACTGAGCAGGTTATCATGCTTTTAGCTATGGCTTAGCTCTTCTATTTCACTTTATTCTTCAGCTGACTTTTTCTTTGGTGTATGTTGGGTATAAATCACATCCCCCAAATCATAGCCCAATGATTTAGCATAATTCAGATATTCCGTAACCACAGCCTGATCGGGCTGCGCGGTGCGCGACAGTACCCATAAATATTTACGGCGTGGCTCACCTACCAATACCGTTTGGTAATCTTCATCAAGTTTTAATACCCAATAATCACCGCGTCCTACAGGTAACCAGCGTACAACTTCAGGTAAAAAGCTGACTTTAAGTTTGCTGTTAAAAGGCGCATTTTGCACAAAAGCTTCACCCAATGCGCGCATTTGTTTGCCATCTTTTCCAGTACAACGGTTATCGACCTGCACATTGCCATTTTCATTTAAGGTATAGGCTGCGGTTACATTGGAAGCACATTTATTCTGAAAATAGAGAGGTTTTCTCGCCACTTCATACCAAACGCCCAAATACTTATCTAACTCAACTTTTTCAACCGTTTTCATCGGCTCATTGGTTTTGGAATAGGCCAAAGTGGCTGCACCTAAACCTATTAGTACCGCTCCACCTAGGGCAATTTTGGCGAGTCGTGCACCTGCAAACGGGAGTTTTTTAGCAGTCATACAATACCTCTAAGCTCTAATTTTAAAGTCAATTTCATTTATCTTCTTCAAAATAACCGCAAGCTTTTCAATTTACTGTATGGATATGTAAATATTGAAACTCAAATTTACATGCACGTAGTTGGACGCATAAAGCATTTACAATAATAAGGTAAAGCTGAAGATTTAGCCCGATTGCAGCATTTGTGCTTTTAAACGCAGAATTTCATCTCTTAAACGTGCCGCCTGTTCAAATTGCAATTCTTTAGAGGCTTTTAGCATCTCTTTTTCAAGCTTAGCAATGTGTTTTGCATACAGTTTAGGATCGGCCAAAATATGCTGTTCATCGGCACTCAAAGCACGGGTTTGTGCATTGATTTTTTCATCGACCTGTTCATCATTCAGCACTTCGCCCGTATCAATTTCTTTAATGACCTGACGCACGGCACTGCGAGGTGTAATACCGTGTAAGGTATTAAATTCAATCTGTTTAGCACGACGACGGTCTGTTTCATCTATGGCTTTTTGCATAGAGTCCGTAATGCGGTCTGCATATAAAATTGCTTTGCCTTTTAAGTTACGTGCTGCACGTCCAATAGTTTGAATCAATGAACGTTCCGAGCGTAAAAAACCTTCTTTATCGGCATCTAAAATAGCCACTAAAGAGACTTCTGGCATATCCAGACCTTCACGCAACAAGTTAATGCCAACCAGTACATCATGCACACCTGTACGCAATTCGTGAATAATTTTAACCCGCTCCACGGTATCAATATCTGAGTGTAAATAAGCCACTTGAATACCGTATTCTTTTAAATATGAGGTTAAATCTTCAGCCATGCGTTTGGTTAAAGTCGTGACCAACACCCGCTCATTCAGTTCTTTGCGTATATTAATTTCTGAAAGCACATCATCCACTTGCGTCAGCACAGGACGAATTTCTATTTCAGGGTCAATCAACCCTGTTGGACGCACCACTTGCTCTACAATTTGCTGTGATTTTTCCAATTCATATTGTGCAGGTGTGGCACTCACATAAATTGTGGATGGCACGATGCGCTCCCATTCTTCAAATTTCATGGGACGGTTGTCCAACGCACTTGGCAAACGGAAACCATAATTCACCAAGTTTTCTTTACGGGAGCGGTCACCTTTATACATTGCGCCTATTTGCGGCACAGTCACGTGTGACTCATCAATAATTAGCAAAGCATCATCAGGTACATAATCAAACAAAGTTGGTGGAGCTTCGCCTGCGGGACGGCCAGACAAATGTCGTGAATAGTTTTCAATGCCATTGGTATAACCCAATTGTTGCATCATCTCTAAATCATAACGGGTACGCTGTTCTATACGCTGCGCTTCCAGCAATTTGTCGTGTTCACGGAAAAACACCAAACGCTCTTTCAACTCTTCTTTAATGGTACCAATCGCGCGTTCCAAATTATCTTTAGGCGTTACATAGTGACTTTTAGGATATATCGTCACCCGTGGTACTTTGCGTACCAATTTGCCTGTGAGTGGATCAAACCAGCGAATCGAATCAACTTCATCATCAAACAATTCTATGCGAATAGCATGCTGATCAGATTCAGCTGGGAAAATATCTAAAATTTCACCCCGAATACGGTAAGTACCACGCAAAAACTCCAGCTCATTGCGCGTGTATTGCATTTCGACCAAACGACGAATCAAATCATCCCGATTCACCCGATCTCCCTGCACCACATGCAGTAACATACTCATATAGGCATTCGGATCGCCCAAACCATAAATAGCAGAAACAGACGCCACAATAATCGCATCACGACGTTCTAATAATGCACGTGTCGCAGAGAGTCGCATTTGGTCAATGTGATCGTTAATCGCGGAATCTTTTTCAATAAAAGTATCTGAAGATGGCACATAGGCTTCAGGCTGATAATAGTCATAATAACTGACAAAATATTCAACCGCATTGTTCGGGAAAAATGCTTTAAATTCGCCATACAACTGCGCCGCCAAGGTTTTGTTATGTGCCATCACAATGGTTGGACGCTGTGTTCTGGCAATCACATTGGCCATGGTATAGGTCTTACCTGAACCAGTCACCCCCAGTAATAGCTGATCGTGATAGCCCTGTTCTATCCCTTGAACCAATTTTTCAATGGCTTGTGGTTGGTCACCCGCAGGTTGATAGTTGGTGACTAAATCGAAAGGTTGCTTATCACTCACAAATGCAGCTCTTTTGTTTGATGCGAACCTGACATTTTAGCAGAATTGCCTGCTGTCGGGGCAGCCGAATATGTAGGTAGGATGTTGCGCATCTGCATGCAAAGCTCCAATTGCTGTTTCCGCTCTGAGATGTGCTACGACTAATTTAGCGCTAAGCGCTGCTTTAAGGCTTGACCCATAGGCTATTCAAAGGCAACATGAAATTTCAGGACGACAACCATAAAAGCACACTCATGACTTACCAATATCACGACGAATCAATTATCAAAAGCCTCCCTGAAGATACTGTTTTCGTATTTGGCAGTAACATGGCAGGACAACATGCGGGTGGTGCAGCACGAACTGCCAAAGAATTTTTTGGTGCAGTAGATGGTGTGGGACGCGGTTGGGCAGGACAAAGTTTTGCCATTCCTACCATGAATGAACATTTACAACAAATGCCCCTTTCACAGATTCAGCACTATGTAGATGACTTTAAAACCTATGCCAAAAATCATCCTAAAATGAAGTATTTTTTAACTTCAATTGGCTGTGGTATTGCAGGTTATACCGTTGAAGAAATTGCTCCTATGTTTAAAGGCATTGCGCACAATGTGATTTTCCCTGCGTCATTTCGTCCTTTTGTTGAAAAAGCACTACCTAGACTGACACAAAAACTGTTACATACCATTTACCGTGATTCTGTGATTTTCACCCCTGCCACCGATGAATTAATTGAAGTCTTGGCTTTGAGTGAAAATGAAAAAGCCTTAGCCAAAATTATACTGAATACACAAATGTACCCAACCGACAGCAATGGTCGTGATCGGGTCTTTGAAATTCAGGATATTTTGCACAACTTAAATGGTAAGGTATTTGAATTCCAGAGCAATTCTGAAGGGCCTATGCTATTTGGTGCCGCCATTTTAGCCTTATTGGAGCTGTATAATATCAATGAGCAAGACTTTAGCGATGTTTGGCATGGCGTACGTGAAATTGCACCACCGAAGCCTGCCAACAAAGCCCGTAAACATGTACGTTAATCTGATAATTTAAAATTTTAAGACCATAAAAAAATGCCACAACAATGTGGCATTTTTTTAGCGCTTACCCATAGAACGACGGGTTCCACGTGGTGGTGGCCACGTTTTATCGGCATATTGCTCAGGTTTAGGACGCACCGAATTATGCACTGCTTCATCATTATCTTGTGCTTTGTTCGGCATTGGGAATGGGAGATTCACCAATGGTTTTTTTGAAGTAGGCTGCTGCTTACTCATGACCATCACTCTAATAAAATTTGGCTTATTTTAAAGTTTTTTGCCGCATGATGCGAGAAACTTCCACATCACTTTCAATTTGAGCCAGTTTTTATAAGAAATTGGTCTAATTTGGTGATTTTTTATTAATTTGATGCAATTTTAAACGACGTAGCCATCGAATTTAGGCTAAGATAATATGCTTTTTATTTTTTTATCCCTATAAGAAGGAATATGCCGTGGACGTACGTCTCTCTGATCGTGTCAATGCCATCAAACCGTCCCCAACACTTGCTGTAACCAACAAAGCTGCTGAACTTAAAGCTGCGGGTCATAACGTGATTGGTTTAGGTGCAGGTGAGCCGGATTTCGATACACCACAACACATCAAAGATGCTGCAATTGCCGCAATTAATAACGGTTTTACAAAATATACCGCTGTTGACGGTACGCCAGGTCTTAAAAAAGCGATTATCGCAAAATTAAAACGTGACAATAATCTTGACTACCAAGCTAACCAAATTTTGGTGTCTTGTGGCGGTAAACAATCATTCTTTAACTTGGCTTTAGCTTTGTTAAACAAAGGTGATGAAGTCATCATCCCTGCTCCATTCTGGGTAAGCTATCCAGACATGGTGATCATTGCTGAAGGCGTGCCAGTGATTGTGAAATGTGGTGAAGAACAACGTTTCAAAATCACACCTGAACAATTAGAAGCAGCAATCACAGACAAAACTCGTTTAGTGGTGTTGAACAGCCCATCTAACCCTACAGGTATGATCTATACCAAAGCAGAATTAGAAGCTTTGGCTGCAGTATTACGTAAATATCCTGAAGTATTTATTGCTTCTGACGATATGTATGAGCCAATCCGTTGGGAAGATGAGTTCTACAACATTGCGACTGTTGCACCAGACCTTTATGACCGCACAATCGTATTAAACGGTGTGTCTAAAGCCTATGCAATGACTGGCTGGCGTATCGGCTATGCAGCGGGTCCTGCTAAATTGATTGGTGCAATGAAAAAAATCCAATCACAATCTACTTCTAACCCAACTTCTATTTCACAAGTTGCTGCAGAAGCTGCGTTGAATGGCCCACAAGACGTACTTGAGCCAATGGTTGAAGCATTCAAACGCCGTCACGACCTTGTGGTAAATGGCTTGAATGACATCAAAGGTATTTCTTGCCTACCTGCAGATGGCGCATTCTATGCATACGCAAACATCAAACCATTAATTCGTGCAAAAGGCTTAAAATCTTGCACAGAATTTTCTGCATGGTTATTGGAAGAAACTGGTGTTGCTGTTGTTCCAGGTGATGCGTTCGGTTTAGGCGGTTTCATGCGTATTTCTTATGCAACTGCAGACGAAGTGCTTGTAGATGCGCTTGCACGCATCAAAAAAGCTGCTGAATCAATTGAAGGCGTAGATGCAGCGATTGCTTCTATCGAAGCTGAAAAAGCTGCACAATAATCTAAACTTGTTTAGATGAACAAAACCCACGATTGAATCGTGGGTTTTTTATTTCTAATTTCATTTTGCGACGATCATTTTTAAACGCATGGCATATATAGCCCCAGAAAGAGAATACTTTTATACACGCGGTTTGGCTAAAATCACCATCAAAATGCCGCAGAGTACAATCAAACTGGCAAATAGCATCAACCACGTTAATTGCTCACCCAGAAAAATTACCCCACCTAGAATCGCCAAACTGGGCACAGAAAGTTGCACGGTACTGGCAGTAATACCATCTATTTTTTTAACAATGCTGTACCACAGCACATAGGCCCCACCTGATGCAAGCGCGCCTGACAGCACAGCTAAAACTACACCATTCAAACTAATAAAACTGTCTGGTAAGTGCCACAGAAACAACATAGCCACTAACGGTAGTCCAAAAAGGAAATTGGACAAGGTAGCAGTCAAAGCATGCTGCATATTCTTGGCCAAGATGCTATAAAAACCCCATGCAATACCTGCAACAAGCATCATCAGTGCATATTTAAACGTCGGTGCATCAGCTTCAGGCAGTAATAATAAACACATACCCAACAAGGCACAGCCTAACCCCGTCCAGCGTGGCCAAGTCATGCGTTCACCCTGCCAAACGGCATAACTAATCATAGTGATTTGCACCGCACCAAACAGCAGCAATGCACCTACACCTGCATCGATATACAAATAGGCCAAAGAAAAACCGAGAATATAAATAGTCAGACTCAGCGCAGATTTCCATTGGAATTGTAAAGGATGTTGTACCTGAAAAAGGACATACAACAAGCCTAAAGCGACTGCCCCACTGCCCACACGCAGCAGACTAAAACTCATAGGATCAATTTGCTGCTCTGCCAAAGCCAAGCGACAAAGCACAGAGTTTGCAGCAAAAGCCAACATGGCAATACTTATTTTAAACCACACGGCTGAATATCCTTATCAAGCTGCACTACATGATTTTATCGTATGTTTAGTTTTCAATTACTACTATCTGCAGTTCGTAGTAAAAAGAATTTCAAAACTGCCAACTCAATTTCAATGATTGAATTGGCAAAATTGAACGCACTAATGTGTTTATCTATACAAAGTTAAACACCCTTTTTTAATGCGGTAATCAGTTCAGATTTTGAAACTTCAGGTCGAGATGTACCTTTAAATTCGCATAAATAGCGAAAAGCAGAGTTTAACTCGACACGTAAGATTTTTTGCTCAGACAGCGACCACACCCGTGAACGGTTACTGCCTGAAAGCGCACTGCCTGCCAATTGATATAAATATAGGTCATGGTCACGTTGCAATGGTTTTTTCGTGCCGTTGTCGGGATGGTCTGACAATAACTGACAAGGCGATTGAATCAGCCATTTTTCACTGAACCACAATTGCAATAAATCACCCAAATACAAATCTTGATGCGTCAAAGGCCAGACTTGAATATAAGCACCTTGAACAGGTGTTGCGTACTGTTCAGGGTTAGAAAGAATAGAAAGATAATGTTCTTGATAATAAGAAAAATTTGAAAAAATATCAGAAATGCTAAGCGTATTCATGCGCTTACTCCTATTTAGCCATTTTAGTGCTGGCAAGTTGGGTTAAATCCACACTGTTTAAGTTTGCACTTAAACACTTTGTTATGCCATTCAGACTAACAATCGTTTTTTCATGATGCAAGTTTTGTCAGGCATTTTTTGGAAAATATTATTTTTTTGCTCAAATAAAAAGCATATAAAATAAAAATGAAAGGAACATGACAGTTTTTGCTTGACCCTTGCTTAAATCTGCTTATAATCGCATGCAGATTCTCCCATAGCTCAGTCGGTAGAGCGACGGACTGTTAATCCGCAGGTCCCTGGTTCGAGCCCAGGTGGGAGAGCCAAATTCTAAAAAGCCCAAGCATGATGACTTGGGCTTTTTATTGCCTGAAATTTATTGGCTGGACTTCTTTTTAAAGCCCCAAAGCTTGAGAGATAACTGCATTTATCAACACGTCTATAAGCCTCAAAATATAAAAAGCGAAACCGAGCTAATTGCTTAACTCGGTTTGAAGTGGAATACTGTCAATCTATTTCAGGACAAGACAAAGTTATCTATACAGTTTAAACAGCTTGTGCAGGCACACCACTATGAAAACGGAACAGATCATCTGGACTGAGAATTAAGTTCTTTTCCACTTCACGTATATGCTGAATTCGCCCCTGAATATCTTCTTCTGGGTTTTTCAGTTTTGCTGTTTTAGCCACATCCAACGCCAGTGCCAAATAATCTTCATAATGGCGTGATTCAGATTTAAGCAAATAACGATAATACTTACCTAATTCTTCATCAACCAAAGGAGCAAGCGCATAAAAACGCTCACATGAACGCGCTTCTACAAATGCACCAATCACCAGTACATCAATTAATGCTTCAGGCTCATAGGTTCGGATTTCTTTACGTAACCCCCCCGCATAACGCCCCGCACTTAAACCCTGCCACGCCTGCCCACGCTTTGCCATGAACTCCAATACTTGTTCATAGTGCAGCATTTCTTCACGTACCAATTGCGCCAATTTGACCTGTAAATCGGTAAAAAAGCTGTAACGGAACATCAGGTTCATGGCTGTACCCGCTGCTTTCTTTTCACAGTTAGCATGATCCTGCATCAAAATATCTAAATTTTTTAATGCTTCGTTCAACCATTCTTTAGGTGTTTCACAGCCTAAAAATGCAATTACAGGCTGCATCAATTCATCATAATTTATGCTAGACATAACTTTTCAAATTTTATCTTTCAATCTTAAATATACAGATTCAAATTAACGCGCTGCATCAATTGCGGCTTTCATGCGTTTTACGGCTTGTTCCAAACCGACAAATACTGCATCACCAATTAAAGCATGACCAATATTTAACTCATGGATGTGCGGGATCGTAGCAATTGGGCCTACATTTTCTAAATTAAGACCATGTCCTGCATTAATCACCAAACCACGACTGGCTGCATATTCAACACCTTGCACAATGCGAGTTAACTCAGCCTGTTGTGTGGCTTCACTTGCTGCATTGGCATAGGCACCTGTATGAATTTCAATGGTCGGTGCACCACATGCCACTGCCGCATCAATTTGCGCAATATCAGCATCAATAAACAATGAAACGTCACAACCCATTGCTGTTAATTCTTGCGTCGCTGCCTTGACAGCTTCAAAATTCCCCACCACATCTAGACCGCCTTCAGTGGTCACTTCTTCACGACGTTCAGGTACCAAACACACATGCTGAGGACGAATTTCTTTGGCAAATGCGATCATTTCTTCAGTCACGGCCATTTCCAAATTCATACGGGTTTTTAGCAATGGACGCATACGACGTACATCATCATCCTGAATATGACGACGATCTTCACGCAAATGCAAAGTAATCCCCTCTGCACCCGCTTGTTCACAAATCAACGCGGCCTTTACAGGGTCTGGATAGTTCGTGCCACGCGCTTGTCTTAAAGTTGCTACATGGTCAATATTGACACCAAGTAAAGCCATAATAGATTCCTACATTACGCTTGAGTTTGAGAATTCTGAATCCACAATTGGCGACTTTTTAAAGGTCGATCACCCAACAGTGAACTAATCATTTGCCGATACAGCCTAGACAGTAATTGTAACTGCTCTAGGTTAAAATCCCTACCCTTTTCATAGTCACACATACTCAGAATCTGCGCACCGAGTAAATTTGACCGTGAAGCTTGAGCGGTGGGAATAAAACCATCATTGAGCTGAAAATGATAATGCAGATTAGGTTGAATTGCTTCCTGATTGGCATCGACCGAGAAATCGATGGCATAACCTAATTCTTCCAATAAAGCATGTTCAAACTGACGCAAAATCTGTCTTAAAAACTGATTTGGATTTTCTTGGCTAGATAAGTGCTGCAAATACGCTAAGGTCTGATGGTATTGCACAAAAGTTTCAGGCATTTCGACTTCGACAGAACAGAGTCGCAACACAATTTCATTTAAATAAAAACCTGAAAAAAATGCATCACCAAAGAAAAAAACAGGCTGATTGACAATTTCCAGTTTAGTGAAGTTTTTAAGCTCTGATTTTCCCGATGCCTGAATACGAATCGGTTGATATTGCGGTGGTGGCATTTGTCTTAAAATACCATCGACCCGCCCATGTTCACGGGTAAACAAATGCACAATATGGCTTCGTTCACGGTATTTACGATGATGGATGAGATAACCATGCAAGATTTCATTGCGCATAATTGCGTCAATTAATCCTGTTCTTTGGCTTTTTCTGGCTGAGATTCTTCCTCGTCATCACCATCTGGAATGACAGCACCGACAACAGCAGCAGTGCCTTTGACCACACCTTTCGTGGTTTTATAGGCAACTTTAACGGGAACTGTCACAACTTTATGAATACAACCTTGCAAGACAAACATACATGCCACAATTGCTAACACTTTCATCATTACAGTTCCCTTTTATTCAAACTTAGATATCGCTATATCCTAAGCTTTTTAATGCACGCTCATCGTCAGACCAACCGCCTTTGACTTTCACCCAAAGCGTCAGCATGATTTTTTGCTCGAACATTTTTTCCATATCGACTCGTGCATCCATACCAATTTTTTTCAGTTTCGCACCTTTTTCACCAATCACAATGGCTTTTTGACCTGGGCGATCTACAAAAATAGTGGCATCAATATAAGTACATGGCGCTTTCATACGACCTGTTTTTTCATTCAAAACAGCATCTTCTGTTTTAAATGATTCGATTTGTACAGTTAAATCGTAAGGCAGTTCTTCACCCAATTGACGCATGATCTTTTCACGAATAATTTCAGACGCCAAGAAGCGCTCAGAACGGTCTGTGATTTGATCCAAAGAATACAGCGGTGGTTGGAACGGCAAATAGCGCTCAATCGTGTCACGCAAATGATCTAGGTTCGCGCCACGCAGTGCCGATACAGGTACAATTTCGGCAAAGTTCATTAACTTGGCACGTTCCTGAATAATCGGCAATGCCTGATTTTTATTTTCAAAAGTATCAAGTTTGTTGATGACTAGAATCACTGGCATTTCTGCATTTTTCAGTTTTTCCAAAACCAGTTCATCATTTTGAGTCCACTTTTGTGCATCCACCACAAACAGAACTAAATTTACATCGCGCAAAGCAGAAGATGCAGCACGGTTCATCATTTTGTTGATGGCACGTACTTCTTTTTTGTGCATCCCAGGTGTATCTACAAACACAGCCTGAGATTTTTCACGGGTATCAATACCCACAATTTTATGGCGAGTGGTTTGTGGCTTACGTGAAGTAATTGAAAGTTTTTGCCCCAATAAGTGATTCATGAGGGTAGATTTACCCACATTCGGGCGACCAACAATTGCAACAAAACCACTGCGGAAATCAGATGGAATTTCAGTTCCCTGACCGCTAAAGAACTGGTTGATTAAGTCATTGGCGTCGTTATTCGACTCGTGATCAGCATCTACGTGATCGGAATGGATGGTCATTCAGACTTTTGCTCCAAGAATTTTAAAATATCTGCCGCTACTGCCTGCTCGGCAAAGCGACGGCTTGAACCTTCACCCTTCATTACAGGTAAACTATCGACTCGGCATTCCACAATAAAATGCTGATTCGGTGCATCACCCTGAATATCTACAACCTCGTAAACCGGGAGAGGTTTTTTACGTGCTTGTAAATACTCTTGTAAGCGGGATTTTGGATCTTTGAGTTGATCGGTTGGCTCAATGTGATCTAAATACGGGCTATACCATTTTAGCACAATAGATTGCAGCAAATTTAAATCGCTACTATCGACATAAATAGCGCCAATAATCGCCTCTACGGTATCTGCCAGTATAGACTCACGATGATGACCGCCAGATTTCAATTCACCAGTACTGAGAATTAAATTCTGACTCAGTTTTAAATCATTGGCGATTTTACCCAAGGCTTCTTGGCGTACCAAGGTTGCCCGCATACGAGTTAAACGCCCCTCATTTTCGTGAGGATAGGCCTCATATAAATAATTGGCGATAATCATGCCCAATAATGAATCGCCTAGAAATTCCAGGCGTTCGTAATTGTGTTTATGGCTAACCGAGCGGTGGGTTAAAGCCAGTTTAAGCAATTCAGTTTGCTTAAACTGATAACCAATGCGGCTGGCTAGGCGGGTCTCATTTAGCTTGGACTGAGCTTTGATCAAAACTTTTCTCGAATTTCATTACAATATCAATATTCAATAAGAACGGTTTTCTTATTTCATATTCTTTTTTCACTTGCAGACCATCAACATTCGTGACTTGAGCAACATCTGCAAACTTCATATCACGGATGTTATTCATACTTAAACGCTTATCCATTTCACCAATAAATTTTTGTGGTGAAAGGTTTTTTGGCCCGTTCAATAACTGTTCTTCAATTTGGTTATCCAACATTCGATCATCGAAATATGGCCCCCAAACTGCAATTGCGACTTTTGCCATAAATGCAAAACCAATAATTGCAATTAAAATTGCAATATAAGATGCTCCTTGTTGATGACGCATTTTTTATTTTCCTAATCTGTTGTATTAATCAATTTTGCCGTTACGACTAAATGACGGCAAATTAAACCCAGACTCTTTATGCATCCAAACATAAAATGCACGACCTGTTAGGTTTTCCTCTGGTACAAAGCCCCAAAAACGACTGTCAGCACTTTGATCGCGGTTATCCCCCATCGTGAAGTAATGACCTTCTGGAACTTTGACTTCCCAATATAAACCATTTTCTGCTGAATATTTACCATTGTCTACATAGTTCAGGAATGGCGCCTGACGTGCCACATTCACCCCTTCTAGCTCACGCATAGTAAAAGTGTGCTCACCCAAAGCTTCCTGATGGTAAATCGAAGCTGGTGTATCTAAACTGTCTTTGTCCCGGCTAAACTGAATTGGTGTTTTACTCACTTTTTCACCATTAATACTCAGCTGACCATGATCATAGACAATATGATCGCCCGGTAGACCTACAATACGCTTAATGTAGCTGATACTTGGTTGTGGTGGATAACGGAAAACTGCTACCTCGCCACGTTCTGGTGAACCCACATCAATAATTTTACTGTTGATGATTGGCAAGCGCACACCATATTCAAACTTATTCACCAAAATAAAATCGCCTGTTTCCAAGGTTGGCACCATCGAGTCAGACGGAATATTGAATGGCTCATATAAGAATGAACGTAGTACCATCACTACCGCCAAAACAGGCCAGAAGTCATAGGCCCATGTAATTATGAAGTTTTCATTGCCTCGGCCTTTGTTGGCTCTTTGCTTAAATACAAATTTATCCAACAACCACACTGCAATAAAAAACAGCGTGGCAGGAACGAGAATCAAATTAAAATCAAAATCCATGGGCTTGTTATCCTTATAATTTTAGCGATCGACTTTTAATACTGCCAAGAATGCTTCTTGTGGAATTTCAACACTTCCCACTTGCTTCATACGCTTCTTACCTTCTTTCTGTTTGGCAAGTAGTTTCTTCTTACGTGAAACGTCACCACCATAACATTTCGCAAGTACGTTTTTACGCATTGCTTTTACAGTTGAACGTGCAATGATCTGTGCGCCAATCGCAGCCTGAATAGCCACATCAAACATTTGACGTGGAATCAAGTCTTTCATTTTTTCAACCAAGGCAATGCCACGGTGACGTGCATCTTGACGGTGACAAATCATCGCCAAAGCATCTACCTTTTCACCATTAATCAGTACATCCACCTTAACCAGTGATGAACTTTCAAAACGGACAAAGTTATAATCTAAAGATGCAAAACCACGTGAACATGACTTCAATTTATCAAAGAAGTCCATCACCACTTCTGCCATTGGAATTTCAAAAGTAACAGACACTTGGTTACCCAAGAATTTCATATCTTTTTGCACACCACGACGCTCAATACATAAGGTCATGACGTTACCTAAGTATTCCTGTGGCACTAAAATATGACATTCGGCAATGGGTTCACGTAAATCTTCAACTGTTGAACCATCAGGCATTTTTGATGGGCTGTCTATATAAACCGTTTCGCCATTTTTCATTACCGCTTCATAAATTACAGTCGGTGCAGATGAAATGAGGTCTAAGTCGTACTCACGCTCTAAACGCTCTTGTACGATTTCCATGTGTAGCATACCCAAGAAGCCACAACGGAAACCAAAACCTAAGGCATCGGAACTTTCTGGTTCAAAGAACAATGCTGAGTCGTTAATTTGTAGCTTGTGCAATGCCTCACGGAAAGGTTCAAAATCGCTGGCATCAATCGGGAATAAACCTGCATAGACCTGCGGTTTCACCTTTTTAAAGCCTGGTAATGTTTCAACTTCTGGTGTGGTTGCAAGCGTGATGGTATCACCCACTGGCGCACCAAAAATGTCTTTAATCCCTGCAATTACGAAGCCCACTTCACCTGCTTCTAAAACACCTGTTTCAGTATGTTTTGGATTAAAAATACCCACAGATGTGATGATGTGTGTTTGACCTGTCGATTTCATCAACATCTTGTCACCTTTACGCACACGACCTTGCTTGATACGCACCAAAGACACAACGCCCAAGTAGTTATCAAACCATGAGTCAATAATTAAGGCTTGTAGCGGTGCTTCGCGGTCACCTTGTGGCGCAGGAATTACATTCACCAAAGTTTCTAAAACATTGTCGATGCCTAAACCTGTTTTTGCAGAACAAGTTGGTGCTTCTTGTGCTTCAATACCAATAATTTCTTCAATTTCATGAATCACACGCTCAGGCTCTGCCTGCGGTAAATCAATTTTATTGAGTACAGGTAAAACTTCTAAGCCTTGCTCAATTGCGGTATAGCAGTTTGCAACCGACTGTGCTTCTACACCTTGAGCAGCATCAACCACCAATAGTGCACCTTCACAAGCGGCTAAAGAACGTGATACTTCATAAGAAAAGTCGACGTGTCCTGGGGTATCAATGAAGTTTAACTGGTATTCCTGACCATTTGGATGGTTATAGTATAAAGTCACTGATGTGGCTTTAATGGTAATCCCACGCTCACGCTCAAGCTCCATAGAATCCAACACCTGCGCTTGCATCTCACGATCTTGTAGACCGCCACAGGTTTGAATGAAACGATCTGCCAGAGTCGATTTACCATGATCGATGTGCGCAATGATCGAAAAGTTACGGATGTTTTTAATATCAACAGATTTTTTAGCTTGCGCCATGGGTTACCTTAAAAAATAACACGCCCTGCACCTTAAAATTCATGCAGAGCAAAAGCCGAATAGAAATTGCGAAGGATTATAGCAGATGGATTTTTCAATGTATCCATAATAATGAGTTCCTTTTGCTGCCATTTAGTTTTTTATTTTATACAACAGACTTCGGCATTTTATGTGCAGATTTAAATACTTTATGAATCTTAAAGACCTCGACCTATAACGTGTTGTAACGACCAACTAGAGCACATTTAGTGCCTAACTTATCTGCTCCTTAAAATGTAGTCAAACATACTCAAGGACTAATTCGCACTCTGTTAATGTCTTGTTGCCAAACGTGTAACTAGAGCCTGAGTCGGTCAGTTCCGACTT
>NZ_JAAZQX010000012.1 GCF_012371325.1 Acinetobacter sp. A2 | reverse complement strand
ATTTAAATCTCTAATAAATACCCACCTTGCCACTACTGAATCGACATAGACAAAATGAGCACTTATGCAAATATTTGCCTATATTTTTAGTTATAGTTAATTACTCTTTAGGCTGAATTTGGAATAATCCGATCAATCAATATTCGACTGAATAAAAAAGGGCTGATTTTTAGTAATCAGCCCTTTTTTGAACATAAGAAATTTAAATTTCTTATGCTTTTTCTTCTTCATTACCCGCAAGTTGCTTGAGCAAATGCTTTTCAAGGTAGTGAATATCCATTGCTTGTTTGCAGAATTTTTTATCTTGCAAAATTAGGTCTTTGTGCAAAGGAATGTTGGTTTTAATACCTGTAAGGATCGTTTCATCCAAAGCTTGACGCATACGCGCAATGCTGGTTTCACGGTCTTTACCATGCACAATCAGTTTAGCAATCATCGAATCGTAATACGGTGGAATGCTATAACCAGGATAGATATGTGAATCTACACGTACACCTGCACCGCCTGGCGCATAGAAGTGTTCAATTTTACCTGGTGAAGGCAAGAAGGTCGTTGGGTCTTCTGCGTTAATACGGCATTCAATAGCATGACCACGAATTTCAACTTGGTCTTGCTCAATTTCTAAGCCTAGACCTGCGGCAATACGCAATTGTTGTTCGATAATGTCGATGCCTGTTACCATTTCAGTCACAGGGTGCTCAACTTGAACACGTGTATTCATTTCAATGAAGAAGTATTCATCATCTTCAAATAAGAACTCAAACGTACCTGCACCACGGTATTGCATCAACTTACATGCATTTACACAGGCTTCTAAAATATCGGCGCGTGCTTGTTCTGGTAAGTTCGGTGCTGGTGCTTCTTCCAACACTTTTTGGTGACGGCGTTGTAAAGAACAGTCACGGTCATATAGGTGAATGGCATGACCATTACCATCAGCCAATACTTGTACTTCTACGTGACGCGGCTTTTGTAAGAAACGCTCCATATAGACCGTGTCATCACCAAACCACATTTCTGCATCACGCTGAGCAGCCTGAACTGATTCAAGCAGGGTGTCTACGCGCTCTACAATACGCATACCACGACCACCACCACCAGCAGCAGCTTTTACAATGAGCGGGAAACCAATTTCTTTGGCTTCAGCTAAAGCATTGTGTGGTGTGACTGCATGTGCCGAACCTGGCACTGTTGGTACACCTGCTTTACGCATTGCAGTAATTGCAGACACTTTGTTACCCATTAAGCGAATGTGCTCAGGGCGTGGACCAATGAAAATAAAACCTGAACTTTCTACAATTTCAGCAAATTCAGCATTTTCGGCAAGGAAGCCATAACCTGGGTGAATCGCGTCTGCACCTGTAATTTCTGCTGCTGTAATAATGGCAGGAATGTTGAGGTAGCTTTCACTGCTTGCACCTGCACCAATACACACTGCTTCATCACAAAAGCGTAAGTGCATCAGGTCTTTGTCGGCATCGGAATAGATACCAACGGTTTTGATTCCTAAAGTTTTGCAAGCTCGGGTGATGCGCAGGGCAATCTCACCACGGTTTGCAATTAAAACTTTTTGCAACATTGTGAATCCCCGTGGTCTTAAGCGCGGTAGCGGAAGAGTGGTTGACCAAATTGAATCACTTCGCCATTTTTAACTAAAATTTCTTCAATCACACCGCTTTGGGTTGCTTCAATTGGGTTCATGATTTTCATTGCTTCAATGATGCCCAATGTTTCGCCTGCAGATACAGTTTGACCAATTTTAACAAAAGGTGATTCACCTGGGCTTGGCGCTGCATAGAACACACCAACCATTGGTGAAGTTTCAACTGCACCACGTGGTGAAGATTTTGGTGCTGATGGTACATCTGCTGCAGGAACAGGCATCGCAGGAACTGCTGCCGCTACTACTGGACTGCGACGAGTTAATGCAATCGACTGATCGCCTTCTTTAACTTCAATCGCTTGTAAGTCAGATTCAATCATCAAGTCGATGAGTTTCTTGATTTTACGAATATCCATGGACAGTATTCCTAGTTTAAGATTGTGTAGTAGGTTGAATTTTTTCAAGAACAAAGTCGAGTGCTGCGGCATAGCCTTTAGCGCCTAAACCACAAATCACTCCAATGGCTTTGTCTGATAAATATGAATGATGTCTAAATGCCTCACGTGCATGCACATTTGACAAATGAACTTCAATAAAGGGAATTGCAACACCCAGTAATGCATCACGTACCGCAACAGAGGTATGTGTCAATGCGGCTGGGTTAATAATGATATATTGTGTGCCATCTAACGCGGCTTGGTGAATTCGGTCTACAATTGCGCCTTCCCAATTACTTTGGAAAGTATCGAGAGAAATTGATGCTTTTTGCGCTTGTGAAATGAGCTGTTGATTTATATCCTCAAGAGTGAGGTAACCATAAACTTCGGGTTCACGCTTTCCTAGCAAATTTAGATTCGGTCCATGAATAACCAAAATGGTCGAACTCATTCCGCTTGCTCCAATAAATAATTGCAATAATACTTTGCAAGATGTCTGCAAAGTTTGCTAATTATGGCATAAAATTCCACATTTTTTTTGTAATTTGTTTAATTTGACGTAGAAAGCGTGTGCCAAAATGAGGCTCTATAATGAAAACTTTGCAGGGAATTCGCAATGTTAAAAAATTACATTTTTAGTTTTTTTTGCTGATTTTAATATTCTAAAACAACTGACAAAATCTATTCATTTGTTTTCTGTAACTGCTGATCAAGTGAATCGCTTAAGCTAGATTGATCAGGAATGCCAAAGCCAGAAAACAACAAGCATGCAAACCATTTTTCTTTATAGCATGATATTTCAATGCAGTTTATAAAATGTACTTGCTTGGCTTTTTCATGTCGCTCAAAGTTAAGTGTGGTCTAAGCCTTAGTCTATAACTTGATACATGCTTGAATCATCATACAATCTGCCATGTATGTACTAAGAGATAATTTCTGTTTCTGTCACTTAAAAAAATATTAACTTTATTTAAATAAAACATCACTTTAAATAGAATAGAGTGTGAATTGTGTTTGTATGTCTTTCTAAGGTGAAGTAGATGAACTTGCCTTGACGGATATAGCTTGAAGGATGCCTTGTCGGTTTAATAGCCAAAGTAAATGAGTAAAGGATGACTCTTAAAATCTAATCCCTGAACTAAATGCCTGTACATTCATGTGGGGTAAAAATACAGCGTTGCATCTCATCTTAGAAAGACGATGAATATTTAAGCTAGTTTTGCCTGCCAATGCTGTTTTGTTAAAAAGTTTGCAGTATTTTCATCATTGAGAAAATTTTAGAAGGCATTGACCTTTTCTTTCAAAAATAACCCTAAAAATGTCTCTGAAGCAAACTTGAGCAAAGGGTTTGGTATTGGCAAAAGTTAAATGATCTGATCATAAAACAGGTATTTTTTGTTGTGAAAGCCCACAAATACTTAGCCTACTTGCTGAATCTCTGCTGCAGAAGGTGATGTATCAAAATTGACAATCACTTTTAAACCTTGTGGTTGGTTTAGCTCAAAGTCGATACTATAGCCGTATTGTTCCAACAAGACTTTCACCAATGTTAAGCCCAAGCCATAACCTTGTTGATGTGCCGATTTTCGCCAAAAGCGCTGTGCTAAAACGCTCAGGTCTTCTTCACTTAAGTTTTTACCTAAATCAGTAATGAACAATTGCTTACCTTGCATATAGATGTGGATGCTTGGCGTGTCTTGCGTGTGTATGTATGCATTCTGAATCAGGTTTTTAAGTACCATGTGCAGGGCAGGTGTAGGAATTTCAATCTGCTGCATTAAGCTTGACCAGTCAATTTGTAGTTGTTGCGAGGCATGTGGATACGCGCTATCTAATTCACTGATTACAGTCTTTAAAACTTGATGAAGAGCGGATGGTGTTTTGGATAATTGCACTCCTGCTTCAGTTTGGCTGAGCAATAACAATTGCTCCAATAGTTGTTGATAGCGCTGAATGCTGTGTTCTGCATGTTTCAAATTGTCGATTACTTTAGCCCTGTCAGATGGTGATGTACTCTGATTCAACATTAACTGGCTGAGTTGCACATGGGTCTTAATAGCAGTCAACGGCGTGCGCAGTTCATGGGCAGCAAATGCACTAAAGTTTTTCTCATGTTCTAGACTTTTATGCAGACGTTCAATCAACATCAATAAGTTATCTACAAAAGGTTGAATCTCTTTCGGAATTTTTTGTGATTTCAATTCAATCAAATAACGTGAGGCCTCATCTAAAGACTGTTTTTTCTGAATTAAATGTCGGGTCATTTGATCTAGTGGCAGGAATTCTAGGCGAATAATCCATAAAATCAGTAAAATACAAATAATTAAAGTAAGCAGTAAGGGAATCAGCACAGATTGTAAAATTTGTTTGAGTAGGTTTTGGCGTAACTCAATTTTTTCGGCAACCACCACTTGCACTTCACCTTCACGTAGTACATAACTGCGCCATTGCAGTCCATTTTCTTGCCAAGTACTAAAACCAACCTGTTGATTGCGCAAATTTTTTGGTGCGCCTTGAGTACGTGCAATGACGTGTTGAGGGAGTGAAATATCAGCACGGAAAATGGACACTTCACAGGCGATTAAACTGTGCAGCAGTGCATTTTCAGATTCTGCATGTAAACTTTCTGTAAGTTGCTGAAGGGGGAGTTGCTGAATTAAGCGGGCGACCATACGCGCTGAGGTAGACAGCCGTTCATCAAGCGTATTTTGTAAACGCTGTTCTAAGTCATGGTATAGCCATGCAAAGACAATCACCCACAGCAGAATAAAAGCACAGCTAATGGTAGAAACCAAACGCCACTTCAGGCTGTAGTTTTTCATGTCAGCAACTCAGGTTTAAAAATGTAGCCAACCCCGCGTATCGTCTGAATAAAATCGGGGTGGATTTTATGCCGTAAATGATAAATATGGACGTTTAAGGCATTACTTTCGATGCTGTCTTGAAAACCATAGACTTTATCAATCAGTTCTTCATTTTTTAAGATTTGGTTCGGATGCCGCAAGAAAGTTTCCAACAAACTATATTCACGGCGTGACAAAGGAATCGCTTGATCATGCCAATGTACTTCCTGAGTATCCAAATTGATATTTAAATGACCGCTTTGCAACTGGTTAGACGAATAACCACGGTGACGGCGGCTGAGTGCATAAACACGAGCAATCAGTTCATTCAGTTCAAAAGGTTTAGTCAAATAGTCATCTGCACCTAAATTTAAAGCTTGTACGCAGTCTTGGGTATGATCACGCGCGGTTAAGACCAGCACAGGTAAATGTATGCCATTTTTACGCCAGCTTTCGAGTAACTGTAAACCATCTTGGTCGGGTAGTCCTAAATCGAGCAGGCACAAGTCTACAGCACTGTTACGAATTAAATAGTCGGCATCGCGTGCAGTACTGACATGCTCGACTGAAATACTTAAATATTCAAGTGCCGCCACAATACCTTGGGCGATATAAGGATCATCTTCCACCAAAACAACGAACATATTTGCCCCCATGCTGTGCTTATAGTTTACAAAGAAAAATCTTTGTTAATGTTCTCTTAATCTACACTTACCGATAATACAGACAGTTTTTTAATATTTAGTATAAACGCATGGTATTTGTTCGAGTCATTGCTTATTTTGTTTTGAGCCTGTGTGCAGTGTGGGCCAACGCTGCCAATGAATTTTTAGCCCCCGATCAGGCTTTTAAATTTCAGGCGACTTCATTGTCTGAACAAACTGTTGAATTAAAATGGGATGTTGCACCACATTATTATTTATATCACGATCAATTCAAAGTCAGCCAAGCACAAAAGCCACTCAGCTTTAAATTGCCTGCAGGGCAGGAAAAAGATGATCCAACTTTTGGATTAACACGTGTGCATTATGGGCAAGTGACTACACAAATTCAGGTCAAGCCCAATCAGCAGTATCAAATTACATGGCAAGGTTGTGCTGAAGATGGTTTGTGCTATCCCATACAGCGCCAAAGCATTCAAACCGATGCCGATGGCTTATTGCCACAGCATAATTTGAGTTCAGCTCAAGGCAATTTGCTTCAGCAGTTGAGTCAAAATAATCAAGCCACGTTAAATAGTCACCCTGCCGATATAAATAACAGTCAAACCTCAACCAATACTCAAAAACAAGAAAAGGCTGCTTTAAATACAGAGACGACAAAAGCACTCCAACAAGATCAGAAAGCGACAGCAAAAACACCGCAGACTGAGGGGGAAAATGCCGTTGCTGAACAAAATGCTACAAATACAAATGTCGTAATCGACACAGCTGCGGATGCTAAGCCTTCTGATGTTGTAGTGTTTGAAAACTCAAATACGACAGATGCAACAGCCAACTCAACGAATACTGAAACAGTAAGCAGTAGCAGTCTGAATCAGCAATGGAACAATGATCAATTTTTCTTGAATTTATTGTCAGGGCAAGGGTTATTGCTGAATGCATTTATCTTTTTAGGTTTTGGGGTATTACTGGCTTTTTTACCGTGTTCATTACCACTTATTCCAATTCTTTCTGGAATTTTGGTTCAGCGCAACACAGGCTATAAAGCTGCAGCAATTGCGATCACTTTTGTGGTGAGTATGGCATTGGTCTATGGCGTTATGGGCGTTGTCGCATCTCAAATTGGCTATAGCGTACAGCTCTGGTTTCAAAACCCTGTGGTAATTGCAGTTTTTGCCATGCTATTTGTGGTGTTTGCTTTAAACCTGTTCGGCTTGTATCAATTGTCATTACCACAAGCAGTGTTGCAGCGTTTAGACCGAATTCAGCAATATCAAAAAGGCGGCACTTTATTCAGTGCAGCAGTTATGGGTGTTATTTCTGCACTAATTGTTGGGCCATGTATGAGTGCGCCTTTGGCAGGTGCCTTGTTGTATGTGTCGCATTTGGATCAAGCAGCATTGGGTGGTTTATATCTATTCCTGCTTGGTTTAGGTATGGGAATTCCTTTACTGATTGCGAGCATTTTTGGTGCCAAATACTTACCAAAACCAGGTTTGTGGATGGAACGTCTAAAATTTAGCTTTGGCTTTATTATGTTGGCGATGGCCTTATATTTCGCCCGTCCTTTACTGGCAACCACTTGGTACTATGTTGCTTTTGCTGTGGTGTTATTTGCCTTTGCTGCGTACCTGATTGCAATTTTGCGCCATGTGATGCATCGCCCACATCGTTTTTCATTATTGGCGTTGTCTGCCGTGATTGCCAGCAGTGGAATTTGGCATGTTAATCAGAGTATTGCCAGTGTCAATGCGCAGGTACAGGCCAATCAATTGCAAAACTGGATAAAGGTACAAACTGAACAAGAGCTGAATGCAGCGTTGGCTGCATACGCCAATCAAAATATTGTGATTGATGTCTATGCAGATTGGTGTGTGGCGTGTCAGCCCATTGAGCGTGATGTGATTCCACGTACTGACGTGCAGGATGCGCTTAAAAATGTAGTGCGGATTAAACTTGATTTAACTGAGCAGCATCCTTCACAAGATGCCTTACTGAAAAAATGGCAAATTTTAGGCCCACCAACCATGCTGTTTTTAGGCGCACAACAGCAAGAACAGCGTGACTTGCGTTTAACAGGTACATTTAATGCTCCACAACTGATTCAGAATATTCACCAATTGTCTGAGGTTAGCCCATGATTCAAACTGCAGCCTTGCATTTAGGTGTATTTATGATTCCATGGCCATTGGTTTTTCTGCTATTGGGGCTAGTTGTAGTCTTTATTGTCGGCAAATTTTTTCAGCGCCGTTATACATGGGATGTACAAACTTGGGCACGCTATCAGGATGCATTGTGGAATGCACTTTGGATAGGTGCCTTAGTTGGGCGGACCGTTTTTGTATTGCAGCATTATGAGCTGTATTTTGCTAACCCGATTGATATTTTAAAAATTCAGGACAAAGGCTTTCATCTGATTGCTGCAGTCGTGGCAGGTGTGGCGTGGTTTGTTTGGAAAAACCGCAGCATTCAGCGTGTGGTTTTGGCATGGGCAGTAGCGCTATTTATTACAGTACAGGCTTTAGGTTGGAGTTTGATTCAACCGTTGCAAACACAGCATGCTTATCCAAATCTGGTAATGCATAACTTGCAGCAACAACCACAAGATTTAGCCCAGTTTTCAGGTCAGCCAACAGTCATTAACTTATGGGCAACGTGGTGTCCGACTTGTCACCGTGAAATGCCTGTGATGCAACAAGCACAGCAAGATTTTCCTGAAATCAATTTTGTATTTGCCAATCAAGGAGAGTCCGCAGTAGAGATTCAAGCCTATTTGCAGAAACATCAGTTTCGGTTTGAACATTTGTTGTTAGACCCTGCAGGTGCATTAGGGCAACACTTTAATATGTTTGGTTTACCAAGCACCTTATTTTTTAATGCACAAGGTGAATTAGTCGACCATCACATGGGCGAATTGACCAAACCGATGCTGCAGCATTACCTAAACAAGATACAAACAAACCCATAAAGACGATTTTACCTATTTCAAAGAAAAACCGCCGTGAATCCAAAATCAAGGACCGTAAATATGACATCTATTTTAACCAACAACATGTTGAAACTGGCGATAGGCATGAGTCTGGCTGGTAGTGTGGGTATGCTGCAGGCACAAGACAACTTAAAACAGCACATTGAAAAAGAGGGTTTTAAGTTTGTGCAGCAAATTCAGGCACCTGCACAAATGACAGGTTGGGCAGGGCATATTGAGCAAAGCCCTGCAACGGTGTTTATTTCCAACGATCAGAAATACTATATTGTGGGTACTTTGTTTGATGCTCAAGGCAATAATTTAACGGTGGATGCTTTGGATCGCTATGTGAAAAAGTCGGTACTAGAAGATGTGTGGCAAAGTCTGGAGCATGCAACGTGGATTCAGGATGGTCAAACCAGTGCTGAAAAAATTGTTTATGTGTTTTCAGACCCAAATTGTCCGTATTGCCATAGCTTTTGGAAACAGGCACGTCCGTGGGTAGAGTCTGGTAAAGTTCAGCTGAGACACATAATTGTGGCGGTGATTCGCCCTGAAAGTAAAGGGCAGGCAGCCACCTTGTTGATGGCGAAAAATCCACAGCAGACCTTTAATGAGTTTCATCGTCAATACGGTCAAAAGAAGCTGATTGAACAAAAAAATGTGCCTGTGCATGTTGAAAAAACTTTAGAACAGAATCAGGCGTTGATGGATAGATACGAATTATTTGCCACACCTGTTGTGCTTTGGAAAAATAAACAGGGCGAATTACAGTCTGTACAAGGGATGCCTAAATCTTTAAAAGATGTGTTTGAGTGATTTTTAAAATACCCAAGCAAAATATTGATATTGAAAGTCCCTTCTCCCTGCGGGATGAGGAATACATTCCGCAAGAGGATGAGGGCTGAACTAGGGACTTAAAGAGGATTTATAAAAGAACTCTAATTGAATTGGAGCAAGCCTTTTTTATGTAAAGATTCAGACTTTTATTTCTGAATACGAATCGCAAATTGAATCACATGAGATTTGCCCTGATGCAGTTTGCCTTCTGAGCGTTCTACATCGCCCACAAAGAAATGAATCAGATGATCATGTTTGAAATGGCTTAAAAACAGGATAGGGTCGTACAGCATTTCTAATGCACGAGGGCCGCCCGTTTTATATTCCAGCTGACTGGTTGAGTACAGCTCACCTATAAATAAACCGCCGTTGACCAATGTTTCACGCACGCCATTTAACACTTTTTGCTGTGTTGCAGGGTTAAAGTGACCAAATACACATATCACGTTGTCATATTGATTGGCTTGCCAATTCACCTGACTTAAATCTTGCTTCTGGGTATTCAGGCTTAGACCACGTTGCTGGGCATAACCTTGGGCTTTATCTAAGGCAACTTGTGAATAGTCCCACAAATCTGCCTCAAAAGTTTGTCCCTTCGTTTGTGCTAACGCAGCCAAATATAACAAGTTACGTCCTTCACCTTCGGCTAAGCCCAAAGTTTTGCCTTGAATTGGCAGCTTTTGTGTAATCTCCTGAATGAAGGCATTGGCTTGTTCACCATAAATATGATCATGTTGGCTGTAGCGTTCATCCCATTCATTATGGATATTTGACATAGTTTTAACTCAGCTTAAATACTTAGGTAAGGTTATTCGGTAGTAGATGGGGAAAACTCTTTAAAAGCTGCCACAGCGTTGGCAGCATACATCAGCGATGGACCACCACCCATATAAACAGCAATACCTAAAATTTCATTCAGTTCTTCAAAAGTCATGCCCATTTTGACCAAGGTTCTGACGTGAAAACCAATGCAACCATCACAGCGTTGCGCAACACCAATAGCAAGGGCAATAAATTCTTTGGTTTTGGCATCAATTACGCCATCTTTCATGGCAACTTGAGACAGTGCGTTGAAGTTTTTGAGTAAATCTGGAGATTGCTCTTTCATAGATTTGATATTTGACGAGATTTCGGCAGTGAGTTCGGTATATTTCATGTTGTTTCACCATCTAGCAGCATAGATTATGAATATAATATATCATATATTTAAATATATTATGTTTATATATATTAAAATACAGCTTGAGGTAAATCCAGTAAAACTACATCTACAGCATTACCAATTGTTATAAATCTCTTTATAATGTTGCGCATATTCGGGAGTTCACTGTAGGGTCGTACAGTATTAATTTATAACTCCCATCCGCATTGTTTAAGTCAATTTCTCCTCCGTGATTCGGCTTATAAATCAATATTTAAAAATTGTGTGTCTGCTCAGGCACATACAGCGCTAGGTGTGCCAGCATGGAAATTAAAGTCAATTATCTTGACAATCTTCGTCTTGAAGCCAAATTTGACGATTTTACGGTAATTGCCGATCAGCCTATTCGTTATAAAGGTGATGGCTCTGCACCGGGGCCATTCGATTATTTTCTGGCATCTTCTGCTTTATGTGCAGCGTATTTTGTAAAAGTCTATTGCCAGTCACGTGATATTCCGACTGATAACATTCGTTTATCGCAAAATAATATTGTCGATCCTGAAAACCGTTATAAACAAATTTTTAAAATTCAGGTGGAATTACCTGCAGATATTTCTGAAAAAGACCGTCAGGGTATTTTACGTTCCATTGATCGTTGTACTGTTAAAAAAGTGGTACAGACTGGCCCTGAGTTTGTGATTGAGCAAGTCGAAAGTATTGATGCCGATGCACAGGCTTTATTGATGCCGAACCTGACCTCAGCTCAAGCCACGTATATTGCCGGCAAGGATTTACCTTTAGAAGAAACCATTGCCAATATGTCAGGTATTCTGGCAGGTTTAGGCATGAAAATTGAGATCGCTTCATGGCGTAATATTGTACCGAATGTCTGGTCATTGCATATCCGTGATGCACAATCGCCAATGTGTTTTACCAACGGTAAAGGGGCAACTAAAGAAAGTGCACTTGCCTCTGCATTGGGTGAATTCATTGAACGTCTGAACTGCAACTTCTTCTATAACGACCAATTTTGGGGCGAAGAAATTGCCAATGCTGAGTTCGTACATTATCCCAATGAAAAATGGTTTAAACCTGGGCCAAATGGTGAGTTACCTGCAGAAGTTTTAGATGAATATTGCCTAGAAATTTATGACCCTGAAGATGAATTGCTTGGTACGCATTTATATGACACCAACTCAGGCAATACCGAACGTGGTATTTGTTCATTGCCTTTTGTCCGTCAGTCAGATGGCGAGACCGTATATTTTCCATCGAATTTGATTGAAAACCTGTATTTAAGTAATGGGATGAGTGCAGGCAACACGCTTGCAGAGGCTCAGGTGCAGTGCCTATCTGAAATTTTTGAACGTGCAGTGAAGCGTGAAATTATTCAGGAAGAAATGAGCCTGCCTGATGTGCCGCAAGAAGTATTGGCAAAGTACCCTAGTATTGTGGCCGGCATTCAGGCGCTAGAAGAGCAAGGTTTCCCAGTATTAGTCAAAGATGCTTCATTGGGTGGTCAGTTCCCAGTAATGTGTGTGACCTTAATGAACCCACGTACAGGCGGTGTATTTGCTTCGTTTGGTGCACATCCTAATTTTAAAGTGGCTTTAGAGCGTAGCTTGACCGAGTTATTGCAAGGGCGCAGTTTTGAAGGTCTGAATGACTTGCCACAACCAACGTTTAGCAGCAATGCAGTCACAGAGCCAAATAACTATGTTGAACATTTCATTGACTCAAGTGGTGTGGTGTCTTGGCGTTTCTTTAGTGCGCAAGCAGATTTTGAGTTTGTAGAGTGGGATTTCACTAACAATGGTCAATACAGCAACGTAGAAGAAGCCGAGGCTTTATTTACGATTCTGGAAGATTTGGGCAAAGAATCCTATATGGCGGTATATGAACACTTAGGTGCAACTGCTTGCCGAATTTTAGTGCCCGATTATTCAGAAGTGTATTTGGTGGAGGACTTGATTTGGGATAATACCAATAAAGCCTTGCTTTACCGTGAAGATATTTTGAATTTACACCGTTTGGATGACGCCCAACTTGAAGCCTTGGTTGAGCGTTTGGAAGAATGTGAGCTGGATGACTATACCGAAATTAAAACCCTGATTGGTATTGAGTTTGATGACAATACAGTTTGGGGACAACTGACCATCCTTGAATTAAAGCTATTGATTTATCTGGCATTAGAACAGTTTGAAGAAGCTAAAGATTTGGTCGAAGCATTTTTACAATACAACACCAATACCGTAGAACGTGGCTTGTTCTATCAATGTATGAATGTCGTGCTTGAAGTCATTTTAGATGATGAAATGGATATTGCCGATTATGCAGTTAATTTCCGCCGTATGTTTGGCAATGAACGTATGGATGCAGTCATGGGCTCAGTTGAAGGTACAGTACGTTTCTATGGTCTAACTGAAACCAATATGCAACTTGAAGGCTTAGATCGTCACTTACGTTTGATTGAAAGCTATAAAAAACTGCATAAAGCACGTGCTAAGTTTGTCGGACTAAACGAAGGCTGATTTTGCTTAAGCCAGTGCGCTCATCCAAACAAGCATTGCAAAAAGATGTTTGTTCGGATGAGTTTTATGAATATCTTTTCTTCACAATTAAAGCAGATCTAGACGCTATCAAAGACGAATCAGATAACAACAAAAAAAGCACTAATCGCCAAGTGCCAATAAGCCTTCCCAGCTAAAATAATTAGGACTTAGCTTGCTGCGATTCATAGCCCATGTACGGTCTTGCAATTTACATGCACCAATGGCAAGTTTTTGTGTGCCAAACTTATTTTTAACGTTATCCAACACTTGTTGTAAGTGTTCCTGCTTTTTAATCTGCTCTGTATCTGCAAGTAAGTCGTGAATGTAGCCTTGTTTAGGCTCAATTCCCGTTAAAATCACACCACACTTTTTAAAGGCAATACCTTCCTGAAATAGGGTAGAGATATGCTTCATGATGGCTTTGTTCATGATTAAGGCAGAATCTGTTGGCTCATTAAAGGCAATGGTCACCGATTGATTGTAAAAAGCTTGGCGCTGATCAAAACGACTAGATTGCGCAAAAATAATCATACAGGAACATAAGTTTTTTTCTGCTCTAAGCCTTTGCACAGCAGATTGTAAATAATCGCTCAGTGCTTCCGAAAGTGCATGAATGTCGGTGACTCGTTGTCCAAAAGAACGTGAGCTGATGATTTGCTGTTTACTGGCTGTGGTTTGTTCCAGTTCAATACACGGCGTACCTGTTAGCTCCAATATGGTTTTTTTCATTAAAATTGAAAATTTACGTTCCATGTGTTCAGGATCACTGATCGCTAAATCAAATACAGAATGAATCTTTAAAGCATGCAGTTTTTTTGCAAGTTTTCGGCCCACGCCCCAGACTTCATCAACATCAATGAGTTGAAATAAGGCTTCTTTGCTACATAAATCCATATCTATTAAATTGCACACGCCGTTGAAATAGCTATTTTTCTTGGCAATATGATTGGCCAGTTTTGCTTCAGTTTTACTGTGACCGATACCCACACAGACAGGTAGAGCCAGCCATTTCCATAAAGTTGCTTTAATTTCTTGTGCCAATTCATTTAAATCGGTTTGAGAATACGAACTCAGTTCAATAAAGGTTTCATCAATTGAATAAATTTCAATGTCTTTGGCACTAACAAACTGTTGAATCGTATTATTAAAACGTCTGGACATTTCTGCATAGAGAGCATAGTTACTCGAAAAGACGGCAATATTGTGTTGTTTGATCTGCTCTTGAATTTGATAAAAAGGCACAGCCATTTTTATACCGAGTTGTTTGGCTTCTTCGGAACGTGACACCACACAACCATCGTTATTGGACAAGACCACCACTGGACGATGATTCAGATGTGGTTGAAACAGCCGTTCACAGCTCACATAACAATTATTAATGTCAATGAGCGCAAAAATTTGCTTTAAAGGTTTCATGAATATTCTGCTTATTTGGCTTTTATTATGGTGTGCGGGTTTAAGCCATCAGGTTTTTTAAGTTCCAAGTCACCACGGCAAAGACTTCAAACGTTTGCCCATCTTTCAAATAAATACTGTCATAGTCAGGGCTTTCAGCTTTGAGCCAAGCATCAGGCAAAGTAGCAGGGTCGTAGTCTTCACCAAAATGTTCCACCAACTCACTTTTGGACATTTTGGCGGTAATCATCAAGCGTTTAATGGTTAAGTCTTTTTGGTCAATTAGGGCCACTACAATGCTGCGGTGTTTGGCTTCTTTGCTGCGATCTACCAATACAATATCGCCGTATTCAAGCCCGGCATTAATCATAGATGTGGTGCGTACCACATTTAAAAAGGTCGCATTTTCATTGGAAATTAGATACTCATTCAGATCAATATTTTTATCAATATAGTCTTGGGCAGGAGAGGGAAAGCCTGCAGGAATGGATTCGACGGCAACTGGAAGCGGTAAAACGGTACGTTTGCAAACAGGCTGAAAGTCTTGTTTATTCAGCAGTTCCATCTGCTCTAGAATGGAGTTTAAGGTTGGGCTAGGCTTGCCTTCAGTACCCATAATTTTTTGTAATGACGACCAAGCAGCATCAGAGAAGTAAATAGGTAACTTCTTGGACATGAGATGACTCCTACGCAACAAGGCGTGTTTGAAGTGTAATTTGATGTGTTGATAGCATAACTGAAATTGTGATCAAGATTCAATCTGATTAGGTGATTCGCCACTGAATAGAAATGAACTCTACTTTTGCATAGCTATACAAACATAGGGCTTTCCGTTAGGATTTTTCTATCGCAGCAGTAAATTTAGAGATGAGTATGCATATTGTTGAAGACATTTATTTAACGAAAGAAGAAGTTGAATCTTTACTGTTGGGATTAATCAATTCACAACTTGAACCTGAGTTTTTAATGCAGGATTTCATTAAACATCAGGTGTTCTCTTTGGCTGAATATTTTAAACAAAACTCCGAACATGAAATTGACTTTGCACAGATCAGTTGTCCGATCAAAGTCAGAGCGGAATACCAAAATCATCGTTTAAAACGTCAATTTTTAGTTGAGTTTCATCTCACCACAACACCTTTTTTTAATTATGAGCCTGAAGAAAATAGTGTGACCTATTCTTATATGATGAAAGATTTTTATCTGACCGATATTATTTTCTATGATGCTTATACGGGTGAAAATTTACAGGCTTGGATGCAAAAAAGATTTGTGATTTTACAAGGTGAGCGTGAAATAGAGGTGAACTCATTGTCATGGTATGCAGATTACAATTTACCGCAAGTCACGCAAAATATGGTGTCTTTTGTGAGTGAAGCGGCTTATGACACTGGTTTAGATCAGATTATAGACGACGTCAATTTACGCTTGCAGCAGGCAAAGATCGTGAATTAATTTGGAGTGCATCCATCTAAAAGTAGTTATTTTGGATGGATTATAGGGAATATACGATTGCACAATGCTGATCAGGTTTAGGAATATCTCAAATGACCACAATCACGCATGATTTAGGTCATGGCATGGGGAGCGACTGGGAAAATAAAGATTGGGCCCATATTACAGTTCCAGAATTACACCGCCTGCAACTGCATTACCCACGTTTGCAAGGTAACGTTCAAATTCTGTGGTGTAGTCCACGTCCATTTTCTTCTGCGGTACTGGTTGAAGTTACGCAGGTTTTATCTAACACGGGTCAAATAAATCTTCACTCATATTTCATTAAGCGTAGCCATCGTTCATTTCGCAATGCTCAAGATATTTTGCAAGAGCATGCCTTCCTGCAACATTTAGCCAGTAAAGACATTCCAGTTGCCACATTGATTGCCTCAAATTGCGGCCTGAGAGCTTTAGAGATGGGGGATTGGACGTATGAGGTCTATGAAAAAGCAGTAGGCTTTGATTTATATGTCGATCAGCAATCTTGGACTCCTTTTTTCTATACCGAGCATGCAGCCAAAGTTGGAAGTTTACTTGCTAAACTGCATATCGCCATGCAGGATTTTCCTGAGTTACACGGCAGATCGGCTCGTTATTTGGTCTCGAATCAGCAGCTTTTAGAAAGTGAAAGTATTGTAACGGCTATTCAGCAACGTATTGATAATAGCCCTGAATTGAGTCGTTATTTTGCCGATAAAAACTTAGATGCTGTTTTTTTAGAGCGCATATTCCAGACACATCGTAAAATTAAGCATGTATTGCAGCAGGCGACTAAAATTTGGACACATAATGATTTGCATGCTTCCAATTTGTTTTGGTCTACGCAAAGTGCCGATGCCAATATTACAGCGGTGATTGATTTTGGCTTGTCAGATCGAAATTCAGCGCTTTATGACCTTGCCATAACGATTGAGCGTAACTTTGTAGATTGGCTAGCCTTAGCACATACATCACAACTAAAGATTGATGAAGCGGGTTTGAGTGCATTTTTACAGGCTTATTTTGCCGAACAGCATCCACAACAAGACTTTAGCATTTTGCCCGAACTGCTCAAAATCGTACATTTGGATTTTGCATTTTCAGAGCTTGAGTATTTTATTGGAATTACCAAAAACCAAAAACATGCAGATGCGGCTTATTATGATTGGATTATTGGGCATGTAGATTGGTTTTATTCAGAACAAGGGCAGCAATTTACCCAGACTTTAACTCGATTAATTCAACGCGAATTGTCATAATCTGCGCCTATCAAATGCCTCAAGTATCACCACCCATTTTTATGCAAGGTTTCGTATGTACAATCGTAAATTCAAACAGAATGTATTAACTACGTCTTTAAAAACTATCATTCTGTCACCGCTTTGTTTGACACCTCTGGTTTATGCTGAAAATGGTGTGCAACAGCTCGATACGATTGTCATTACAGCCGATGAATCAACGCCGTACTTTAGCTCTACAGTAAAAATTGAAGGTTTAGGCACAGATCGTCTACAAAAAGCACATGCCTCTATTTCTGTTGTCACTGCAGATGTAATTGCCGATCAACAAGCACGAGTATTGAGTGATGTCATTAAAAATGATGCGTCTGTGGGCGATGGTTATGCTGCGATTGGTTACTATCCCAACTTTGTATCACGTGGCTTTGCACTCGATTTAGCATCAAGTTATTTAGTGAATGGCAATGTGATACGTGGTGAACAAAACGTCGCACTTGAAAATAAAGAACGTGTGGAAATTTTAAAGGGTATTTCTGCAATTCAAAGTGGTATGTCTACACCGGGCGGCGTGGTCAATTATGTCACTAAGCGACCTAAAGATATTCAGGCACTTAACTTTTCTGCAGATGAACATGGGCAGTTTGCAGTCGCAGGGGATGTGGGAGGATTTTGGGGGAAAGATCAACAATTTGGCTATCGCATCAATTTAGTCAATGAACAGATTGATTCTTATGTCGATCATGTAGATGGCGAGCGTTATTTGGCGGCATTAGCACTGGACTGGAAAGCTACAGCACAATCCAAATTCGAGTTTGATCTTGAAGCACAGCGTTCAGAACAAAAATCTGTACCAGGTTATCAATTACTTGATGGCAAAGTACCACAAAACGTGAAATGGGAGCGTTTGCTGGGTTACCAAAGTTGGGGCAAGCCTGTCACAATTGACAGCCTAAATAGCAGTTTAAAATACAACTATACGTTTAATGATGACTGGAATTTAGGATTGGTTGCCTCGCATAGCAAATCTAAAGTGGATGATTATTCAATATTTCCTTTTGGTTATTACCGAGATGGATGTTTGGAAGCATATTCGTGCAACACATTTGGTGCGCAGGGAGAATATGACCTTTATGACTACCAAAACCCAAATGACACATTTAAAACCAATCAATTTAAAATAAAGTTAGATGGCTTGGTCAATACCGATTGGGCAAAGCATCATCTTAGTTTTGATTTGACTCAAACAGATAAATCTAGACATCACTACACAGGTATATATCAATACGTAAATTCAACAGATTATGTAGGTAATATTTACCAAGATAGCTATGATAGGATTCGTGAAGAAGGAGATCTTGGTCCTTATTTTAAAGCTTTGGATAGTAAGCAAACTGCTTTTACGGTTATAGATCGCATTGAATGGAATGAGCAATGGTCTACTTTGATGGGCGGGAAATGGATCGAGCTTGATGAGCAAGCTTATAATGAAACCGAACAAGTCCGTGATACGGATTTAGGCAAATTTCTACCACAATTTGCAGTAAGTTATAGCCCAACGGAATCAACAACTGTGTATGCTTCTTATGCAAAAGGGCTGTCAGATGGAAAAACTGCACCTTGGTTTGCAGAAAATAGTGCAGATACATTAGCACCTATCCATTCTGAACAATATGAAATTGGCTTAAAACAACAGATTCATAACTTTTTATTGACGGCAGCTATTTTTGATTTACGTCAAGACAATCAATACTCTAAGCCGATCTCAGATAAGCGTTATTTTGTTCAAGAAGGTGAGCAACACAGTCTAGGCTTAGAATTAGGACTAAGTGGAGAATTAAGCGATTATTTAGCACTTAGCTCATCTTTAGCATTGACTAGAGCTCGTTTGGATGATGTTGAAGCGGTTGAATATGGCAATCATCAAGCGCAAAATGTACCTAAAATTCGTTTTGCAACGCATCTGACTTATCAAGTACCGACTATTGAAGGTTTTAGAGTACTTGCGGGTGGTCAGTATAGTTCGAGCAAATATGCCAATAAACAAGGTACTGCAAAAGTGAGTGGTTATAGCGTCTTTGATTTAGGCGCTGCTTATCAATTTAAGTTAAATACAACCGATGCGCAGTTACGTTTCAATATCAATAATTTATTGAACAAAAAATACTGGCGTGATGCAGGTGAATTCTATGGCGATGATTATTTATTCTTAGGTGCGCCACGTACAGCAACTTTTTCTTTAAATCTGAATTTCTAAATCTGTCGTATAAAAGCGAAAGAGATTTAGATAGAAAAATAAGTGAAACCCTGATTTTGATTGAAAATTAGTCAAAATTAGGGTTGGGTTAAGATTATAATGCAGCTCACTCAGTTTAATTTAGATCATTTAGATAAGACTTCACTAGATCAACAAGATATTGAATATAAAGAAATTGTTGACTATGAAATAGTCAGAGAAAGTATTTGTAGCTTGATATTCAAATTGAGTAGACAGGCTAAATTAGCTGATCCTGAACAACAAGTTGTATTTCAAAAAAATATAGATAAACTCGTCTACATCAGAGATCATTTGCAAATTCACGATAAAGCATCCATTCAAAACATCATGTCTGAGATTAAATCTCATCAATAACGATATACATGAGTAAGCATCCGGCTAACACAGCCTTACCAAGCGATCCTATAAGCCTTAATTTAGTTCCCACCTAAAAACAAGTGGGGACTTAATCCATGAACATGGATATATATTCAGCAACACCTCCTGTTGCTAAAAAACGCAGAACATACAGCAAAGAATTCAAACTCAGTATTGTCAATGCCTGTAAAAATCCTAATACCTCGATCGCTTCGGTCGCACTGCAACATAGTATTAATGTAAGCGTCCGCTGAACACACCTTCTGAATTCATCCTATAAGCCTTAATTTAGTCCCCACTTAGAAACAAGTGGGGACTTAAACTTATGACTACAAATAATCAGACATCCATCGCATCTCTTGCGAAAAAACGAAGAACATACAATGAGTTACCGGTAGCGCTGGGGAACCTGGTAGGTGGTTTGGCTTTAACTGGTCTTGCACTCTACACCACGCATGTCCGCACTGCACCAAAACGTGAGTTCTAAGTTTTAAGCCCACAGGATGAGTTCAGGAATCAGGGAAGATTCCAGCCAGTTGAGATCAGCGCATGTCCACTTTGCCATCTTCACACCAGACTTCACTTCAAATTCGGCTTGGGCAATATAGTGCTGCCGGCCGCAAAGAGAGCAATCAGGATTTTCATGGTTCGGCTGTTCCGGAGGGCTATCTGGCACAGCAAAAGGGCATTGCCTGCGCCATTGCCGATGGCATTAGCAGCAGCAATGTCAGTCATATCGCCAGTGAAACCGCTGTGTCCAGTTTTCTGGCCGATTACTTTTCGACGCCCGATTCCTGGAGCGTCAAAACTTCGGTCGACCGGGTGATTCGTGCCACCAATTCCTGGCTCTATGCCCAGACCCAGCAAAGTCAGAGCCGTGTCGATAAAGACCGCGGCTATGTCTGCACTTTTAGCGCGCTGGTATTCAAACATGAAACTGTACATCTGTTTCATATTGGTGATGCCCGTATTTACCGCTTGCGTGAGCAACAGCTGGAACAGCTCAGTGTCGATCATCGGGTCTGGTTATCTTCCCGGGAAAGCTATTTAAGCCGGGCTTTGGGCGTGGCGCAGAAAGTAGAGGTGGATTATTTGAGTCTGCCGTTGGCACAGGATGATATTTTCCTGTTGATGACCGATGGTGTATATGAATATCTGTCGGACAGCCAAATTATCGAGGCACTTCACAGCCCCGAAACTTTAGATCTTGACCAGGTAGCAGAAATGCTGGTCCATCTGGCCGATGCGCAGGGCAGTCCTGACAATTTAACCCTGCAAATTGTGCAGGTACAGCAGCTGCCACAACAGGCCCAGTCACAATTTCAGCCAAGTCACAACCAGCTAAGTCTGGCCCCGGATTTAAGCATAGGTCAGCAGTTTGAAGGCTACCGGATTCAAAACGTGCTGCACCAGAACCACCGTAGCCGTTTATATCTGGCTTGGGATGAGACGTGGCAGCAGCAACTAGTCATTAAAATTCCGTCACTGGATTTAACCCACGATGTGCAGGCACTGGAGCGTTTTTTGCTGGAAGAGTGGGTGGCGAAACGGATTCAGCATCCACAAGTTTTAGCGGCCTATCCGCATCAGCGCAGTAAATCTTATTATTTTCAAACCTATGAATATTTATCTGGCCAGACCTTAAATACCTGGCTGCATCAGCAGCGCCAGCCGATTGCGCTTGAAACCGCCATCCAGATTACGGAACAGATCATTAAAGGTTTGAAGGCTTTTCACCGGCTGGACATGCTGCATCAGGATATTCGCCCTGAAAATATCATGCTGAATGCACAGTTAGAGCTAAAACTGATTGATTTTGGTGCAACCCTGGTCAAGGGGATTTCCGAATCACAGCCGCAACATGCCGCGGCTTTGGGCACCTTGGCCTTTATGGCGCCGGAATATTTTTGCTCGCGGCCGGTTTCCACCCGTTCAGACCAGTTTTCACTGGCCGTGGTACTGTATTATGTACTTAGCAAACAGTTACCCTATGGCACCGAACTGGCGCGTTGTCAGACGCTTAAACAGCTAAAAACGGTGCGTTATCATTCAATTTTAGAATATCGGCCAGATATTCCGGTGTGGATTGATGGAGCCTTGCATAAGGCCTTGGCCCTGATGCCAAATGAACGCTATGAGGTATTGTCGGAATTTCTGTATGATCTTAAGCATCCTAACCGGTATTTTTTAAAGCCGGTTCAGTCTTCCTTGCTGGATAAAAATCCTGTTAGATTCTGGCAGGCGGTTTCAGCTATGTTATTTTTATGCTTGCTGTTGTCTTTGGCGTTGATGTTTAGTGTTTAGACATCAGCTTGCTTGAACCGGTGGGCATCATTCTTCAAGAGTTGTTCAATCCGAACAATTTAAAAACTCTTGAATAATCCATTCAGGAGTTTTCTATTAAGCACAAAAACGATGGCTATGCTTATTTCGAGAATTTCAATAACGCTTCTGCGGTCGCCTCTGAGGAGGCCGGATTCTGTCCGGTAATCAGCAAACCATCTTGCTGTACATGCACCTGCCAGTCCTCGGCTTTTGAGTATTGCCCGCCGTATTCTTTCAGCATATCTTCAACTAAAAAGGGCACAACATTGGTCAGCCCAACCGCATCTTCTTCTGTATTACTAAAACCGGTCACAGTCTTGCCTTTGACCAATGGTTGGCCATCCTGTGCTTTGACATGACGTAATACTCCCGGCGCATGGCAGACCAACGCCACCGGTTTATTGGCTTGCAATGTTTGTTCAATCAAAGAGATAGAATCCGGGTCTTCGGCCAAATCCCATAAGGGTCCATGACCGCCCGGATAAAACACGGCATCAAAATCGGCAATCGACACCTCACTGAGTTTGCGTGTCTGCGCCAGATCTTGCATGGCGGCGGTATCCGCCTTAAAACGCTCGGTGGCTTTGGTCTGAGCATCGGGTTCATTACTTTTGGGATCAAGAGGCGGTTGACCACCTTTAGGAGAGGCCAAGGTCACCTCGGCGCCAGCATCAACAAAAGCATAATAAGGGGCGGCCAGTTCTTCCAGCCAGAAACCGGTCTGTTTGCCTGTATCACCCAGACGGTCATGAGAGGTCAGCACGATGAGAATCTTCATATCATTTTCCTGAATGGTTCATATTATTCGGTTCATCGGCTGTTAATTTAGCAAGCGTAATGGGCGCTAAGTGTTGTGATACGTTCAGTTGCTGTATCGGCATGTGTCAATCTCCAGATACTGCAAAGGATTTTAAGTGCCCATTAACAGGGCCTGCTGCACATCGGCCTGTTTGCGCAGGAAATCCCAGACCAGTTTGATTTTCGGCTCATGCTGTAAATCAACTAGGGTCAACATCCAGAAGGTATGGGTAAAACTGACCTGATCGCCCAGAACTTCTTGCAGATCGGGTTTATCATGCACCAGAAATCGCGGCAAAATTGCCAGTCCGGCGCCGGTACTGACCGCAATCTGCTGGGCCAGAATACTGTTACTGCGAAAACAAGCTGTCACTTGCAGCGGCAAACGTTCCAGCGAATACAGCGCCGAGCTATACACCAGATCATCAATATAATCGACAAATCGGTGCTGTTTCAGATCTTCCAGCTGTCTAATTGGTGGGTTTTGCTGTAAATAGCTTTGACTGCCGTACAGTTTTAAACAGTAATTTGAGAGTCGGGTAATGATATAAGGCCCGGATTTGGGCCGGTCAATTGAAATGACAATATCGGCCTCACGATGTGAAAGTTTGATGGTTTTTGGCACCGGAATCAGGTCAATAGTCAGCGAAGGATAATGCTGTGAAAACTCCGCCAGCAGCCGGGCCAGAAACGCCGTCCCGAAACCTTCCGGCGCACCAATGCGTACCCGGCCTTGTAAAGGGTCATGGCGTTTATCAATCTGGATAAAAGACTGTTCCATCTGTTCGACGCGGGGCACCAGTGCCAGACCTTCCGCAGTCAGCTCATAGCCTTTGGCTTCACGTTTAAACAGCTGGGTACCCAAGGTATTTTCCAGCGCCTGAATGCGCCGTGCCACGGTGCTGTGTTCCACTTCCATCAGGCGCGCAGCATTGGTGAGGGTTTTGGCCCGGGCCAAGACCAGAAAAAAGCGTAAGTGATCCCAATCAACTTTCATTTTATGTTTAACATCCTGTTAAATCTCTGTGCAAATTTGCACAATCGTCGTGCGCCAATCTCTATTGGTGCCAAAAGTGTTCTTTGTTAGTCTGCTGAAACAGCGTAAAAATAATACGTTAAAAACAGCCAGTAAAGGCAGATAAAACGACAATAACAAACCAGCACGGAGCGACCATGAACGCGATTCATCATCCCCATTCGAATACCGGCCTCACCACGGCAAAACTGCTGATTAATGGTGAATTTATCGACTCCAGAACCAGTCATTGGCAAGATATTGTCAATCCTGCTACCCAGGAGGTTCTGGGTCAGGTGCCGTTTGCCACTGCAGAAGAAGTCAATGCCGCCATTGCCGCAGCCCAACAGGCTTTTGCCAGCTGGCGTGAAACACCTATTCAGGCCCGTATGCGGATTATGCTGAAACTGCAGGAGCTGATCCGTCAAAACTTAAAAAGTATTGCACAAGTCCTGACCGCTGAACAGGGCAAAACATTAGCAGATGCCGAAGGTGATATTCAGCGTGGCCTGGAAGTGGTGGAACATGCCTGCTCGGTCGGTTCGCTGCAAATGGGTGAGTATATTGAAGGCGTGGCGCGCGGGGTGGATACCTATACCATGCAGCAACCCTTAGGTGTCTGTGCCGGAATTACCCCGTTTAATTTCCCTGCGATGATTCCGTTGTGGATGTTCCCAATGGCCATTGTCTGCGGCAATACTTTTGTCTTAAAGCCGTCGGAGCAGGATCCGCTATCAACCATGATGCTGGTCGAGCTGGCGATGCAGGCCGGTGTTCCTGCCGGAGTGCTGAATGTGGTGCATGGCGGTAAAGAAGTGGTCGATCTGCTGTGTACGCATTCTGATATCAAGGCCATTTCCTTTGTCGGTTCTACGGCGGTGGGTACCCATGTCTATAACCTGGCAGGCCAGCATGGCAAACGGGTACAGTCAATGATGGGCGCCAAAAACCATGTGGTGGTAATGCCGGATGCCGATAAAGAACAGACCTTAAATGCCTTGGTTGGTGCAGCCTTTGGCGCCGCCGGTCAGCGCTGTATGGCCCTGTCTGTGGCGGTGATGGTCGGTGAAAGCAAGCATTGGGTCGATGAGCTGGTCAATAAAGCCAAAACCTTAAAGGTCAATGCTGGCCATGAACCGAATACCGATGTCGGACCGGTCATCTCAACCCGTGCCAAAGCCCGTGTGATTGACCTGATTAACAGTGGTGTCGAGCAGGGTGCAGAACTGCTGCTAGATGGCCGCGAGGTGCAGGTTGCCGGCTATGAGCAAGGCAATTTTGTTGGTCCGACCATTTTTAATCAGGTCACGACCGAGATGCGCATTTATAAGGAAGAAATCTTTGGTCCGGTCTTGGCCATCATTCATGTCGATACGTTAGAACAGGCTATTCAGCTGATTAATACCAATCCGTTTGGTAATGGCGTGGGCTTATTTACCCAAAGCGGCAGTACCGCACGTACTTTCCAGAACCAGATTGATATTGGTCAGGTCGGTATTAATATTCCAATTCCAGTACCGGTACCATTTTTCAGTTTTACCGGTTCCCGTGGCTCCAAACTCGGTGATTTAGGCCCGTATGGCAAACAGGCGGTGCAGTTCTATACCCAGACCAAAACCATCACCAGCCGCTGGTTTGAAGATGATCAGGAAAGCGCCGGTGTGAATACCACCATCAGTCTGCGTTAAGGAGAATGACCATGAAAATTGCATTTATTGGTTTAGGCAACATGGGCGGCTCCATGGCACAGAACTTACTCAAAGCCGGCCATCAAGTGTTTGGCTATGACTTGAGCGAGATCGCTTTAGAACATTTTGCCCAGGCCGGTGGCGTGGTTTGCCAGAGTCCGCGAGATGCAGCCCAACAGGCCAATGTGGTGGTGACCATGCTACCTGCGGCCCAGCATGTACGCACGGTGTATCTGGGTGAACAGGGTATTTTAAACGTGCTGCCGGCTGGCAGTTTATGTATCGACAGCAGCACCATTGACCCGAAAACCATTCAGGACGTGGCCGCAGCCGCACAGGCTCGACAGATTCAGGTCTGTGATGCACCGGTGTCTGGTGGAACCTTAGGCGCCAAAGAAGGCACCTTGACCTTTATGGTTGGGGGCGATGCCGCCACATTTGAAGCAGTGAAGCCGGTACTGAGTGCGATGGGGAAAAATCTGGTGCATTGTGGTGCTATTGGCACCGGGCAGGTGGCAAAAATCTGTAATAACCTGATTCTGGGTATTTCCATGACGGCGGTCGCCGAAGGCATGGCACTGGGAGTAAAACTCGGGATTGATCCGCAAGCGCTGGCCGGAGTCATTAACAGCTCATCTGGGCGCTGCTGGAGTTCTGAAGTCTATAATCCGTGGCCAGATATCTGTGCCAATGCGCCAGCATCTCGTGGTTATACCGATGGTTTTGCCGCACAACTGATGCTGAAAGATTTAGGGCTGGCGGTTGATGCTGCACATCAGGCCGAGCATCCGATTGTTCTGGGCAGTCTGGTGCAACAGCTGTATCAGCAGTTGTGTCAGGAAGGTCATGCACATCTGGATTTCTCCAGCATCATGCATCATTATACCGCGCCAACAGCGTAAAAAAATAGCAACATGATGGAGCAGGGACAGGCTACATCCATACACCTTGTCAGTAATAACGATAAATTCAGGCTGAGGTACATATGTTAAATTATCAAAAAACGGTTCAGGAATTTGATCTCAATACGGTTGCACGCCAGTATCTGTCTGGCACCATGCAGGCACTTAATGCCTGTTTTGAATGCTGCGACCGCCACGCCGGTTCAGATGCGATTGCCTTGTACTGGCATGGTAAAGATGGCCGCAAAGAGCAGTACAGCTTTGCCGAGCTAAAAAAATATGCCAGCCAGTTTGCCAGCTTTTTAAAAGCGCAGGGTGTGCAAAAAGGTGACCGCGTTTCTGGCTTATTGCCACGCACTCCGGAACTGATCATTACTATTTTGGCCACCTGGCGGATTGGGGCAGTGTATCAGCCGCTATTTACCGCCTTTGGACCCAAAGCCATTGAACACCGTATTCAGCTGGCTCAAAGCAAGCTGGTGGTCACCGATTTGGCCAATCGCGATAAATTGGTGGATATTGCGAACTGTCCAGACATTGTGACCGTGCATGCAGAGCGCCAGGCCGATGCCTATCCGCAAGATTTCAGTTTCTGGAGCGTATTGAAGGGTCAGGACGAGCACTGTGAACTGGAAATGCTGACGATTGATGATCCATTTTTATTGATGTTTACTTCGGGCACCACCGGGCCGGCCAAACCGCTGAAAGTGCCACTAAAAGCCCTGATTGCATTTGGCGGCTATATGCAAAATGCCATTGGCCTGCAACCGGAAGATGCGTTCTGGAATATTGCAGATCCGGGCTGGGCGTATGGTCTGTACTATGCCATTACCGGGCCATTGCTACTGGGGCATTCGACCCTGTTTTATGAAGGTGGTTTTAATGCCGAAAGTGTCTGCGAAATTGTTCAGCAATATGGCATCACCAATCTGGCCGGTGCCCCGACGGCGTACCGGATGATGATGGCTGCCGATCAGGCACAGATGGCACAGCTACGTGGCAAATTACGCGTGGTCAGCAGTGCCGGCGAACCATTAAATCCAGAAGTAATCCGCTGGTTTGAACAGGTACTGGATGTGCCCATTTACGACCATTATGGCCAGACCGAAGTGGGGATGGTGGTGTGTAATCATCATGCCTTGGAGCATCCGGTGCGTTCAGGTTCAGCCGGCTTTGCCAGCCCGGGCTATACCATTGCCGTGGTTGATGAGCAGGGTCAGGCCTTAGCAGCAGATACTGCGGGCATTCTGGCGATTGATATCCGTCAATCACCAATGATGTGGTTTGGCGGTTATGAAGAAAGCCGTAAATCACCATTTGTTGGAGATTATTACTTAACTGGCGATACCGCCGAAATTCACGCCGATGGCAGCATGAGCTTTGTCGGACGTAGTGATGATGTCATTACAACGTCAGGCTATCGGGTTGGCCCATTTGATGTGGAAAGCGCCTTGCTGGAACATGATGCGGTGATTGAAGCCGCCGTGATTGGTGTACCGGATCCGGAGCGTACCGAAGTAATTAAAGCCTTTGTGGTGCTGGCCCAGCAGGTACAAGCCACGCAACAACTTGAAGAAGAACTGGGACAGTTTGTCAAAAAACGTCTGTCTGCACATGCCTATCCACGCCTGATTGAATTTGTGACTGAACTGCCGAAAACCCCAAGTGGCAAAATTCAGCGCTTTTTACTGCGTAATCAGGAAATCAGCAAATTACAGCAGGCCAAAACTGCATAAAACGGTAAAAAACGAAAACGCCAACAGATCAAGAAAGACATCTCAATAAGAAGATTAAGGGAAGCAGGTATGCAATTTACGGAAGAACAACAGCTGATTCAGGACATGGCCAAAAGTTTTGCCCAGGAGCAGATTAAACCGAATGCTGGCGAATGGGATGAAAAAGGCATTTTCCCGAAAGAGGCTTTGGCCCAAATGGGTGAACTGGGCTTTATGGGAATGCTGATTCCGGAAGAATGGGGCGGTTCAGGCACGGGAACGCTGGCCTATGTGCTAGCCCTAGAAGAAGTTGCCGCAGCCGATGGTGCGACATCGGCCATTATGAGCGTGCATAACTCAGTTGGCTGTGTGCCCATTCTCAAATTCGGCACCGAGCAGCAAAAGCAGCAATATTTAAAGCCACTGGCTCAAGGTCAAATGATTGGCGCTTTTGCCTTAACCGAACCACATACCGGCTCGGATGCTGCTGCTATTAAAACCCGCGCAGTTAAAGATGGCGATCATTATATTATTAATGGTGCCAAACAGTTTATTACCTCGGGCAACAATGCCGGCATGATTATTGTGTTTGCCGTAACTGATCCAAATGCGGGCAAAAAAGGTATGAGCGCCTTTTTAGTGCCACGTGATACGCCCGGTTATGAGGTCATCCGGGTGGAAAATAAACTGGGCTTACATGCTTCTGATACCTGTCAGATTGCCTTAACCGATGTACGCATTCATGAAAGTTTAAGGCTGGGCGCCGAAGGTGAAGGCCTAAAAATTGCCCTGGCCAATCTGGAAGGCGGCCGCATAGGCATTGCCGCACAGGCGGTAGGTCTGGCGCGCGCCGCTTTAGAAGAAGCCAGCCGCTATGCGCATGAGCGTGTGGCCTTTGGCAAACCGATTTTTGAACAGCAGGCCATTTCTTTCCGGCTGGCCAGCATGGCCACCGAAATTGAAGCAGCACGGCAGCTGGTGCATTTCGCGGCCCGTAAAAAAGAAGCTGGTGAAAGCTGTTTAACTGAAGCCTCCATGGCCAAACTGTTTGCCTCAGAAATGGCAGAACGGGTTTGTTCCAAAGCCTTACAGATTTTTGGCGGCTATGGCTATTTAAAAGATTTTCCAATCGAGCGTATTTATCGGGATGCGCGTATTTGCCAGATTTATGAAGGCACCAGCGACATTCAGCGTCTGGTGATTGCACGTAGTTTATAATTGAACAGGGAGATTGATCATGCAATGGGAAACAATTTTACTTGAACAGCGTAACGGGGTTGGACTGATAACCTTAAACCGCCCGAAAGCTTTAAATGCCCTGAACCATCAGCTGATTGCCGAAGTCAATCAGGCGCTGGACCGGCTGGAAAAAGACCCGGATATTGGCTGTATCGTGATTACCGGTTCAGAAAAAGCCTTTGCTGCCGGCGCCGATATTAAAGAAATGGCAGATCTCACATTTCCACAAATTTATCTGGATGATTTTTTCAGTCTGGCCGACCGCATCGCCCAGCGCCGTAAACCGTTAATTGCCGCAGTCAGTGGCTATGCCTTGGGCGGTGGCTGCGAACTGGCGCTCATGTGTGACTTTATTTACTGTGCTGATAATGCCAAATTTGGCCTGCCTGAAGTGACTTTGGGTGTATTGCCGGGCATTGGCGGTACCCAGCGTTTAACCCTGGCAATTGGTAAGGCCAAAGCCATGGAAATGTGTCTGACGGCCCGCCAGATGGGCGCGCAGGAAGCTGAACAAAGTGGACTGGTGGCACGGGTGTTTGCCAAAGAGGAATTGTTAGAGCAAACTCTGCAAGCCGCAGAAAAAATTGCCGAAAAATCCCTGCCAGCAGTGATGATGATTAAAGAATCCATCAACCGTGCTTTTGAAGTCAGTCTGGCCGAAGGCTTGCGTTTTGAGCGACGTATTTTCCATTCCATTTTTGCCGGTCAGGACCAGAAAGAAGGTATGCAGGCCTTTGTCGAAAAACGCCCGGCCCAATTTAGCCATCAATAAAAATCATAATAGGAAAAATAAATGAGTACGGACAATAATTTAGCCATTTGTGTGCAGGGTGGTCTGGGCATGATTAGCCTGGACCGGACCAGCCACTTAAATGCTTTAACCTTACCGATGATTCAGGGTATTCAGGCACAACTGGAGCAATGGCGTGAGGATGCTGCGGTACAGGCCATCCTGATCAATTCCAACAGTCCGAAAGCCTTTTGCGCGGGCGGTGATATCCGTTATCTGTATGACAGTTATCAGGCCGGCAATACCCAATATCAGGATTTTTTTGCCACTGAATATCGCATGTTAAGCAACATCCGCAATTTTCCAAAAACCGTTATGGTGATGCTGGATGGCTATGTGCTGGGCGGCGGTTTTGGTCTGGCGCAAGCCTGTCATATCAAGATCAGCAGTGAAAAATCCCGCTTTGCCATGCCGGAAACTGCAATTGGCTTTTTCCCCGATGTCGGTGCCACCCATTTCCTGTCACGGCTAGATGATGTTGGTGTATATATGGCGCTGACCGGTGAACAGATCAGCAGCAGCGATGCCTTGTATTTAGATTTAATTGACTATCATGTGCCGAGTGCGCGCTTTGCTGAATTAGAAGCAGCGTTAATTGCAGCGCCGCTACTCAACCCGATTGAAATCCGCAAAATCATCAGCAGCTTTATTACCCATCCGGCAGAAAGTGAATTGCAAAAGCGTATCGAGCAGATCAATGCCCATTTCTCTTATGCAACGCTGGATGATATTGAACACAGTCTGGCTCAGGCAGGTACCGGTCCAGATCAGGAATGGGCGCAGAAAATGCTGGCTATTTTGCAGCAGCGTCCAGTAATGGCCAAACAGGTCAGCTTAAAGCTGCAACAGGTCGGGCAAAACTTGTCGCTGGAAAAGTCAATGCAGCTGGAACGCAATTTACAGGATGTCTGGATGCAGCAAGGTGATTTTATTGAAGGTGTACGCGCTTTAATTGTCGATAAAGATAAAAATCCGCAATGGCAAACTGACAATACTGCTTTTGAAAAAGTGCTGGAAACTTTGTGGCCGGTCTGGAATACGCAGCCGCTGGAGCAGATTTCTTAAACAGCTAAACATTCAAATATCAATAAAAAACCCTCTTTCAAATTGAAAGAGGGTTTTGGTTTAGAGCATCTAAAATGGACGTTTAGCTCTGCATAATTCCGCTGACACCGGTCACAATCATATCAATGGCAATGGTCCCAATCAGCAAGGCAGCCAGACGCCCGACAATATCGACATACAAATCAATATAATTGGAATGTTTATGCTGCAAATGATCATGCGCATATTTCATTAAAATAAGCAGGCTACAGGTCAGAAATAGCGTCACAAAAATCACCAGCACCAGTTGCCACAGGCTTAGCTGAATTCCGGTAATGACCGCGGCGCTGATGGTTCCCGGGCCAATCATAAACGGCATGGCAATGGTGCCGGCCAAATGATGTGGCGCACCGCGCATCACCCCAATGGTATCGGCGCCTTCAAACACATAGCGATAACCAATCACCAGAAAAATAATCCCGCCAAAAATCTGGAAAGATTCAAAACGGACATGCAGGACATCATGAAAAAAGGCTTCACCGGTTTTGGCGAAAATAATAAACACCACAAAGCTGATTAAACTGCCCTGAATCAGGGCGCGATTAAACACTCGGGCCTCGGAATTACGGATAATGCCGAGCATATAAATACTCATTAAAAACGGGTTTAATAATGAGAAAAACAGTGCAAAGGCGTGAAGCGATTCAGACATCCTACAGATTCCTTATTGATCCGGGGCTGGAAAGAGCGGGCGCTTGCCTGGACTAATCCGGTTGATGTGCAAGAACATCAAATGGCGCTCGTATTTATCCAGAATGTCGTTAATGATCTGTTCCTTGCTATAACCCACCAGATCATTGCCTTGCGAGCCTTCAAACAGATAGGTTTCCAGACGGTAATAGTATTTCTTGGTGCGTTTGCCGCGTGAACTGAAGTTGGGTGTGTCATAACGGATTGGCCAGATCTGGTAAACGAAGTTTTCTTCTTCATCCAGCTGAATGGTTAAATCCAGATGTGACAGTTCCGGTTCATCATCCAGGGCTTTTTCCGCCAGATCGACCTGAATGCCTTTGTTGATGAATTCTGTGGCCACCGCCTGCATTGCCGGTTTACAGACCTCTTCCAGCATTTGCTGGGTTTGCGATAAATTGGCATGCAGCATTACCCGGCTGAGGCGTTTTTTCCAGTTAAAGATGTCGACATTGCCGACCACGGGTGCCGCATTCATGCTGGTACTGGCCTGACGGAAATCTTCCAGTCTTAATGACTTGTACAGACCCGCCATCACAAAGAAAATCACAAAGCTAAAAGGCAGCCCCATAATAATGGTGGTGTTTTGCAGTGCAGTCACGCCATTGGCCATCAGCATGGCCAAAGTCAGTAAACCAATCGCCAGTGCCCAGAAGACATTTAACCAGCGCGGCGAATCATGTTCAATATTGGTAAATTTGGTGGTGAAATTCCCCAGTACCAGTGCGCCTGAATCGGCAGAAGTCACATAAAACAGCAAACCGGTAATGGTAGCGACGCCGGCCAGAAATGGGAACCACGGATATTGGGCAAGCAGGTCATAGAAACCATGTGCCGGATTGGCCAATACGGTGGTGGCCAGCTGGGTATTGCCATCAAAAATTACGCTGTGCAGGGCGCTATTTCCAAAAATTGACAGCCAGGTCAGGGTAAACAGCAGGGGAATAATTAAGGTACCGGCCACAAATTCACGGATGGTTCGGCCACGGGAAATTCGCGCCAGGAACAGGCCGACAAATGGCGACCAGGCAATCCACCAGGCCCAGAAAAACAGGGTCCAGCTGTTCATCCATTCTTTAGGCTGCTCAAAAGGAAAACTGCTTAAAGAGAGTTTCGGGAACTGACTGAGATAATCACCAAAATTCTGAATTAGAGCCGCTAATAAAAACTCTGTATTTCCCATAAAGAGAATAAAGAGCAGCAACCCGATTGATACATAGATATTAATTTCAGACAGAACCCGAATACCTTTATTGACACCCGCAGTCACGGAAATAATAGTAATAATGACTGCAACGGCAATCAGCGCCGACTGGATCAGCAGGTTTTCTGGCACATCAAACAGTACATGCAGGCCGTAGTTGAGCTGAACCACACCAATCCCGCAGGTGGTGGCAATACCAAAAATGGTGCCCAAAACGGCCGCGGTATCAACACTATGTCCAATCCAGCCATTAACACGCTTGCCAAAAATCGGATAAAGCGCCGAGCGGATGGTTAGCGGCAGGTTATAACGATAACTAAAATAACCCAAAGCCACGCCAACCAAGGCATACATGCTCCAGCCAGTTAATCCATAGTGGAACAGGGTCCAGACCATTGACTGGCGCGCAGCCTCAAAAGTCTGACCTTCGCCGACAGGCGGATTCATATAGTGAGACAGCGGTTCGGCCACCGAGAAGAACATCAGGTCAATCCCGATTCCGGCCGAGAACAGCATTGCCGACCAGCTCAGCAGGCTAAATTCCGGCTTGGAATGTTTGGGACCTAATTTGATATCGCCATAACGCGACAGGGCAATAAACAGTACAAAGACCAGATATAAGGTGGCCGCCAGCAGGTAATACCAGCTAAAGGTCCGGCTGACCCAGTTCAAGATTTGGGTAATGAGCTGATTCGCCTGGTCATTAAATAAAATCGTAACCAGCGAAAACAGCAGGATGAGTGTTGCCGAAAGAAAAAAGACAACTTTGTTCAGACTATCGGTCGTCTGTTCAGTTTTCTTTTGCATAAATCTGTGACCATATTTTTTTAATTCGGATCTACAGCGCAGTGTGTTTTGGCTTAACCAGACTATAGGCATGGCTCTCATTACAAACATTTGCAAATGAAAAACAAACTGAGCTGTACATCAGGAAGCAGACGGGACTATAATTTATTTTAATTGAACGTTCAATTAAAATAACGTTTTTATATGTTACCTTGCCTTGTGCATGATTTTTATTAGTCAGGTCGATCTTATGCCTAAAGTTGGTATGCAACCGATTCGTCGTCAACAGCTAATTGATGCCACCTTATCTGCCATTAATGAACTGGGTTTTGCTGAAGCATCTATCAGCCAGATTGCCCAGCGGGCAGGTGTGTCTACAGGCATCATCAGTCATTATTTTCAGGGCAAGCATGGCCTGATTGAAGCGACCATGCGTTATTTGCTGCAACAGCTGGGCGATGCCATTTCTGCCAGTTTAAACGCCGCAGAAAACACCCCGGAGCAGCGCCTGATTGCGATTGTGCGTGCCAATTTCTCGGCCGAACAGACCGATAAAGCCGCCATGAAAACCTGGCTGGCATTCTGGGCCAACAGTATGCATCAACCTGACTTGCACCGTTTGCAGCAGGTCAACCATTATCGCCTGCATTCCAATATCAAGCATGAGTTTGCCAAACAGCTGGACCGCGAGCAGGCTGAACGCGCCGCGCAGGGTCTGGCCGCACTGATTGACGGTTTCTGGTTACGCGGTTCCTTAATGACCACTGAACTGGATGCCGATTTACCTATTCAGATTTGTGCCGACTATATCCGTCAGCAACTCAATATTCACTAAATTGCGAGGAGAACCAATTGATGCAATTCAATACACAACGACCTTATATTCACGGTCAGTTTGTCGATGCTTCATCCTCTGAAACATTCCAAAGTATTAATCCGGCCAATGCTGAGGTGTTGGCCACCATTCAGGCATGTAACCAGGCCGATGTTGATCGGGCAGTACAGTCTGCCAAACAGGGACAAAAAGTCTGGGCAGCCATGACCACCATGCAGCGTTCACGCATTTTAAATCAGGCCGTAGCCATTTTACGGGCACGCAATGATGAGCTGGCAGAAATTGAAAGCCTGGACAGTGGCAAGCCTTTAAGTGAAACCCGGAGCGTCGATATTGTGACCGGGGCAGATGTGCTGGAATATTATGCCAGCATTTTACCAGCGCTCGAAGGCCAGCAAATTCCATTAAGAGAAAGTTCTTTTATTTATACCCGCCGTGAACCGCTGGGTGTGGTGGCCGGTATTGGCGCTTGGAATTATCCAATCCAGATTGCGTTATGGAAATCTGCACCGGCCTTGGCCGCAGGCAACGCCATGGTGTTTAAAGCCAGTGAAATTACCCCACTTACCGCGTTAAAACTGGCCGAAATTTATAGTGAAGCCGGAGTACCAGACGGCGTCTTTAATGTGGTGACCGGTGGTGGCGATGTGGGTAGCTACCTCACTGAGCATCCAGAGATTGCCAAAGTATCCTTTACCGGCGGTGTGAGTACCGGTAAAAAAGTAATGGCACAGGCGGCGGCGTCCAGCTTAAAAGAAGTCACCATGGAACTTGGTGGAAAATCACCGTTAATTATCTGTGAAGATGCCAATCTGGATCTGGCTGCCGATATCGCCATGATGGCCAATTTCTACAGCTCTGGACAGGTGTGTACCAATGGAACCCGGGTGTTTATTCCTGCTGCTTTAAAAACTGCTTTTGAAGAAAAGATTCTGCAGCGCATTCCTTATGTGCGGATGGGGCAGCCTTTAGACCCGAACACCAATTTTGGACCACTGTCCAGCTTTGCCCATATGGAAAAAGTATTGCATTACATTGAGCTGGGCAAGCAACAGGGCGCCCGTCTGTTAACAGGTGGACAGCGCGCAGCGGCAGCTGAGTTTGCGCACGGGGCTTTTGTTGAACCCACGGTATTTACCGACTGTCATGATGAAATGCGCATTGTCCAGGAAGAAATTTTTGGCCCGGTTATGAGCATCTTAAGCTATGACAGTGAAGATGAAGTAATCCGCAGAGCCAATGCCACCACCTATGGTCTGGCTGCTGGTGTGGTCAGTCCGGATTTAAGCCGTGCCCATCGCATTATTCATCAGATTGAAGCTGGGATTTGCTGGCTGAATACCTGGGGTGAATCTCCAGCAGAAATGCCGGTTGGTGGCTATAAACAGTCAGGCGTTGGCCGTGAAAATGGTCTGGTGACCTTACAGCACTATACCCAGACCAAATCGGTTCAGGTGGAACTGAGTCCTTTCCAATCTGTATTTTCAGCTTAAGGGAGGATCATGCTGCATGAATTATGACTATATTATTATTGGCGCAGGTTCTGCCGGGAATGTGCTGGCGGCTCGATTAACCGAAGATTCAGAAACGACGGTGTTGCTCCTGGAAGCAGGTGGGCCGGACTACCGGCTGGATTTTCGTACCCAGATGCCTGCCGCGCTGGCTTATCCCTTACAGGGCCGGCGTTATAACTGGGCCTATCTGACCGATCCGGAACCGTATATGAATAATCGCCGCATGGAATGTGGTCGCGGTAAAGGCTTGGGCGGGTCCTCCCTGATTAACGGCATGTGTTATATCCGCGGCAATGCGATGGATCTGGAACAATGGGCCAGTTTGAAAGGACTGGAACATTGGAGCTATGCCGACTGCCTGCCTTATTATAAAAAGGCCGAAACCCGTGATATTGGCGGCAATGACTATCATGGCGACAGTGGTCCGGTACAGGTCGCCACCCCGAAAGCCGGAAATAACGAGCTGTTTCATGTCATGGTCGATGCTGCGGTACAGGCTGGCTATCCACGTACCGATGATTTAAATGGCTATCAGCAGGAAGGATTTGGCCCGATGGACCGTACCGTAACCCCACAGGGACGCCGTTCCAGCACGGCGCGTGGTTATCTGGATATGGCCAGACAGCGCCCGAATTTAACCATTCGCACCCATGCCATGACCAATAAAATTCTATTTCATGGCAAGCAGGCGGTGGGAGTTGAATATTTTCAGGGACAAAGTACCGCGCAGCCACAGCAAGTCTTTGCTGAAAAAGAAGTGCTGCTCTGTGGGGGTGCCATTGCGTCCCCGCAAATTCTGCAGCGTTCCGGTGTCGGTAATGCCCAGCATCTAAAAAGCCTGGAGATTCCGGTGGTTCATGATTTACCGGGCGTGGGTGAAAACCTGCAAGATCATCTGGAAATGTATTTACAGTATCAGTGCAAAAAACCGGTCAGCTTATATCCCGCCTTAAAATGGTATAACCAGCCAAAAATTGGCGCAGAATGGCTGTTTTTAGGTCAGGGTGTGGGTGCCAGTAACCAGTTTGAAGCCGGTGGCTTTATCCGCACCTCCGATGAGTTTGCCTGGCCAAATATCCAGTATCACTTTTTACCGGTCGCCATTAACTACAATGGCAGTAATGCCATTCAGCAGCATGGTTTTCAGGCGCATGTTGGTTCTATGCGCTCTCCATCTCGTGGGCGGGTCAAACTGCGCTCCAAAGATCCGTTTCAGCATCCAAGTATCCTGTTCAATTATATGAGTACCGAACAGGACTGGCGCGAGTTTCGTGATGCCATCCGCATTACCCGGGACATCATGCATCAACCGGCTTTAGATGCCTATCGCGGCGAAGAAATCAGCCCGGGCAAACAGGTACAAAGTGATGCCGAGCTGGACGAATTTATCCGTAACCACGCTGAAACTGCGTTCCATCCATCTTGCAGCTGCAAAATGGGTGAAGATGATATGGCGGTGGTCGATGGCTACGGGCGGGTACATGGGCTGCAAAACCTGCGTGTGATTGATGCTTCGATCATGCCGCTGATTATTACCGGCAACCTGAATGCCACCACCATTATGATGGCCGAAAAACTGGCCGATCATATTCGCGCCAAACCGGCGCTGGCCAAATCTACGGCGCCATTTTACCGGGCCAATACGCCAGTCCGGTCAATCTAGCCGCAACAGAACGCTTTGATCTCTTAGATCATTTTGATGTGCATTTTTATACACATCCTTTTTTCTTAGTTAAAACCACATATCCAACCATCCGCACAGCTCACGGTCGGATGGTTGGCTGGGATTTTTACATTCAATCAGGTTAAATTTTAAAACAATGATTCCATTTACAAGAACGGTGGTCGCCGCCGGGTGTCTGTCATGTATCAGCATGTCCAGCTGGGCCAATGATGCATCCTCTTCCTCTATTGATGTGTCTGGTCAGCTGACTGCAGTATCCAAATATGTGTCACGCGGTCTGACCAATGCACCAGAAAATGAAGACTTGGCTTTGCAGGCCTCTTTAACCTTGGGTTATGGAAATTTTTATGCCGGTTATTGGGGCAGTACACTGGGTTATTCATACCGCGATTTACAGAAAGGTCGGCAATACAGCACCGATAAAATGGAACATGATTTTATTGTCGGGCATGTGTCAGATTTTAAAGGCCTGACTTGGGATCTGTGGAATGCGACCTATTATTATCCGGGTGGGGACAGCACCACCTCCAATGAACTGGGCCTGCGTGTCAGTAAAAACCTGAATGAGCAAGCTACACTAACCTTCGGCGTGTCGACCTATTTATATGATGTGGTGTATATGAATCAGGGCGATACCTATGTCAGCCTGAACTATGCCCATCAGCTCAGCGACAAATTAACTGGAAATCTGGCCGTTGCCGGTTCATATTTTAATGACTCCGGCAAATATGAAGGTCAGGAATTTTTAGATACCCAGACCGATACCGCTTTTCGTTTTGCCTCGGTCGGCCTGGATTATGCAGTTGCGCCGAATGTGAATGTCTTTTCCGACTTCATTCTGGGTGGCTATGACCGCAGTAAAATCAAACAGAAAAATCAGACGGTTTGGGGCTTAAGATATAGCTTCTAATCTAGTCCCCAAGCATCAACCCTTTAATTGAGCGTGGAAGAGGGTTGCTCCGGCCGAATGCGAATGCTTAAACCCTGAGGCGGGTTCAGGCTTAAATCCATCTGGTAGTGATGATGTTGGAGCAGCGCTTTCACCAAAGCCAGCCCTAAACCATGACCCTGTTGCTGGGCAGATTTACGCCAGAAGCGCCGGGTCATCTGGGTCAGTTCAGCGGCAGTCAGCCCCTGACCATCATCTTGTACCAGCAGTTGCTGATCATGCATGGCAATTGCAATCCGGCTTAAGCCTTGGGCATGTAACAGGGCATTTTCCAGCAGATTTTTCAGGATGGTCTGCAAGCTCAGCGGTGGTAGTTGCAGGGTCTGCAGATTTTCCCAATCGACCTGCAATACGCTATTTAAATGCGGATAAACCGGACTTAATTCTTCTATCACTTGTCTTAAAACCGGCGCGACTTCGGTGGTATCTGAATCTGGGGCAGCTTGCGCAGCGTCATGATCGGTCTGGCTCAGTAATAACAATTGTTCCAGCAACTGCTGATAGCGCCAGATACTGTTTTCGGCCTGTTTCAGGTTTTCAATCAGCTTGCTGGCCTGCGCCGGATTTTGCTCGACCATCATCCGGCTGAGTTGTACATGGGTTTTAATTGCAGTTAAAGGACTACGCAGTTCATGCGCGGCATAGGCGGTAAACAGTTTTTCATTTTCCAGACTATGGTGCAGGTTCTGAATCAGCTGATTGGAATTATCGACAAAAGGCTGGACTTCTTTGGGAATTTTACGCGCATCTAGATGTTGCAGATAATGCGCCGCATCTGACAGCGAATGCTGTTTATCTGCCAGTTGCTGGGCCATATCATCTAAAGGGCGGAATTCTTTACGCAGAATATGAATCACCAGCGCCATACAGATCAGTAGCGATAACACCAGTGGAATCAGCACCGATTGCAGAATCTGTTGCAATAAAGAGGCTCTAAGCACCAGCCGTTCTGCGGCCACCACCTGAATATCACCTTTACGCAGCACATAACTGCGCCATTCCACACCATTTTCCTGCCAGGTACTAAAGCCCGGTTGCTGTCCGGTTAGCTGCACCGGCGCACCGCGGGTGCGAGCCACCACATACGGCCCCAAGGTAATATCCGAGCTAAACACCGACACCTCACAGGCAATCAGGTTTTGCGCATGATACTGTTCGGCCACCTGTTTTAAGGAATCGGGATTAATTTCCTGGAGCGGCAAATGCTGAATCAGCCGCGCCACCATTTGTGCAGAGGCAAACAGGCGCTGATCCAGCGTATCTTGCAGCCGCTGCTGCAAATCATAATACAGCCAGCAAAACACCAGACTCCACAGGCTAAGAAACACCACCATAAACATGCTGACCAGCCGCCATTTTAAACTGTAGTTCTGCATATTCAGCTCTCGGTTTCCGGTACTTTAAACATATAGCCCACACCACGAATGGTCTGAATCAGCTGCGGCTCTAGTTTCTGGCGTAAATGATAAATATGCACATTCAGCGCGTTGCTCTCGATACTGTCCTGATAGCCATACAGTTTATCGAGCAGCTGTTCATTTTTTAAAATCTGGTTGGGATGGCTCATCAGGGTTTCCAGCAGGCTGTATTCACGCCGTGACAGAGTCACCGGCTGCTGCTGGAACGTCACTTCCTGGGTATCGCGGTTTAACTGCAAATCGCCCAGTTGTAACAGATTGGAAGAAAAACCTCGATTACGCCGTGCCAGCGCATGAATACGGGCAATCAGCTCATCCAGTTCAAAGGGTTTGGTCAGGTAGTCATCGGCCCCCAGATTTAAGGCTTCTACACATTGCCGGGTTTGATGCCGGGCGGTAAAACCAGTACCGGCAGATGAATTTCATCCTGGCGCCACTGCTGCAGCAGTTCCAGACCATCCTGATCGGGCAGGCCCAAATCCAGCAGGCACAAATCGACCGCACTTTGCCGGATAAAATAATCGGCAGCACGCGCAGTAGCCACATGCTCGACTGAAATATTTAAATAGTCCAGCGCTGAACAGATACTTTGGGCAATATAAGGATCATCTTCGACCAGAACCACAAACATAGTTACTCTCCACCTGAAATCCTATTTTATAAATAATGAGCTATGTTAATGTTCTCTTAATTTAATCTTTTTAATAATGAATCGGGTTTTCTACAGAAAAATGGACGTCATGATTACGCGTGTAAGTGCTTTGCTTGTGGTTCTTTGTGCATTCTGGCCAGTCTGGTCACAGGCGCAGGAGTTCTTGGCACCCGATCAGGCGTTTCAGTTTCAGGCGCGTTCTATTAGCGATGATCAGGCGGAACTGCGCTGGACCATCGCCGAGAATTATTATTTATATCATGATCAGCTGCAGGTGCGTAGCGATGCCGGTGCGCTAAAATTACAGCTGCCGGTGCCGGAAGATAAGAATGATCCGACCTTTGGCCAGACCAAGGTGCATTATCATCAGGTCAAGACCACGATTACGGTCGCGCCAAACCAGCAATTTAAAATTCAGTGGCAGGGCTGTGCCGAAAGCGGTTTATGTTATCCGGTGCAACGCGCCAGCATTCAGACCGATGCGCAAGGCTTGTTGCCCCAGTCAGATGCATCTTCAAGCGAACGGCGTTTATTAAGCGCTGCCAAACCGGTCGCGCTGGATGCACCGGCTAAAATTGAAGCGGCACCAAGTAAACCTGAAAAAACAGTACTGACAACCACACCAGCTGTAGTAGAAGCAAATGTAATTGAAGATGACGCGATTGCCGCAGTAGAGAATACAAAGCCGACAAAACTCACTGATGCTGTCGCGGCTTCAGAAATTTCAGTCGTAGCGTCTAATCCGGTGCCGGCCAGTGAAATCGCAGGCGAGACACAAACGGCAGCCGCCGCGTCATTACAATCTGAATGGAACAACGACCAGTATTTTTTCAATTTACTCTCGGAACATCATTTATTTGTTAATCTACTGATTTTTTTAGGTTTTGGTATTTTACTGGCCTTTTTACCTTGTTCTTTGCCACTGATTCCAATTTTGTCTGGCATTCTGGTACAGCGTCATCGTGGTTATCGTGCTGCGTTGATTGCGCTGGCTTTCGTACTGGGTATGGCCGCAGTGTATGCGGTGATGGGACTGGCGGTTGCACAACTGGGCTATAGTTTCCAGCGCTGGTTCCAAAGCCCGATCTTTATTGGCATTTTTGCGGTGCTATTTATCTTGTTTGCCTTGAACCTGTTTGGGGTGTATCAGCTGTCCTTACCACAAGGTTTATTACAACGACTGGACCGATGGCAGCAAAAACAGCAGGGCGGTACGCTGGTCGGTGCTGCGTTAATGGGGATGATTTCCGCGCTGATTGTAGGTCCGTGTATGAGCGCGCCTTTGGCTGGTGCTTTGCTGTTCGTATCGCAGTTGGATCAGCCGGTACTCGGCGCGACCTATCTGTTTGTACTGGGTCTGGGCCTCGGGATTCCTTTATTTATTGCCGCTGTATTTGGCGCCAAATATTTACCGAAACCGGGTATGTGGATGGACCGGTTGAAATTCAGTTTCGGCTTTTTAATGCTGGCGCTGGCGGTTTATTTCGCCCGCCCATTGCTGCCGACTGTGGCCTATTTCCTGTTGATGGGCATTATTTTCCTGGCACTGGCGATTTACTGCTTCGATTTAATCCGCAGACATCTGCAAGGCAAAATCTCGCGTGTTGGCGTTATTGTACTGGCGCTGGCCATGACCGCTATTAGTATTTGGCATATTCAACATGGCCTTCAGCAGATGGGCGCAGTCCATGCCCAACAAACACTCAGCTGGCAAAAGGTGCATACCCAGCAGGAACTGGTACAGCTGCTACAGCAAAACAGTGGACGCAGTATCGTGATTGATGTCTATGCCGACTGGTGTGTGGCCTGTCAACCGGTAGAAAATGAAGTCCTGCCCCGTACCGATGTACAGGCAGCCTTGCAGGATGTGGTACGGATTAAACTGGATTTAACCGAGTATCATCCATCTCAAGATGAATTACTGCGTGACTGGCAGATTCTTGGTCCACCGACCATGATTTTCCTGGACAGTCAGCAGCAGGAACAGCGTACTTTACGTTTAACTGGTACCTTTAGCGCGACCCAACTTATTCAGCGCTTACAGCAACTTCAGCAGGCAAAAACACCATGATGGTTTCTGCAACGGCGCTGCATATAGGCCCACTGATGTTGCCGTGGCAGATTGTGCTGCTGCTCACCGGATTAGTGCTGGTGTATGGGGCAGGGCGATATTTCAGACACAAACAGCAATGGCCTGAACCTAGCTGGTGCATCTTTAGTGACAGCTTGTGGACATCATTGTGGGTGGGATTAATTGCCGCACGACTGGTTTTTGTGCTGATGCATGCCGATCTTTATCTGGCGACACCACTGGATATAATCAAGATTCAGGACAAAGGCTTTCATTTTTATGGTGGATTGATTGCCGGCATTGGGTGGTTTTTATGGAAAAACCGGGCATTGGCCAATCTGCCTAAAGCGATATTGATCGCGCTATTTGTTGCGATCCAGCTTTGTCTGAATTGGGGTATTCAAACGGTCTTGCCACAGCAGAATCAGTATCCTGATCTGCAATTTCAAAATTTACAGCAGCAACAGGTGCCACTACAGCACTGGGTCAGCAAACCGACCGTCATTAACCTGTGGGCCAGCTGGTGTCCGCCGTGTCACCGGGAAATGCCGGTTTTACATCAGGCCCAGCAGGATTATCCGGACATTCATTTTGTAATGCTGAATCAGGGCGAAACGACTGACACCGTACAGGATTATTTGCGTCAGCATGGTTTTAATTTCCAGCATGTCCTGTTTGATCCTCAAGGTGACATGGCCACCCAGATGAATATGTATGGCTTGCCAAGCACCTTGTTCTTTAATGCACAAGGACAGCTCGTGCATCGGCATATGGGCGAACTGACCCAGCCGATGCTGCGTCGCTATATCAATGATCTTTCTGCTCCATCTTCAAAATAACAGGAAATTCTCATGAAAATGATCTATCCCGCTGCGTTGTTCCTGCTGCTGTTAAATACGACAGCATTTGCCCAGACTGATCTGAAAAAACAGATTGAGCAGGAAGGCTTTAAATTTATCAAACAGATTGAAGCGCCAGAAAAAATGACCGGATGGGCCGGGCATATGCAGCAAAGTCCGGCGACCGTGTTTATTTCCAATGACCAGAAATATTACATTATTGGCGATTTGCACAATGCCAAGGGTGAGAACCTGACCATCAAAGCGCTTGAAACCCATGTCAAAGACGCCGTGCTGGATGATGTCTGGAAAAGTCTGGAAAACTCCACCTGGATTCAGGACGGACAAAAAGATGCGCCGCGGATTGTATATGTATTTTCAGACCCGAATTGTCCGTATTGCCATACCTTCTGGCAAAAGGCACGTCCGTGGGTGAAGGCGGGGAAGGTACAGCTTAGACATATTCAGGTGGCAGTCATTCGTGATGAGAGTCGCGGGCAAGTGGCAACCATGCTGATGGCTAAAAATCCACAGCAGGTGTTTACCAGTTACAATGCTAACAAAGGGCAAAACAAGTTAAAAATTACCAAGAATATCCCTGCTGATATTGCTGCAAAAATAGATGCCAATCAGGAACTGATGGCTAAATATGGTTTCTTTGCCACTCCGTCGATGGTGTGGAAAAACCAGCAAGGCGAGTTTAAGTCCGCCCAAGGGATGATGGAGGATTTAAGAGAGATTTTTGAGAAGTAAAAGGTTCATGAACAATGGCAGATGTTGTTTAGGTTAGCGCTTGGGGCGTAAAAAATCTTCCCCTTGTGGAATGCTGTTCCTCACCTCTTTAATAAAGAGGGGTTAGGGGAGATTAGATATAAAAAAGACTGTCGCTAAGGGCAGTTTTTGATCATAACTTGCTAATAATGACAATTGTCGCTATTATGTACTTAATACAGCCGCCACGCTTAGTTCTTCTTTTGAAGTCCGCGCAACCTTGGCGGTTTTTTATGCCTCGATTTTAGTGAATTATGTTAAAACCTTATAATAAAAAGCCTTTATCATATGCTGAGCAAGTGCATCATCTACAGTCTAAAGGATTGAGTATTCATAATGTTGCTTGGGCTGAAGGAATATTGGCAAAATATGGTTATTATCGCTTAAGTGCATATTGGTATCCTTACCGAATAAGGTCAGGAAATAATGTCTTAGATCGATTCAAGCCGGGCACTTCGTTTGAAAAAATTGTGCAATTATATGAATTTGATACTGAATTACGATTACAAATATTCGGTGCTATCGAAATTATAGAAACGTTTTTACGAACGAAATTAACGTATTATCTCGGTCATCAATATGGTGCATTTGGTATCTACAATGCACAAAATTTTTATCCCAAATTTAACCATAGAAAATTTTTAGAAACATGCAACAAAGAAGTTGGACGCTCTAAAGATACGTTCATCTAGCATTTTCAACAAAATTATGATGGTTTTCCTCAAATCCCAATCTGGATGCTGACAGAAGTTTTAAGTTTTGGTTCATTGTCATTTTTATATAGTGGTTTAATAAATAATAAGGCTAACAATAAAGAAGATAAGAAAGCAATCGCACAGCATTTTTCTTTGCATCATGAAAAATTAGCTGAATGGTTGCATATATTGACCTATGTGAGAAATATTTGTGCCCATCATGGACGGTTATGGAATAAAGAATTAGCTATTAAATCTAAAGCCGACAAAGATCCAAATTGGCAATCACCGATTACACCGACGAATAAACGTATCTTCTATGTACTCTTAATCTTAAAAACCTTGCTAAGACCGACAGGATTTGATTCAGAGTGGTGCTATCAATTGAATAAACTCTTAAAACCTATTGTGAAAGATGAAAATTGGCGTGTTGCGATGGGTTTTCCTGGTAATTGGGAAGAACATCCTATTTGGAGCTTATGAAATATGGTAAAAAAAATACCAGAATTTTTAGAAGGTCGTAGCCCTGATCGTCAAAATCGCATTTTGGAAAATACAAAAATAATCTTAAAAGATTGTGTTATGGATGAGGTTTATTTATTACAACTAGCAGAAAAAGCGAAAAGTGAAGAAACTATCAGGATAACTTTAGCTGACTTAAGAGTTCGAGTTCACAAAAACCGCACTTAAAAGTTTGATAAGCTGAAACCGCGTATCGCTTAGTCTATCAAGTCATTGACGCCAAAATTGTGGTGCTTGTTTTAGACGTTGACTGCCGTGACACCATTTTTAAAAAGATGTAAAAAAGACCGCTATATTGCGGTCTTTTTAGTATTTAGACTTTTATAATTTCACCAACTCCACCCGACGGTTTTTCGCCTTACCATCTTCAGTCGCATTATCTGCAACAGGCTGAGTATCCCCAAAACCTTTGGCTGTCAGACGATTTGTATCAATGCCTGCTTTGGTTAGAGCAGTCACCACAGCTTGCGCACGTTGCTCAGACAATTTTAAATTATGCGCCGCATCGCCTGTATTATCAGTATGTCCGTAAATGCCAAGTTTTAAATCATCGTTATCTTTCAGTAAAGCAATAATCTGATCTATTTGTTCTTGTGAGTCTGGCAAAATATCGGCTTGATCTGTGGCAAAGTTAATTTGCACACTCACTTTACTGTCCTGATCCAGACTTTGTTTCAGTGCACCTGAAGTCAGTGCTTTGGCAGTGATATTTAAGGGCTGACTTTCCGCTACCATTAAACCCATATAGTGGCCAGATTGTGCCAAATGGAACCAAATATTTTTATCCGCTTGTCGAATCACATACGTTTGCGCAGGGTAATTATAAATATCAGCCAAACCTGAACCATGTTGCACCCGAATGGCATCAGGCAGACTGTTGGCAAGCTCTTTGGGGATTTGACTATTGGCAACTTCTACACCACCAAGCTGTTTAATTACCGCATCAAGATTACGCTGTATTTCTAAATAACTGCCTTCTTTATAATCTGATTTAGCGGTAATACCCGAACTAAACAGTTTTCCCTCAACCCAGTGAAAGTCATGTCCTGTCCAAAACGGCACACGTTCAAAATTTCGTTTTTCATCATTCTGATAGCGATAGCCCTCTGGTAATGCAATATAAGGAAACTCACCAAGCACTGCGGTCGAAATGGGGATGTTATTCAGGTCAAAATCAGAGCTGGCTTTGGCAGTTTCATTTGCATCTGATGTGATTTCAGAAGTACTGACTTCAGTTTCAGCCTGATCAGAAGTCGGTTTGGCACAGCCATACATAAGTGCCAGTACACAACTTAAACTTAGCCCCAAGATTATTTTTTGAAAAGTCATCGGATATTTCCTTATTTTACTGATCTTAATATTCTGCTTGTATTTTAAGCAGTATAGCTGAGCCGGTTTAAATTTTCATTTTTTATAGAGGCTGAGCGTCGCTAAGTCGTTTCTCAAGGAAATTGGGCTACAGGAGATCGTTGCATCCATTCGTTCAATATAAAAGGTAAATCACTGATCATTTACAAGCTTAACGCCTTGATTTTTCCTCATCTTCAACTGAGCCAAATTCATGTTGATGCTTTTATAGATATTTTTATATAAGCGCCGTTTGACCTAAACAGACCAGATCCAAATATTTAGGCGAGCCAATTTTTTATTCCATCAAGAAGCTCATTTTCTTCAACAAAATGTGAAGATACTTAGCTAAAATAAAAATTATAAATAATTGTTTTTTATTATAATTTTAAAATTTGTTTTGATTTTAAATCTAGCATTGCTTTGACTTTTTCCTGCTAGAAAAAAAGGACTCGAGTGACAACTAATAGGGCAGTCTATTTTTCTGTTCTCTTTCCTTAAATAACGATATTAAAACCTCAACATGAATTTTATTCATTATTGACTTAGATTAAATCATTTTTATTCATCTTAGGGTTCACGTATAACTAAAACCAGAAAGACATTCAGATTTTTATTTTTAGATATTTAAAGCGGTGGAACAGATGAGTCAACAGTTTGCATGTTCAATTCAACGTATTCGTTTTGATGAAAACTATCAACCAGCGGACAGTACCCGTTTAACAACCAACTTTGCCAATCTGGCGCGTGGCGAAAGCCGTGAACAGAACCTGCGTAATACGCTGCGCATGATCAATAACCGTTTTAATGCCTTGGCACATTGGGATAATCCGAAGGGTGACCGTTATTCACTGGAAATTGATATTGTATCTGCAGATCTTGATGTCGAAGGCAATGGTAACGCCTTTCCAGCCATTGAAATGCTGAAATCGACGATTGTTGATCATCGTACCAATCAGCGTATTGAAGGCATGATCGGAAACAGTTTTTCATCGTATGTACGTGATTATGACTTTAGCGTGCTTTTATTGTCCCAAGGCCATAAAGCCGGGGAAATGCCTGACAACTTTGGTGATTTGCACGGCAAGCTGTATCAGTACGTGGTGAATTCCGAGGCGTTCCAGTCACAGTTTAATAAACAGCCGGTGATCTGCCTGAGCGTATCGACCACCAAAACCTATTATCGTACCGCCAATGTTCATCCGGTGCTGGGTGTTGAATATCAGCAAAATGAATACTCAAGAACAGATCATTATTTCGCAAAAATGGGTTTAACCGTTCGCTATTTTAAACCGGAAAATAGTGCTGCACCTTTGGCGTTCTATTTTAGCGGTGATTTATTGGCAGATTATACCGATCTTGAATTAATCAGCGCGATTAGCACCATGGAAAGCTTCCAGAAGATTTATCGTCCTGAAATTTACAATGCCAACTCGACTGCTGGTCAGGTCTATCAACCTAGTCTTGAGTACTCGGATTATTCCTTAACGCAAATTGTCTATGACCGTGTCGAGCGTAGCCAGCTGGCCGTAAAACAGGGCAAGTGGACAGAAGAACACTTTATCAAACCGTATCAGCACATTCTGGAACAGTGGGCTGCCAGCTACACCGTAGAAACCAACGCTGCTTAATTCAACGTATAGAGATAGAAGATTAAAGATGAGCATTTTACTCCCAACTTCAACCGCAGGCAGCTTACCGAAACCGTCTTGGCTGGCAGAACCGGAACAACTCTGGTCGCCGTGGAAACTTGAAGGCGATGCACTACGTGAAGCCAAACAGGATGCCTTGAGCCTGTCACTGCATGAACAGTTACTGGCCGGGATTGATATTGTCAGTGATGGTGAACAAACCCGTCAGCATTTTGTCACCACCTTTATTGAACATCTCGAAGGTGTGGATTTTGAAAAACGGGAAACGGTGCGTATCCGTAACCGTTATGATGCCAACGTACCTTCGGTGATCAGTGAAGTAACCCGGAAACAGCCAGTGTTTGTGAAAGATGCCAAGTTTTTACGCAGCCAGACCACTCAGCCAATTAAATGGGCTTTGCCGGGTCCAATGACCATGATTGATACCCTGTACGATGGTCATTACAAAAGCCGTGAAAAACTGGCCTGGGAATTTGCCAAAATCCTGAATCAGGAGGCAAGGGAACTCGAAGCGGCTGGGGTCGATATTATCCAGTTTGATGAACCTGCTTTTAACGTGTTCTTTGATGAAGTCAATGACTGGGGCGTGGCCACACTGGAACGCGCACTGGAAGGACTGAAATGCGAAACCGCCGTGCATATCTGTTATGGCTATGGCATTAAAGCCAATACCGACTGGAAAAAAACCTTAGGCTCTGAATGGCGACAATATGAAGCCGTATTCCCGAAATTGCAACAATCCAAAATTGATATTGTATCGCTGGAATGCCAGAACTCGCGCGTACCGATGGACCTGATTGAGCTGATCCGTGGCAAAAAAGTCATGGTTGGCGCTATTGATGTGGCCACCAACCAGATTGAAACCGCAGAAGAAGTGGCCAATACCTTGCGTAAGGCCTTGCAATTTGTCGATGCCGACAAGCTTTATCCATCGACCAACTGTGGTATGACGCCGTTATCACGTCAGGTGGCGCAAGGTAAACTGCGTGCTTTAAGCGCTGGCGCCGATATTGTGCGTCAAGAATTGAGTGCTTAACGCGCAGGTACATCATGTGGCAGAGCTGATGGGAATGGATGGAAAACATCTGGCCCATCCGCTTAACAACCATTTCAAGCATAACCCAAGAAAATGAAGGAATCCGGTGATGATTGAAGCAGCAGACTTTAGAAATGCCATGTCTTTGCTCAGCAGCGCGGTCAATGTGGTGACCACGGCTGGGGCATCTGGTGTGCATGGATTTACCGCATCTGCCGTGTGTAGTGTAACCGATACACCACCGACCTTATTGGTTTGCATGAATCAGACCTCACGTTCACACGCCCATTTTATTGAAAATAAAGTCTTGAGCGTGAATGTGCTAGGCGCGCAGCATCAGCAGATCTCCAATGTCTTTGCTTCCAAAATGAAGTCTGAAGAGCGCTTTCAATATGGAACCTGGACCGAACTGGAAACCGGCGCACCGGTGTTAACAGATGCCTTGACCAGCTTTGATTGCGAGATTGAGCAGATTCAGCAGGTGGGTACGCATAGCATTTTTATGTGCCGTGTGCTGGCCATTCAGCACAGTCAGCAAGAACATGGTCTGGTGTATTTTAATCGTGCCTATCATCAGGTTGGTGAGCTGGAACTTGCTTAAGGCGCCTTGTCTTTAATTTCAAATTATTCAGTCAGTATTTCGTGGAAATTATCATTTTTTTAATTATCGGGGCATGCGCAGGTTTTGCCGCTGGGCTGTTTGGGGTCGGTGGCGGAACAATCATTGTACCACTGTTATATATCGTGTTTATGCAGATGGGTTATAGTCCGGATGTGATTATGCATTTGGCTTTAGGTACATCGCTAGCAACTATTGTGATCACCTCTATCAGTTCATTGATGGCGCACCATAAGAACGAGGCAGTGCTGTGGCCAGTCTTTAGACATCTAGCTCCGCCTATGGCCATTGGATGCTTTTTCGGTGCAGGGATTGCCGGTTTAATTTCGGGCTTACATTTGCAGATTGTGGTAGGAATCTTTCTGATCTGGGTGGCGTATACCATGTTTACAGGTAGCAAAAAGCCGGCAGAGCAGGGGCGAACCTTGCCCTCAACCGGTCAACAAATCGCTGCAGGTTCGGGAATTGGTTTTGCTTCAGCCATCTTTGGGGTTGGCGGTGGCAGCTTGACCGTACCGTATCTCAACCGTTATGGCGTGGTCATGCAACAGGCAGTAGGCACATCTGCAGCCTGTGGTTTCCCCATTGCAGTTGCCGGTGCTTTGGGATTTATGATTTTTGGGATGCAGGCGCAGGTGAATGTGCCCAATACTATTGGCTTTGTTCATATTTATGCTTTTCTTGGTATTAGCATTATGAGTTTCTTTACTGCCAAACTTGGGGCGAAAACAGCACATGCATTATCGCCACAAATCCTGAAAAAATGTTTCGCCGTGTTATTGGTGATTGTGGGCTGTTTCTTTCTGGTTAAGGGTTTGGGTTAAGCTGAAGGCAATTGGAAGATAACGAATACGCTCATAATAGTGGTTTGATTATAGAGCGTATGCTTCTTAGCAGATTCATGATCTAAATAATTATCTTTAGAAGGAGCTTCCTGTTCAATTTGGATTACTTGATTTACTTAGAAGAAGTCGGTTACCTCAATTAAAAATAGATCAATAAATATTAATTTTTTTCATTTCAAAGCAGTGTTCATTGTCTGTTTTATGAAATTTTTCCTGTGAAGTTTCAAGCCAGGAAAGTACTCAATAAAATTTTTAAATAATAATTTTACATCATTAATAATAATGATTATCATTTGCCGCAAAATTAACAATTGCAATCTAGGGAATGAAAATGCGGCGATCTCAATTTAATCTTTGTCTTCTCACAATCGCTATTTCTATGCATCTTTATGCAAAAGAGAGTAGCCCAGCAGCTGCACCAGAAAAACCGGATATCACTCAACTTTCAACAATGGTGATGACCGCCACACGTACACCTAAAACAATCGCCGAGATCGCAGGGACAGTACAAACCATTCATGGCGAAGCAATTGTTCAACAAGCTGGCGCAGGTCGAAAAGTCGCGGATATTTTAGCGCAGCTTGTACCATCTTTAGCACCTAGTAGTGGAACTACAAGTAATTATGGTCAGACCATGCGTGGACGTAATGTACTGGTCATGATTGATGGAGTTTCACAGACAGGTTCACGGGATATTGCACGTCAACTGAATAGTATTAGTCCAAATATGATTGACCATATTGAGGTGGTTTCCGGCGCATCCAGTATTTATGGTTCAGGTGCAACTGGCGGTATTATTAATATTATTACCAAACGCACAGATAAATCTGAACCCGTAAGTTTTCAAACCAAGCTGGGCATCACATCAGCCGATAATTTCCGCCGTGACGGTTTAACTTACCAAGTGGGTCAAACTGCCTCATTTAGTAATGATCAAGTGGATGGATTTTTAGGCCTAGATTATACCCGCCGAGGTTCTCGATTTGATGGTCGAGGAAAGCGTATTTCATTAAGTCCTTGGCAGGGTAGCACAATGGATACCGATACCCTTGACATCAATGGCCGCTTAAACTTTGACTTAACAGATACGCAAACTTTCAGTGTAGGGTTACCCTAAACGTTATCTTTTGCCTGCAACCTATTTAACAATCACTGACTTATTCTATAGTCTATTTGGTAAGGCAAAATTGATGAAGGTCGTGGCAAAAAGTCGGTTTGCAGTCCTATCAGGTTCGGATTGTTATCAGGGTTATTATTCATTAGTTGAGGAAAACCAAAACTGGGATAACCAAGTTCCTGCACGAATCGTCCTCACTATTCCATTTTATCGCCCCATTTCCGTAAGTCATAAAATTCAGACCCCCACCTTAATGATTGGAGCAAAGCAAGACTCTTTAATTCCAATATCAAGTACACGCAAAACGGCGCAACAATCAAAGTCAATCCGCTATTTAGAAGAAGACTGTGGGCATTTTGATCTGTTTCATGCACCCTTTATCGATCGCATCCAATCGCAACATATATCATTTCTACAGCAGCTTTAATTTAAAAATTTTCTATCGATCGCTTTAAAGAAATAGCCTTATCCAGGGATAAGGCTATTTTAGCTGTTATAAGCGGTATGGCATTTATACGTGTGCTCTTGAAGACTTTAAGCTGTTTAAAAAGTCCAACTGATAACTTAAATTTTGTGAGAAGTATGGTTCAAAATAAGGGTCAAAATGGTCCGCTTCAATTTTCTTCATTTGAATGAAAGGATTTTTTACCTTTTCAATCTTTTTAGCTACGAACGGAGCGACGGTATCTTGAGTTGCCCCTACAATCAACATAGGTACTTTGACCTGCTTTAAACGTTTCCATGGGCGATAGAATCCCATAGTCAAAAGCGAACGTGCAGTAACACGATTATCATAGTCTATATTCAATTTCTCTTTAGCAAGTTCCATGGCATTCCAGGCCTGATCACGATCCATCGCTCCTAATTGACCCGGTTGTGACACAGTTGGAATGCAAATTCGTTCACCTGGTTTAATTCTGTCCGCTAAACCATACCCTAAAAATTTAAACATTTGGGGTAGAGGTACAGAACGTACTGTACTGATGCCATCTAGCATAGGAACTTGAATAATGGCACCTTTTAATTCAGGGTGTTCTGCTACTAGATCCACCACATGTCCACCACCAAATGAAGTACCCCAGGCAATAATATTGTCAGCATCCACCTGAGGCATAGACTTCAAATGGGATAATGCTTTATTAACGGTTTTTACTCTCTTCCACGGATTAATATCCTGACGCGGCAGACCTCCACTTAATCCCCAGCCTGGATAATCAAATTCCATCACAGCATAACCTTGGGTAACAAAGTGATTGATGAAAGAATCGGTCAATGCACCTTGAATACTTCCCCAACCACCTACCATTAAAACAGCAGGCAGCTTTTGTGTTGCTGACTCTTTAGGTACATGTAATGTTGCTGAGCACATATCACCTTCAGTTAGGAAGTTAGACTCATAGACTGATTTTTCAATATGTGAGGTATCAGGATATTTACGGTTTGACATATATTTTGGCCTGCTCTTAGATTTCTTGATGGCTGCCTTCCATCTTATTTCTTGTTAAAAATGCACCAGAAAATTAAATTTATTTTGATCAATCAGTAGTGCATTATTATTCTTTTACATTATCTTGAATGTTGTTCAAGATAGTATGATTTAACTATATTCTTGAATAGCATTCAAGAAGAATTTACGATACTGCTTTGATCCGTTTTATGTGATAGCACCTTAATTTTTAGTAGAGTAGGAAAACTGAATGGCCCGTAATAAACGTGTACAAGATCGGGAAGAAAAACAACAAGAGATCATTGATGCTGCACATTCGTTGTTTTTAACCGAAGGGTATGATGCGACTTCCATGAGTCGTATTGCTGTTGAAGCTAGAGTTGCCCCAAATACCATTTACTGGTATTTCAAAAATAAAGATGAATTATTGGTTAGCATCCTGAATGCTGAGTTAACCAAGCATGTAAATGAATACATGTTGCAATCATCAAAGGATCTTTCTGAACGTTTAATCTGGGTAGTGGATCAACTGCAATTAGTTGATCGCTTGGTGAGTACTGTGCATGCTAGACTGAAATTTTCGACAGAACTAAAGGAGTGGCATGAGAGATTCCATGTCATGGTGGAGGCATTGTTTCGTTTAGAGCTACAGAAGATAGGAATGTCCGCTGATCAAATTGAGCCTAGAGTAAAAATAGCTGTATTCACCATTGAAGGTCTTTTAGCTCATCAGTTATCTGAACCAGAGAAGCGGGCCGTTTGTGCAGCATTAGTTGCGAGTGCTTAAGTTAAATATGCTGATATAGAACCGTCAGACCCAATTCTTATTTAGTTTTAATTTCTAAGGAAAATTTCAAAAGGCTTGACAGTTGACATAAGCAATTTAATGGCTTACAGCCAAAGTTAGCTAAGTAATTCATTGCGAAAACTTTCAAAGGAATACTCCTAGGGCTATCAAATCCTCAAGGAAGCTATATTCAAAGCCGGCAAGATTCATAAGTTTTGGTGAATAGCCAATTCAGGTGAGAGTAAGATAAATATGAACTTATTGTATGGTGAATGGTATTTAACATAATATTGATTATACGCAATTGCGTTTGTAACTCCAAAATAGAAATGTCCGGTTTCTCCAAAGTAAAAATGTCCGCTTTTAGAATATGCACTTTTGCAATTTCGTTAGCGGACGGTTTGATATGTTGGTGTCTATGTCGGATAAAGAACTTAAACGATTGTCGGTCTTGCAGGAAATCTGCGATCAACGCATAACTCAATCCCAGGCTGCTCAGCTACTTCATATTTCAGAACGTCAGATCAGACGCTTACTGCAGAAATACAAAGCTCAAGGTCCCGCTGCATTAGCCCATGCCGGTCGTGGCCAAATCAGCAATTCCAAACTTCCTGAAGAACTCAGACTCAAGTGCCTCAATATTGTTTCTGACCAACTCCATGGTTTCGGACCCACTTTAGCGCATGAAAAGCTCACCACCGTACATGGATTCGATCTTTCAGTAGAAACCCTGCGTTCCTGGATGATTGCAGCTGACTTATGGATTCCTCGATCCAAGCGCCTGAAACGCCCGTATCAGCCTCGTTACAACCGGGATTGCTTTGGTGAACTGATCCAAATTGATGGCTCATATCATGACTGGTTTGAAGGACGCGCTGCTAAATGCTGTCTGCTGGTGTTTATCGATGATGCTACAGGAAAATTGCAGCATTTACGCTTCTGTGAATCAGAATCAGCCTTTGATTATATGATTTCAACACGCTTGTATGTTGAGCAGCATGGTAAGCCGTTGGCATTTTACAGCGACAAACATTCAGTCTTCAGGGTGAATCAAAGCAGCAAGAAAGACACCAAGATTACCCAGTTTGGACGCGTACTCAGTACCCTGAATATCGATATCATCTTCGCCAATTCACCACAGGCCAAAGGCCGTGTGGAACGTGCCAACAGAACCCTTCAGGACCGTCTGATCAAGGAGATGCGTCTGGAAGGTATCAGCTCGATTGAGCAAGCTAATGCCTGGCTACCCTGCTTCATTGAGCAGTTCAATCAGAAGTTCGCCAAGATGGCTTTTAATCCTAAGGATCTACATCGGCCTATCACTGAAACAGCCGAAGAATTAGATGATATTTTTACTTGGCGTGAACCCCGCAGAGTCACGAATAGCCTGACGATTACTTATGATAAATGCGTATATCTCCTGGAAAACACCGAAGAAAATCAAAGGTTGATCGGTAAGTATCTTGAGTTCCTGGAATACCCGGATGGTACTGTAGCCCTCATGCATGATGGCCGAAAGATCAATTACAGCCTCTTCGATAAATTAAGTCAGCTGAATCAGCGAGAGATTGTTGAGAATAAACGGTTGGGTGCTGTTCTGAATCATATCCAACAACAGCATGAAGAACTGGAACAACAAAACAAACGCAATCGTTCTCAAAAGATGCCAAGCAGACGTGCACAGAAAATAGCAATCAAAGAACGAAATCTAAATCCTGTGCTTGACTTGGAATTGTCCATATAGGACATTTCTATTTGGTTATTAGGTAGGACATTTCTACTTAGGAATAACATGCGTTGTTAGAACCCATTCAAAATGTCTATATTCTCACCAATAAAAATGTCTAGTTTATGATGGCTTAAACATCATGGACTGGATATGAAATATAGATGCTGATCACTATGTCTGACAAAGAAATTCAACGTCTTGCTGTTCTGCAAGACGTTCGAGATCAACGTATTACCCAAGTCCGTGCTGCTGAAATCCTTAATCTTTCAACCCGTCAAATTACCTGGTTATTACAGAAGCTCAATCAAGATGGTGTTTCAGGTATGGCGCATGCCAGTCGTGGTCAACCTGGCCATCGTCGCCATGATGATTTATTAAAATCAAAATGTCTTTCCATTATTTCTGAACATCTGCTGGGATTTGGACCTACCTTGGCCCATGAAAAGCTCACTACCATTCATGGATTCAACAAGTTTGTATGTCGAACAGCATGGTAAGCTTTTAGCGTTTTACAGCGACAAACATTCAGTCTTCGGGGTGAATCAAAGCAGCAAGAAAGACACCAAGATTACGCAATTTGGGCGCGTACTCAGCACCCTGAATATCGATATTATCTTCGCCAACTCACCACAAGCCAAAGGCTGTGTAGAACGGGCGAATAGAACCCCTCAGGATCGTCTGATCAAAGAGATGCGCCTGGAAGGCATCTGTTCGATTGAGCAAGCGGAATGCCTGGCTGCCCTGCTTTATAGAGCAATTTAACTAACTGTGCGAAATTCCCCATCTGTAATCTTTGATTTAGGTGGGGATAGATAGCACGACTTTGGGACTTACTCATATCCTTCTTGGTTTTGTATGTACTTTTGAAAGATAGTATTGCTCAAGCTCATCAATAGGCATCGGTTTGCCAAACAAATAGCCTTGATAATGGTAACAGCCCTGTTTTTCTAATATATCTCGTTGGGCTTCAGTTTCAACTCCCTCAGCAATTACAGAAATTCCCAAAGTTTTAGCCAAAACAATAATCATTTTCACAATTTCGGCATCATTACTACTCACCACGATATCACGAACAAAACCTTGATCAATTTTCAACTGATCAATTGGAATACGTTGTAAATAAGCCAGAGAAGAATAACCAGTCCCAAAGTCATCTAGAGAAAATATCACTCCATAACGTTTAAGAATGGTCATTTTTTCAATAATATCTTCTATACGCATGACTAGGGCACTTTCGGTAAGTTCAAGTTTGAGCAAGTGTGCCGGAGCTTGGGTACGCTCCAGAATTTCGAGTACGTCTTGAACAAACTCCTCACGCCTAAACTGACTTGCACTGACATTCACGGCGATGCTGAGATGAGCTGTTTTCGGGTGTTTAGCCCATTCTCCTAATTGCTGGCAGGCACTTTCGAGTACCCACTGACCCAGTGAAATCATAAAGCCATTTTCTTCTGCTATAGGGATAAAACGGGCAGGAGAAATCATTCCTTTAACTGGATGACGCCAACGTAACAAGGCTTCTACTCCTATCATCCGCTCTGCACCATTTACTTGTGGCTGGTAATGCAACATAAGCTGATTTTTTTCCAACGCTTGACGCAAGCCGGCATCAATCTCGGCACGTTCCTCAACCTGGGATTGAATCCGTAGATCAAAGAAGCGATAGGTATTTCGGCCATAATTCTTTGCTTCAAACACTGCCATTTGGGCACGTTTAATTGGATCCTGTAGGTTTTCCTCTGCATCTTGACCAAACAGGCTAATCCCGATACTTGCTGAACTACGGTACTCAGAGTTAGTGAAAAAGTATGGTTGAGCGAGTCTTTGCAAAATATCTTTTGCAGTTTTTTCTGCTCGTTGGATAGCCTCCATCTCGGAGTTTCCAAGCTGATCAAGCAGTACCACAAACTCATCACTCGTAAATCGAGCAACCATTTGATTTGCTTCTATGTATTCTGACAGGCGCGTTGCGACTTGCTTTAATAAGCGATCGCCAGTCTCATGACCTTCTGTATCATTCAATACTTTAAAGTGATCCAGATCAATGCACAGAAGTGCTCCCCACCATTTTTTATTTTCCGCTTCTTGTAGGCTCTGTTCAAGATGCTCGAGAAACAGGCTACGGTTAGGTAATTGGGTCAGAGAATCATAGAATGCAAGCAAGCGTACTTTTTCTTCTGAAGCTTTGTAGGCAGAAATATCGGTAATAGAAGACACATAATGCGTCGTTTCGCCATTCCTATCACGTACAGCCGCAATCAAGATGTGCTGTGGATACAATTCTCCATTTTTACGCTTATTCCATATTTCACCTTGCCAAGATCCTGTGGTACGAATAAGCTCCCACATGGTGGCATAGAATTTTTTGTCGTGCCTGCCCGATTGAAAGATTTTTGGTGTATTACCGATCAACTCTTGCTGGCTATAACCGCTAATTTCTGTTAATGCACGATTGGTCCGTAAAATAACTCGCTGAGAATCTGTAATCATCATTCCAACCTGGGATTCAAATGCAGTTGCAGCGATACGCTGATTTTCTTCAGCTTTTTTACGTTCAGTAATATCACGTGCCGAGCAGAAGAAAACCTCTTCATTATCAAGATGCACTAGAACTGAACTGACTTCTACTGGATAACACTCACCTTGAGCATTCTGATAATAAGTTTCGAAGCGAATACCTTCTGGATTTAAAACACCTGTATTGATCAAATCTTGAAGATCTGTTTCATTATAGCCGTTATCCCAATAACTCAGCGTTTGTCCTACAACTAGTCGTGGAGTGCTGCCTATCATACGAAAAAACGAATCACTCCCTTCAATGAGCCGGCCTTGTCTATCTAGTATATGAATACCATCTTTAGCATTCTGCAACAGCATCTGACTACGACGATTACTTAATATATTGGCCCGGATTTGATACCAAACTAAGTATGTTGTAATCGCAGTAACTACAAGAAAGAGCAACCCAAACAAAATAGCTTTAATTAGTTCATGATACCATTGAGCCAGATAGTCTTCTTTTGCATAAGCAACAACAACAAAAACAGGCATAGTGCTTAATCTACGGAAGTGTCCCATACGTGGGACTTTATCTATTGTTTGTTGACTATAAATACTACCAAACTGTGCTCTGGAATGAACCAGTTGTGACAGTTCTGGTGGTGCACTTACAAAACCCACTAGGCCTTTCGGAGTTTGGAGCACGGGATTGCGGGCGATAATTCGCATATTCAGGTCTTGCACCAACAGCACCCCTTTAGGGCCTACATCCAGATCTGCAATCAGATGATTAAAGTAACTAGCAGGTAATGTAGAGACGATCATACCTGCAAAAGTTCCATCCGGCTGGTTGTAACGTCGTGCAAATAGATGAACCCAGCCTTGACCATTAGGATCTCTTATTAGTTTCGTAACAAACAGTTGATCTGTATCATTCTGTTGAACATCTTTAAAAAAACGATAGTTGGCGTAATTCCAAGTCTCATTACTAATATCACTATCGCCAAATTGGACTTGACCTTTGATATCGGTGATATGAATTCGTGTAACAGAACCGATCCAGTCTTTTTGTTTTTGAATAAAGCTAGAAATATCTCTATCATTTATTTGTTTTTTTTCACGTAATTCTTTTTCTACATAAGCTTGTAACGTATGTAAAGATAAATCAATTTCTTTTGAGCTACTGCTAATTCTTTTTTCAAGAAGTAAAGTTAAATTTTCTATATGAATTCTAACTTCAGCTTCTTCGCGCTCATGTGAAGTATATAAGGTATAAGCAAATAAACTAATCATGAAAATATTCACGATTACAAATGCTAAAAAAAGAAAGATAAAAATTGATTTGTTTTTTGACAACATATTCGCTCTGTAAGATATAAGTTCTCTTTGCGCTGCCAATGCAACGCCCCCCAAGATTCAATCTTTTAAGCAACAAATTAGATTACAAATCACTTAAAATATAAGGCGGATTCAAGCGGCAAGTGCAACAGTATAAAAACCACCCATAACTTCACTCGGTGTATGCCAACCTAGTGTTTTTCTAGGACAATGGTTGAGTGCAAATTCTATCTGCTCTATTTGTTCGTTTGACACGTCATCAAACGATGATGATTTTGGCAGATATTGCCGGATTAAACCATTTGTATTTTCATTCCTTGCTCGTTGAATAGACTTGTAAGGATCAGCAAAATAGGTCTCTATCCCGACATCAGTAATTCTTTTGTGTTCGGCAAATTCCTTGCCATTATCAAATGTCACACTATAAGCATGGCTCATCCATAAACGATCTAATGCACAAGTAATCATTTTAGATGAAGTTCTCGTCTTTCCTAAATGAACAATATGTACGCACAGGCTCTTTCGATCAACGAGAGCTTATTCACATCGAAGATTTTGCTCAGATCTTCGGCGCATATCCACATCAGAAATACAGCACCACAAATTATGAGCAGATAGGAAAGATCATTTATCAATTTTCAGATAACAAAATTATTGATATTCAGCAATTTGCCAGCCGTTTACTCGTCAATATTTTACTCGCCAATGGAGATGCGCACTTAAAAAACTGCAGTATGATTTATCATGATAAAAGTGCACCCAGATTATCTCCCGCATACGATATATTAATGACTAGTGTATATATTGAAAATGAGCATCATTTCGCATTAAATCTTGCCAAAAATAAAGATTGGTATTTAGCTGAGATGAAACACTTTGAAGAATGGGCTGAAAAAGTCGGTGTTCCATGGCGTGTTATTGAAAAACAACTTCACGCGATCATGGACAAAGCACGGTCAGTATGGCCAGTGCTATTACTAGACTTACCTATGATTCCTGCTCATAAAGAAAAATTAAGAGAACATTGGAAAAAATTGCATCCAGACTTTCAGATACTTACAGATGATTAGGGTAATCTGAAACCAAACTAAAATTTCTCAAACAAGTTCATCACGTCATTTTCCGTCAGTTTCGCTTCGCCCTCATGATCGGTACTTAGAATAGAGTGTGCCAGTTCTGCTTTGTTTTGCTGTAAGGCAAGAATTTTTTCTTCTATGCTTTTATTGGTAATCAGCTTATACACAAATACTGGCTTGTCCTGTCCAATCCGCCATGCACGATCTGAAGCTTGATCTTCAGCAGCAGGGTTCCACCATGGATCATAGTGAATGACCGTATCTGCGGCAGTTAGATTCAAACCGACCCCTCCTGCTTTCAGACTGATTAAAAATACCGGCACTTGTCCAGACTGAAACGCTGTAATGACTTCATCTCGCTTTTTGGTCTTTCCAGTCAGCTTCACATAGCCAATTTCTGCGTGATGGAACTGTTGTTCAATCAGTTCCAACATTGAGGTAAACTGAGAGAAGATAAGAATTTTTCGCCCCTCTTCCACCATTGGAACGACCATATCCATCAACTGTTCAAGTTTGGCAGAATGCGCCTGCCCAATTTTCACTGAATCCAGCTTTAGTAAGCTAGGATGGCAGCACACCTGACGTAGCTTCAGTAAGGCATCTAAAATTTGAATTTGACTACGTTTAAAGCCTTTTTCTGCCACAATTTTCTGAATGCTTGCCTGCATCGTGGCACGAACAGCCTCATATAACTTGGATTGCTGGTCATTCATATCAATATTGACTTCAATCGTGGTTTTTTCTGGCAACTCTTTGGCTACGTCAGTTTTCAAGCGACGTAAAATGAAGGGCTTAATCCGGTTGACCAACTTTTGTCTTAACTGCTCATCACCGCGCTTTTCAATCGGATGACGGTACTTTTTATTAAAAATTTCTTGTGAATATAAAAATCCTGGCATCAGGAAATAAAATAGTGCCCACAGCTCACCCAAATGATTTTCCATAGGTGTACCGGTTAGACATAGACGATGTCGCGCTGTTAATTGCCGTACTACCTGTGCAGCTTTGGCGCGCGGATTTTTGATATTCTGCGCCTCATCCAAAATGAGTTGATGATATTCATATTGCTTTAGTTGCTCTTCATCTCTCGCCAGAAGCGGATAGGTGGTTAACACAATATCATAGTGCGGAATCTGCTCAAAATACTGATGGCGATCGGGCCCCTGTAGCAGCAATACCTTGAGCTCTGGGGTAAATTTCTCCGCTTCTTTGAACCAGTTATGCATCAGCGATGTGGGTGCAACAATTAAGGCGGGACTATCCTGCAAATATCCAGCCTGCTTTTCCATGAGTAAATGGGCTAAAGTTTGTGCTGTTTTCCCCAAGCCCATATCATCTGCCAGAATCCCGCCATGCTGGGTTTCCCTTAAAAACTGTAACCAGCCTAAGCCCTGCTGCTGGTATAGACGCAACTCCCCCTGAAAACCTTGTGGTGTTGGCAGTTGTTGCTGATAGCCTTGTTTGAATTTATGTACAAATTTCTGCAGGCGATCACTGACCTGCCATGTCATCCCAAGATTATGCTGCAATTCTAATAATTGACTCGCATCATAGCGATCAATACTGCGCTCTTCTTGCTGTAAAATGCTCTGCAGATGCAATAATACCGGCTTAATATCCCTAGCGGATAGCGCCAAATCAGGTTGATCAACTGCAGTTTTCACGGTGAAAATTTGACTGTCATGCAGATGAATAAAAGTCCGCGGATCAAGTAAATCAGGATTTACTCGCACCAAAGCTACGAGCGCATCAAGTAAATTATAAGAATTGCCTGCACTGTCTTGAACCGTCGCCCCGATATTGAACCAGTCCTGCTGGCCTTCAGATTCAGTGATAGAAATATTTAAATTTTCAACATATTGCAGGTTAAAGGGGCTGTTTTCCAGATGCTCTATCTGCCAGCCCATCAACTCAATTTGATTGATGGGCATCAGCTGTTTGATCCAGTCTCCATAGAAAGCAAAAACCATAGAATCGAGACGTTGTTTATCCAGTTTTAATTGCTGGTCATAACTAAGATCTTTCACCCACTTCAGTGATTCGACCAATAGCTGTAAACGCTGGATTGACTGTTGTTCCTGAACTAAGTCCCGAAGCTGTCGCACCATTTTGTCATGCTGCTCACCAATGAAACTGTCACCTGATGTACCTGCTTTAATTCGCCCGCCTGCATAGGAGAATTCAATTTCAGCACAAACAGACTCCTCCCATTTCCAATCAAATTTATCTAAAACACCGAAGCGTAAAATTGGCTGGGGATTACCCTGTAAGACTTCAATCTCTTGAAGAAACCCAGGTTTCGGCAAGTTATGTATCGTTGTAGATTGATGGGTAAGCTGCTCAAACTCAGTCAAAACCGTCGCAGGCATCTCTGGCATCCGCCAAAGGTAGTACAGTAAATCCGATGTATATTCACTATAGAGTTGCCCTACCGTATTCTTGTGAATATCGATATAACAAAGTGGCTGACTTACAAGAATTTGAAGATGTGGATTCGATTTTAAATTGAGTCGAACATTTCCATTGACCAACTCAAAATCTAAGTGCTCAGTCTGTTTTTCAATGCTCTTTTGCCAAGAAAATTCAAGCTGATAGCTTTGTTCTGACCATGTAAGTGGAGCATCACTTTTTTGTTTCCAATAGACATCACCACTCTGAATGAAAGATTTAAAATGCTCTAAGACAATGCCTGATATATCAAGACTATTTCCATAAGAAAACTCATTCTGATTGAGCTTGGCATAATAATAAATTTGATTAAATAATTGTCGCTTCCCATCAGGCAAAGACAGACGTTTTTTTAGAATATTGCCATATTCAGTATAAGAACTGACACCTGTGATCGTCCCACTTTTATTACGTCTACCTTTGCGAACCTCAAGTTTTAACCCGAATAGACCTAAAGGCTGATCTAAATAATAAAGTAAATAATTACTCGTTGTCTTTTGCTGCTCTAACTGGGTATGTTGTAAATACTGCTTAAACTCACTTAACCAGCGTTGTGCTTGATTAATTGCAACCCGATCTTTTTGAGTGTGAGATGATGACTGAGAGTCAACATAGCTCTTCAGATATCCTTCTCGATATTCTTGATAAAATAATTTGGCTAAAGCAGCAGCATGTTTACAGTTATATCCAACCGGACAAGTGCAGTCGTCATCAATTAAACGGTCCTTTTTAAGATTATAGGTAATTGCAGTATCGTAATAATCTGTCCCTTCAATTTGGGCATACATCGTGACATCGTCATTTTCCTCAAAGAACTCAATCGTTTTCCTATCAATGTGTTTAGCATAGCTCTGGCTGCGCTGAAGAGTTGCAGTACTAAAGCGAGATAGAAAATTGATCAATGAGGACATAATTACCAGACACTAAAAATGTTTATACAATTATAACGGACAAAGCTGTCATTTCAGAACAGTAGCCGAACTGCTCAACCTGAGCACAGATTCGACTCACTCAATAGGAATATTGTGAATAAAGACAATCAAATTCGAGAAGTTAAACAGTTCATTGAGATCGAAAATATCCTGATAGAAAGTGATCATTTCTTCACAACAGTTAATTTTAAACCAAATGGGGTCAAAAGTTTTAGCATTGTTTCTATGAATAAAATACTTAAATAAAAATTCTCCGACAAACTCGGTACGGTTCACAGTCTACCCAGTTTAATGACGCAAGTTGTACATCCGTTAAACCTTGCCAATCTGCTTTTAAATATTCAATCACCTCTGTTTTGTATAAGCCATTCACCGTTTCAGCCAGAGCATTATCATATGAATCACCAGTTGTACCGACTGATGCTCGTAAATTTGCTGCTTCTAAACGATTGGTATAATGAATGGAAAGATATTGCACACCTCTGTCGGAATGATGAATCACGTTCTTTGGCAAGCCTCGATCATACAATGCTTGCTCAAGTGCATCGAGCACCATGTCTGTATTCATACGTGTTGATACTTTCCATCCAACAATTGCTCGTGAGAACACATCAATAATAAAGGCGGTGTAGACCCAACCTGAATTGGTTTGAATATACGTAAAGTCACTGACCTGAGATACCGTCTTGGTAGTCAATCAATAATTGAACCGCTCTTTCTCTGATTTCAGGGGTATATTTTGGTTTTGTCATCGGGACACTACGCTTCGCTACGTCTTGCGAAGCAATGCTTCTTGTATCTCAAGAAAGTTGGTCTCCGAAAAACCTGATACGGTTCACAACTTATTATTAAGATTTATTATGTCTTTATAACAGTATATTCAAGGATACTTAATTTATATATATTAGTGACTTAAAAACATTAAATCACAATATAAATGCTAGAGGGTGCAAAATGTTAAATGGGGATTTAAAAAAGAATGCAATCGAAAAATTTGAAAATGCTAAAAATACCTACGAAAAACTAGGTATAGAAGTTGGTAAAAAATCTGAAAAATTAATGAATCTTCGTAAAAATGATGCTCATAACATTATTACTAGAATCGAAGCCCTTTTTAGTGGTATCGCCAACAAACCCAAAGAATTCGATAAAACGTTTAGTGAATATAAAGCTGAATTTAAAGTATTTAATGATATTCTCGATCAAATTAAGGAAAATGCACGTCAAATTGATATACAAGCAGGCAGTACTGCCGGAGCTGGAGTAGCTGCTGGGGCTGGTGTTGCAGCTTTCGCCCCAACTGCAGCTATGGCAATTGCAACTACTTTTGGTACAGCATCTACAGGTACTGCCATTTCTGCTTTAGGTGGTGCAGCAGCTACTAATGCAGCATTAGCTTGGTTAGGTGGAGGAGCCCTTGCTGCAGGTGGTGGTGGTATGGCTGCAGGTAATGCTTTATTGGCACTTGCAGGACCAGTAGGCTGGGCCATTGGCGGTACAGCATTGGTCGGAAGTGCACTTTTTGCGCGCAGTAGAAATGAGAAAATCGCTAAAGAAGCTGATGAAAAAAGAAAGGAAATTGAAGTTCTAAATAGACAATTTAAAGCAGCCTCTTTAGAAGTGGAAAAACTTGCGGAAGAAACACAGAAGCATATTATGGGGATGCAATACCAATTAAGAACACTAGATTCAACACTTACTACACTTAATTATAATCAATTAGATGATGGCCAAAAAGCACTTATGATTTCATTGAAGAATCATGTAGAGAGCTTATGTCTACTTATGAAAAAGAAAGTTGAACTCTAATTTTATTTAATAATCAGGCAATATTAATGCAAACAACTTCAGTACAAGACCAGATTTCTAGTGCCATAATCGATGGCATTAATGTTGCTAGACTGCAAGATGAAATTTCACAACTTAATCTGCAGGATCAATGCTTTATTAATTCAATGAAGCACGTCGATAAAGTCCGAGAATTTATTGGTACACCTGAAAATATTTTAGGTAGCGACCTTACTAAACATGGAGAAATTGCTGAACATGTTGAAGTAGGTATTCGTAATGCAAGAGATGCTCTTGCAGGTGATACTGTTAGAGCCACCTTTGAAGGAGTAGGACGGACTGCACCTGAAGATTATTTGATTGATGGAGTTCAGGTTCAATCAAAATTTATTAACGGTTTGGGTAACAATCTTGATCATGTGCTTAAACATATGGACAAATATGAAAATTTCGGTCGTGACGGATCCTATTATCATATTCCAAAAGATCATTATGAATTGATTTCTAAAATTCATCGTGGTGAATCCATTGAAAGTTTAAGTCAAAAGACGATCAATTCTGTTCAAGCAAAAATTGAAGAAATCCAAACCAAGTCTGGACAGCCATTTAATGAGGTAGTTCGTCCTGGGGTATCTGATTATGCTGAAGTTCAACAAGGTCAAGTGCATGAAACATTAAATAAGCACAGTACTGACCTCGAACAACAAAATGAAAAAATGAAGGATATTATTCATGATAAACATCAAGCTACTTTAACAGAAGGGCTAAAAGCAGCGGGAGCTGCTGCAGCTGTCGGTGGTGCTATTTCCTTAAGTTCCTCTTTATATCTTAAATATAAAAATGAAGGAAAAAATTTATTTAAGGGTGAGCTTACTAAAGAAGATTGGAAGGAAGTTGGATTAAATACAGCTAAAGCATCCGCCTTAGGTGGTGTGACTGGTGCTGCAGTTTATGGTTTGACTAATTGTGCAGGGTTAGCTGCCCCCTTAGCTGGTGCATTCGTTACTGCATCTAAAGGGGTAAGCTCATTGGTAAATGACTTTTACCAAGGGAAATTAACTTTTGAAGAATTTCAGATGAATTCAATTTTTGTCTGTGCAGATAGTGCAGGTGTTGGTCTTGCTGCGCTAGCAGGACAAACATTTATCCCTATACCTGTTTTAGGTGCTGTTATTGGTTCAATCGCAGGAAAGTTTGTATGTGAAATTTTATTAGGTGAAGATAAAAAGCTTGCACAACAAATGGAAGTTTCTATGCAACTTTTTCTAGCTACGGTAGATGAAGTTTATATAAATGTCGTAAATAAAATTAATACTGAATTTGAAAAAATTGCTGATTTAAGAAGTAAAGCTTTTGACTTAAATACTAATATTTCAATCGTAGAGTCCAGTATTGCATTGGCTCGTGCTCATGGAGTAGAGGAATCTAAAATATTGAGAAATGAAGCTGATCTACGAAATTTCTTATTCGATTGATTTTAAAGTAAAGCACCACCAAGTGCTTTACTTCTTTAGCAATTTAAAACCCTACATAAAACTTTTCAATCAACTTTCGTGTCTTGACCATCAAGTGAGTGAACACATTATCCCGCTCAAACAGCTTAACCTTATAGTTTGGTAAGTCCTTCAACTCTTCTTTACGTGGTAGGCGTTTGGTGAACTCATAATGCTCCAGAACCTGCTTCATCGCTTCTGGTTTCAGGTTTTCTTCTTTGCAGAGATGCTGATAGGCCTGTTCTTTTTCAGCATCCCAGAATTCAGCAAAAGCTGTTTGGACGCTTTGGCCGTTGATCATCTTCGGCATGTTTTCTTCAATGAATTTTTGAATCAGGTCTTGCTTATCGTGCAAGCTAATATCGCTACTGATTAAGTCATAAATTTGCGCTTGGTACTTCTGACGTTTGTCCTCTGAGTCTGTATCAACAACAAGCTGTAGCAGGTTGATGATATAACCCACATTAATGCGGTCACTGTGCAGCAAGTCCAGCTGAAAATCGACATCGTCCAGTACCGACACTTTTTCTTTCTTGGTGGTCTTTCTAACGGCACGACATAAGTCAGCATACTTAGAGGCGAAGTTTGCAAAGTGCTGCTTATCAAGTTGTGTTTGGTCTTGATCGTATTCAATAAAAGTTTGTAATTGCGCGTTATAGCGCATCACTTCACGGAAAGCTTTAATAAATTCGAGTTGCTGTTCTTCAGTGACAAGATCATCGACTGATTGGTAATTGGGCGTTAAGGCAAACAATTTGCTCACCGCTGCTTGGTAATCCTGTTCGATTTCCGCATAGCTGGGAACAAGTACAATCTTGGTCGTTTCTTTATTGGAAAATAGTGCCAGTGCTTCATCTGTTGCACGTTTTAGGTTGCGGAAACAGATGATATTGCCAAATGGTTTTTTATCGTTATAGACACGGTTGGTGCGTGAGAATGCTTGAATCAAGCCATGATATTTTAGGTTTTTATCGACATACAAGGTATTTAACGGCTTAGAGTCAAAGCCCGTGAGGAACATATTGACCACGATTAGAATATCAATCTGTCTGTTTTTTACGCGCTGTGCAATGTCGCGGTAGTACGCATAAAATTGATCACCTGAGTTGTAGTTAGTTTTGAATTGTCGATTGTAATTGGCAATGTAGCGATCCAGCTTATCCCGACTGGATGAATTGACCTGACTTGGAATATCTGCGGCTTCTTCATGAATCAAGCCAGTTAAGTCATCAGTCGGTACAGCCTCATTTGCCGCATAAGAAAAGATAGTGGCAATGGTCAACGGTTTAAATATCCGACCTTGTGCTTCATCTTCAATTTGCTTTTCAGCCTGCACCTTTTCAAAGAGGTCGTAATATTGGGTCAGTGTTTCGACCGAACTGACACAGAACATTGCGGTAAATTCACGATTACGGGTTTTGGTATCGTGGATATTGACAATGTAGCGGGCAATCATTTCTAGGCGTTGCGGGTTGTCATACAGTTCTTTGGTATCGATGCCTTCTACATCTTCCTCATAACTTTCATTCGTCGCCATGCCTTTGGCGGTGTATTTGCCACGATAATCAATCTGGAACTGCAAGACGTTACGATCACGGATGGCATCGACAATCACGTATTTATGCAAACACTCATTAAACAGGTAATCTGTGGTGAGTTTTAAACCTGCTTTGCTTTGGCTGTTCTTTTCAAAAATAGGCGTACCGGTAAAACCAAACATTTGTGCATTGCTGAAGAATTTTTTGATGTTCTGATGGGTCTCACCAAATTGACTGCGATGACATTCATCAAAAATAAACACCACTTTTTTATTTTTAAGATAATCAATCGATTCTAAATAACGGTCGGTACTGATAGCTCGATTGAGTTTTTGGATGGTGGTCACAATCAGTTTGTCGTGGCGTTGATCCAGCTGTTTCACCAAGGTCGATGTGTTATCGGTGCTGTCCACGCTGTCGGCTTTAAAGGCATTAAATTCACGTGAGGTTTGCGTGTCGAGGTCGTTACGATCCACCACAAACAGGACTTTTTCTACATCAGGCATTTGCATGATGATTTGACTGGCTTTAAAAGATGTCAGGGTTTTGCCTGAACCTGTAGTATGCCAGATATAGCCGTTCTGATTGGAGTTTTGCACATGCTGCACAATTTTCTGTACTGCATAAATCTGATAGGGACGCAGCACCATCAGGCTTTTGGTGGTTTCCAGCAGTACCATGTACTGGGTCAGCATTTGGGTTAGATGCTGCTGATTTAAAAAAGCTTCGGCAAAGTCGACAATTTCATTGATGTGTTTATTGCTGACATCTGCCCAGGGAAAGGCAAACTCGATGCCTGTGGTGCCGTTGGAGTAATAACGGGTATTGGCACCATTACTAATGACAAACAGCTGAATAAAACCAAACTGCCCTTGCCCTGCCCAATAGGCTTCACGAATATAGCGTTGCGTTTGATTAAAAGCTTCGGCGATTTCCATGCCTCGTTTTTTTAGCTCGATCTGTACCAAAGGCAAACCATTAACCAAGAGTGTGACATCAAAACGGCTGGTTCTGCCATTATAGTCGCGGTGGTCGATAGTGATTTGATTGGTGACCTGATAAATATTTTTGCTAGGATCATCAGACAGGAAAAAAAGGTGTTTACTGGTACCATCATCAAATTTGACTGGAAATAGATCACGCAGATTTTTGGCCCGTTCAAATACTGTTCCGGTATTTAAAAAACTAATGACCTGTTTCCATTCCGTTTCTGACAGGGGCGCAAGTCCATTGGCGCGTTCGACTTGGGTTTTTAGGTTAGACAGTAGTTGGCTTTCGTCCTTGATGGTCACCGCAGCATATCCCAATTGCTTGAGCTGGCTAATCAGTTCATTTTCAAGTTGATATTCGCTTTGTACTGTCATTTCACCCTCAAAACCATTTTATCGATATGCTGTTGCTTGATTTATTCAATTATTAACATGCTAAACACCATACCTAGATATGATGTTTAATTGCTCTTGCTTTTAATAAACTAAATTATTTAATCATTTTCTCAGCATTTATGATTAAATTCTTCTCAGCCTCATACGCTTTTAATGCTTTTGGAACGTTTCCTGTGATTAGATTTTCTTCTGAAAAATCTTTAGCAGAAGTTGGAATAACAGTAACGGCTATAGATTTTTTCTTAGCATTTTGTGCTTTTAAATCAGTCCATTTTTTTGCATTGTCATTAAAACCAAAGGTATCGATTGCAATTGAACGATGTACAGTTTCACCTGCTCTTAAACCATTTTTCTTACTACCATAGGTATAGCTATCTATACCTGTATAAGTTGAATAAGGTTCTTGCTCATCATCTAAATAAAGATCGATTTCCCACTGGATTGAGGATAAATCCTGTTTGCTTCCATTATGCACATCAAAAGAAACTAAAGGCTTGCCACGAGTAAAAAACTCACTGCTTGTACCTAAACTTATATTACTCGCTTTAATTTTAGATAAGTCATTATAGATATCAGTCCAATCTTTCTCGATAGACTTCAACCGTTCATATTCATCAAAAACTGCTTGCTTGCGATTATCTACAGCAAGTTTCACAATTTTTCGATAAGTAATATCAGCACCATATTGCTCTTTAAATTTTTCAATAGACTCTACTGTACCTATATTCAGCGTGTTAATAGCCCATTGAACAATTTCTGACTCTTGTTCTGGCAGTTCATCATGTATTTTACTTGATGAATCCGTTAATGTTTGCAAGTTAGTCAAATCAAAAGTAGTATCCAATGGCCCCTTACTACATCCACTAAGTAATACTGCAGCAAACACTGAAGCAATGATCAATTTTTTCATGTTAACCCTCTTATAATACATGATGCTTTTAATAAGCAAAAAGCCAAACCCACTTATGGATTTGACTATCAAAAAATTTACACAAACATCTGCTGCAACAAGCCTTTTTTCCACTGTTTGGCCTGTTCAATTTGCTGTGCAACCACTTCAATTTTCTGGTCAATGGCAGATAAGAAATTGGCGATTTTGGTTTGTTCTTCTAAACACGGGACTAAAACATCCAAGTTAGCAAGTTGCCCAAGTGAAAAATTTGCTTGAGCTAATTGCACGCTTTCAGCATCAATAATTTTTTTCACATAATCTGAATTCAAAAAATAATAGATGTAACGTGTAATTTTTTTATCTTTCAATCTAATAATCGCTAATGCTTGATTAGTATTAGCAGGTAAATAATCTCTTGAAATTATTGCTACTCTGCCTAATGCTCCAGCAATAGAAAATAAAATATCATCATGCTCTAACTTTGATCTAGCTAGCTTGTTATGAGTATTCTCATCAATATAGGCAAACTTATCTAAAAGAAACTTACCATTTGAAGATAAGCTTTCTATTTTTATAAAATTAATCCCAGATTCTTCATATTTTTCACCTAATGAGCTAGGTGTAGTGCCTTTTGTTATTAATGTAGTTAATTCGCCGAGCTTAGAATCCTCCCACTCCCCAAACTCACTACCATTATCCGCTTTAAATCGAAGCTGCTGACTAAACAGCTTTTGCATCATGCCCTGTTTATATTGGCTGAGTAGCTGATGTTTTTGCGTGAGTTGACTAACCTTTTCATCTACAGCGGAAAGAAAAGAAGCGATTTTGGTTTGTTCTTGTTTTGATGGGGCACTTAATTCAAAGTTTAGTACATCAGACTTAGTAATATTCTTCATACTATTACTTGTGCCTGTTGCCATATCTCTTAGTTTTATTAGAGTAGTTTCAGATGATAAATGAAACGACAACCATCTAATATCAGCCTTATCATTAACTTTGATTTGCCACAATTTATCTGATAAATATGTATTTTTCGGAGCTTTCTTAATAAACGCAGATGATCCAACCAATAAAGGTGTATTACTACGATTCATAACAAGTGAATTATCTAGTAAAGGCTCTTTTAGTCTTTGAATCTCGTTTTCTAAATTAACTAGTTTTCGTTCATTTGCATTAAAAACACCTAAAGAAACACAGCTCGTTTTCAGAACAGAAAAATCATCTTCAGTGACATCTACATCTTCACCATTTACAGAAACGCCCGCATCTAAAGATATCACCAATTCTTTTAACTTAACCTTAGACCAGTCACTATCAAACTCTTTAAATCTTAACTTTGGCGCAGTCATTACTTCACCTCCGTAAAAGGCGAAGCAATCCCAAGCTCTTTGCAGAAATCCGCAATTACCGCATCGGTCTTTTGGCTGTCTTGTTCCAAAGCCTGTAACTGCTGAGCAATTGCATCCAGATCAATCTCGGCTTCCGCTTCAAAAGTATCCACATAACGCGGAATATTTAGGTTGTAATCGTTATCTTTCACTTCTTGCAAAGTCGCCACATGCGCATATTTTTCAATATTTTCACGCTTTTCAAATGCCGCAACAATCTTATCCAAATGCTCAGGCAATAACTTGTTTTGATTCTTCTGCTTTTCAAAATCATTGCTGGCATCAATAAACAGAATATTGCCGCTCTGCTCACGGTTTTTCTTCAACACCAAAATACAGGTCGGAATAGACGTGCCATAGAAAATATTGGCGGGTAGACCAATAATGGCATCCACCACGTTCAACTGTTCAATCAAATACTGACGAATCACACCCTCACTCGAACCACGGAACAAGACGCCATGCGGTAACACCACCGCCATCGTGCCGTTGTCATCCAGTTGATACAGCATGTGCTGTACAAACGCCATATCCGCTTTAGAACTTGGCGCCAGTTTGCCATACGCAGCAAAACGTTCATCTTGTAAAAATAACGGATCGGCAGACCATTTTGCAGAAAATGGCGGATTCGCCACCACCGCATCAAACTTTTTATTTAAATGCTGCGGACGGGTTAAAGTGTTTTCCTGCTTGATGTCGAACTTGGCAAAATGCACATCATGCAGAATCATGTTCATGCGTGCCAAGTTGTAAGTGGTACGGTTCATCTCCTGACCGTAAATCATATCGACATCTTTCACTTCACGTTTTACCCGAAGCAATAACGAACCTGAACCGCAAGTCGGGTCATAGACTGAACGTAAACGCTCTTTGCCTTGGGTGACAATCTTTGCCAGTAAGGTCGATACCGTTTGCGGCGTATAGAATTCCCCCGCTTTTTTGCCCGCGCCTGAGGCAAATTCACCAATCAGGTATTCGTAAGCATCCCCGAGTACATCGGCTTCGGTATTACTAATATCAAAATCAATATCATCTAAATGACTGAGGACTTTCGCCACCAGTGCATTACGATCACTGGCATTATTGCCGAGCTTGGTCGAGTTTAGATCTAAATCTTCAAACAGGTTGGCAAAGTCATCGGCAGAGTCGGTGCCTAAAGTGCTTTGTTCAATCGATTTTAAGGTCGCAGTTAAATCATCCAAAATGAATTCGCCCTGACGACCACGCTCGGCTAAGGTATGGAATAGCTGTTTTGGTGTAAGCGCATAACCCACTTCGGCAATGGCATTCTTTTTAATTTCTTCGATGTACGGCACATGCTCAGCATTATTTTCATCTAATTCTAAAAAGCTGACCTCCTCACCATCGAGCAATTCATTGGCAAAGTTCACCGATTTTTCTGATAAATATTTAAAGAAAATAAAACCCAGAATGTAATCACGGAATTCATCGGCGCCCATGGTGCCACGCAAAGTATTGGCAATATTCCAAAGTTGTTTTTGTAATTGTTGCAGTTGTACGTGGGTCATTGTTATAGGAGTCCAAATAAGTAAATCATTAATAAAATGATTTTACCTAAAATTCTAAATTATGCAGCAGTAAAAAGGTGGACAAGGACATGAATTGTCGTGGTCAAGCGATGTAATCTGTCAATTCAGGCGCTAGATAGAGACATAATCTAAACTATATAGCAGCCTACTCCAGTAATCTTCACTACAGAAAAATAAAGACATTAAAGTACTCCAGATATGGGACTAAACACCTAATATATGTTTATCTTTTCCACCTAGCCAGACTAAATATTCATTCTCTATTGCCTGCTTATACGCCCAGTCGGCAACCCGATGCGAACGTTGCAGATCGGTTAAAAAACCTAATTGAGAAATTTCCCGAACAATAGATTAATCATGTAGATAGTTCCGCTCCTGCCACTGTTGCAGAAATTGTTCTGACGCCAAATAATTACTTTTTTGTGAGTTGCACTTTTCATCCGCCAGGACAAAATTATGTCCGGTATCGGCAGGATATAATGACCATGGAATAAAATGATCCACGGCATATTTTGAGTTTTTTAGGCTTTTGCCACAGTAAAAACACTGGCATTGCTGTAAGTCAATTAAGAAGTCCGCGACCTGCCCCAATTGATTACGACTTGGAGCAAACATGAATTCATCTAGGTCAGGTAACCCATCTAATACAACCAAGTTCTGCTTATTCAGCCGGACAAAATCAATCCAGCGCTTCTGGCAAAGCTCTTCAATAATTTCACTAAACTGTCTCAAACAATACATCACTTTGGGCAACAGCTTGAGGGACTGCTTGGAATCTTCAAGACTATAGAGAAACTCTATGGTTTGACCATTCAAATTCTGCAAATACACCACCGGCATTTGCTTTACCGTTGTTGCAACTGCTCGCTTCAACCTGTTCCAGTAAAGTACATCCTTTCTCAACGCGGCCAAGGTCTTGAATTGTTGCTGTGCTTTCTGGATTTCACTGATGATCTTTGCCTGCTTACCAGTGCTTTGATGAATAGTAAAAGGCTCATACTGGTTAAACTGAAACGGCAGTGACTGTTTCCAGTATAAGTCAATAAACTTTTCAGCAATATCCTGATATTCTAAATGCAAGGCAGCACCAGTATCTTGCCCCTGTTCAATCGCCAGACGCGTGATACTTATCAGCAAAGCAAACTTATATGTCGAAGTAAAAGTCCCTGACTGCAAAATCTGCTGAATATGCTTTAAGAATTTCAACTGTTCTTGAGGGGTTGGTATTTCGGCTATACTGAATAACATATCTAAGCCTGCACTTTTCTAATCAGAATATTCATCCACTCTTCTGTACGCTCTGGACGTTTATCTACAGTAATCCATTGTTGTAACAGTAAAGCCTGATCGATCTGCTTAAGTAAGTCATGAGCTTGCTGTTCATTCAAGTCAGTAAAGCTACGCCCCTCTATCTCACGGTCTGTATTGCCATACTTAAAAGACATATAGCAAACACCATTTGGCTTTAATGCTTTAAATATGCGCGCCAGCACTTCAGTCAGGTGATCTCTTTCACAATGTAAAAGAGATGCACAAGCCCAAATCCCATCATACTTAGCTACTTCATTCAGCTCATAAAAACTTTGCTGACGTACCTCGATGCCTGT
>NZ_JAAZQX010000011.1 GCF_012371325.1 Acinetobacter sp. A2 | reverse complement strand
ACCACTTACCCAAGTTACGCCTTAAATTTGGCTCAATTAGGGGCGCTTTGCATTTCAAATCTTTGTGCAACAAAGCCTCTTATTTTTCAAAGTTATGATTTTGTGCCAATCATTCAATATTTAGTTAATGCTTGAAAAATACAATAAAAAGAAAGCCCGATTGCTTTGTTTAGTTTTTTTCAAAATTTTCAAAAATATAATTACAAATCTTCAAGATTGTGCATAATTAATCTATCAATTGCTAAAAAGGTTACTTTTATGGATCCGTCGCCGTGCGCAGGTCTACTTTATATTTCGATTTCGGCTAACTTTCTCGGAGATTTAAACTAATGGAGTTTTTATTAGATCCGGGAATATGGGTTGGTTTAATTACACTTATTATTCTTGAAATCGTACTGGGTATTGATAACCTAGTTTTTATTGCTATTCTTGCAGAAAAATTACCTCCTGAACAACGTGATAAAGCCCGTGTGATCGGTTTGTCTTTGGCGTTGTTTATGCGTTTAGGATTGCTATTTGCAATCTCTTGGTTGGTGACCCTAACCGAACCTTTAATTACCATATTTGATAAAACCTTCTCTGGGCGAGATCTGATTCTCTTGGGCGGTGGTCTATTCCTGGTCTATAAGGCCGTGGGGGAGCTGCACGAGAAGATGGAAGGCAAGCCTGAAGTCAAAGTCACAACCAATGTCGTGTACGCAGGTTTTACAGCTGTTGTGGCTCAAATTGTCATTCTAGATGCTGTGTTCTCACTGGATTCGGTCATTACCGCAATTGGTATGGTCGACAACATCTATGTGATGATGGTGGCAATGGTCGTGGCAATGTTGGTGATGTTACTTGCATCTAAGCCTTTAACAGCCTTTGTTAACCGACACCCAACCGTAGTGATTCTGTGTTTAAGTTTCTTACTATTAATTGGTATCAGCTTAATTGCAGAAGGCTTTGGCTTCCATATTCCAAAAGGCTATATCTATTCAGGTATTGGTGTTGCGATTGCAATTGAAGCGTTTAACCAATTTGGTCAGCGCAATGTTGCAAAACATGAAGCAAAAATTCCATTACGTCATCGTACTGCCGACTCGATTTTAAAATTGATGGGTGGCAGATTGGAAACCAGCAGCCCAGATATGAATGTCGAAGCACAAGAAGCATTTGCTGATGAAGAGCGCTACATGATTGGCGGTGTATTAACACTTGCAGAGCGTTCTGTGGCTTCGATTATGACGCCACGCAGTCAAATTTCATGGGTAGACATTGAAGATTCGCCTGAACAAATCCGTGAACAGATTTTGTCAGTTCCACACAGCTTATTTCCAGTGTGTCGGGGTAGTCTAGATAAAGTCATCAGCATTGTTCGTGCAAAAGAATTGTTAGATGTTGTAGATGATGAAGTTGAACTTAAAGCTTTGATCAAACGTCAGCGTCCAATTTACATTTTTGAAAAAATGAAAGTGATTGATGCCATCAATACTTTACGTACCTCTAAAGGCTCATTGGTGTTGGTTAGTGATGAGTTTGGTAACGTTCAAGGCCTCATTTCACCATTAGACGTGTTTGAAGCGATTGCGGGTGAATTCCCTGATGCAGACGAACAGTTGGATTTAATTAAAATTAATGAAAACGAGTGGAAAGCAACAGGCATGCTGGATTTGTATCAGCTTGAACTTGAATTAGGGATGTTAGATTTAGTTGAAGAAGATGCGGGATATATTAGTGTCGCAGGTTTGATTCTAGATAAAACCCAAGGTGAAGTACAGGTAGGTACGCAGTTAGATTATCAAGGGGTGCACTTTGAAGTGACAGAACTTGATGCAAACCGCATTAAAACTGTGATGATTCGTTTGCCTTAATCAGCATCATTCATAATTAATAAAAAAGCTCTGCCTATTGGCGGAGCTTTTTTTGTCATCTGAATTAAAATCATGACTACATGGGGTGAGCTATTTGTATTAAATAATAATCAACATCCAAAAAAAGAAGCAACCAAACAGGATTATAAATTTGGTTGCTTAAACTGGAACAAGCATTTACAGCAGTGTATATCCATCAATTTTTGGACGTTTAAATCACCAACTGATCGGCAATAATTTCCCATAAGTTCTGATGTGATTTTTTAAACATCGCCATGTGTCCAATAGATTTATGTGAGAAACGATGCGGTTCTAATTCAATCATGCTAGTTGCAGCATTTGGATACAAGCGCAGCAAATCCTGTACATTGGCTTCAGTGGCAATTTCATCATCTGTAGTCCAAATGGCTGTAATTGGGCATTGGATTTCTGAGTGGAAATCACGCTCTACAGTTTTACCGACTGCGTTAATGACATAGCCAGGTTTGCTGCAAAATTGAGCCCATTGTTGTGCGACATTTTTAGGTAAGTTCTCGCCCATACCTATTGCATTGGTTGGGCCATAACCATGTGTTAATCGGGCAATTGGGAAGATTAAATTAAACATGACAGGTGCAAGTAGGCGAGTACGTCCCTTTAAACCTTTTACGTGCCCTGTAGAACCAGAAACAGCCACCACTTTGGCAACTTTATGGTATTCGGGATTAATTCCCAGAAGTTGTCCACCAGCGCTGTGACCCAACAGGATGACTTGTTCAGCCTGTGATTTTTGCAATAGTGAATTCACAGCGGCAGGAATATCAAGTTGTCCCCAATCGACAATACTGGCTTCACAGTGTTTTAAGGGTTGATGCAAAGAGTCACCAATACCACGAAAATCGAAGCATAATACCGCGTGACCTTGTTCGCTTAACCATGCGGCAAATGCATGATAGAAGCTTTTGGTTATACCTGTTGCAGGGCAAATTAGCACTGGCAACCGTCGAGTATGGTTGTATTGATTTGGGTAATATCGTGCAGCTAAAGAATAACCGTCTGAACAAATAATATTTAAATTTTCAAAAGTACTCATAATGCTTTAACACAGTTTTGAATAAACTCACTTTACATGAGTTCCAAAAAGAAACTTGATATTTATGCTGACTCTAAAGTCAGATAAGTTGGCAGTGACTGTAGTTAAATAGCGGAATGAAAATAACAGAGTAACTTACATGGATGGTTTGTCTTGGGCAGTGCGTCTGGCCATTATTTTTAGTGGGATTTTTTTATGGGTGGGAATGCTGACAGGTGTTTGGAAGTATTGGCAAATTAGGAATTCAGCTCAAGCACGTGCACATTATTATGTCGATATTGCACACCGAAGTAGTTTGCTCTATGCACCTGCAAGTTTAATTTTAGCGGTATTGGCTTATTTTTGTATTTGGGATGCCACTGTTATTTTAATTTGTGTGATCTTGAATTTAGCATTTTTTAGCTTTTCAATTTTAAGTTATATCTTGCATGGGCTATTAAAAGATACCACGAATCAATTTAAACAACCGCATCAGCTTGCAAAGTGGCAACTACCAGCGTGGTGTATGAGTTTGGCAATGTTGTTGTTAATAGGTGCGGAACTTGGAGGAACAAGCGTGTTATTGCTTGGTGCAATCTACGGATTATTATAGATTTATGGCTAGATCGGCAGCTATTGAATTTTAGAATTATTTTGAGAGTTGGCGGCAGTGGAATAATCCAACTGCCGCAGAATGTTAGATGATGGCTTAATTTTTAGCAGTGCAGGGCTAAAAATTAACGAGCTTCGGCGTTTTGGCTTTGGCGGAACTTTTGATCAATTGATGTCCAAATTGCAAAGGCAATACATACCAAAAAGGCATATAAGAAATAGGTTGGTTTCAAGTTACCTTGAATTGTACCTTGTAGCAATAAGGTTAGCATCAATGCAAAAGTGGTGCTTAAAAATGTGACTAAGTTTTGGTTAGCCTTCAGAGCGCTAATGAAGACTTGCGTATTGAAATGTGAAAACATCTCCATCCCTCCTTGTTATAAATCACTAAAATCAGAGCGTTTTAGTCAGATTGCTTTTAATGTTGTACTGCTTTATGAGAACTATTTCAAGCCCTTATGGTTATATTTCCTTAGAAAACGTCATTTTGTTGAAAAATACCTGATTTCCATATCATTTATTTACAAAATGAAACAAAGGGTGACATTTTTCAGCCCATGAAAAGTGCTTTTTGAATCACTTGCATATTTTATGCCAGCTAATTTTGCAGCAGACTATACGACTTTAGCGTTAATTTTTCTTAGGGTATAAAGTTGAATTTAAGCATAATTTTTGAAATTTTTATTTTAAAATTTGCTAATTCAGTTATTTATTTTCACTTTGTGAAGTCATGACTTTGCTACAACAACTGACATAAAACAGCATGCTTAATTGCACCATAAAACAATAAATGTCTGTTTGGGTAAAACCTGACAATTATTGTTTATTTGCAAACTTTCCTTCACATCATATTTGGGTAAAACATGATTCTAAGGCAATCAAGTCTCTTATTTTTTTAAGCGATCACGAAATGTTGCCAGCACAAATATTAGCAAGGCGGGAATTAGCCAAGCAAGATTTTGTTCACTGAGTGGAAGACTGGTGAGTTCATTTGGCAAGTAAGAGCTTAGATTTGCAGCTTTCATGGCATCAATTAACCCGAAAAGTAAAGCGACCGCTGCAGTTGGAGCAATAACACGTGTGGGAATACGGAAAAACTTCCAAAAAAAGCTAAGTAGAATGACCACAATTGCAGGTGGGTAAATTGCACTTAAAATGGGCACAGATATAGCGATGAGCTTAGTAAGCCCCAAATTGGATATGACAAACGCAAAACCTACCAGTATAAAGACCCAGCGTCGGTAATGAATTTTAGTAATCTGTTCAAAGTAACCTGCACAGGCACAGGTGAGGCCAATTGCAGTCACGATACAGGCAATAAAGATCATAGCAGCAAGAAAAATAGCCCCAAAAGGACCAAATGCATGTTGCACATAGGCATGTAAAATAATCGCACCATTGCTGGCATTTGCTGCAATTTCGTGACTGCCCATCCCTAGTTTAAACAGGCTAATATAAACAAGCGTGAGTCCAATACCTGAAATTAAACTGGCCCAAACCGCATAGCGTGTAATGAGCTTTTTATTGGTAACGCCACGTGAGCGGATTGCATTGATAATCACGATACCAAAAACTAGAGCGCCCAATGTATCCATGGTGAGATAACCATTTATAAAGCCTTCAGACACAGGTCGATTTATATAATGATCTACTGCTGGTGCAATCTGTCCTGTTGGGAGTATAAAAGCACTTATACCTAAAATAAGTAAGGCCAAAATTTTAAGTGGCGACAGCACATAACCCACAGTGTCTAAAATTTTGTGTGGGTAGAGTGATACCAACATCACCAAGGCAAAATAAATTGCGCTATAAATGAATAATGTCAGTGCTGAATCGCCCCAATAGGCTGAAAAACCAATTTCATAAGACACGGTTGCAGTACGTGGTGTTGCAAATAGTGGCCCAACGGCTAGGTAACAGATGATTGTTAAAATTAAACTTGCGGCTTTTCCTAAGGGTGAACTTAAAATTTGAATTGAGCCTTCCACACGCGATAAGGCCATAATGGTAATCACAGGTAAGCCCACAGCCGTGATTAAAAAACCGAATGCAGCAAGCCAAACATGCTCACCAGCTTGCTGAGCAACAATAGGGGGAAAGATAATATTACCCGCACCAATAAATAGTGCAAAGGTCATAAAACCTAAGGCAATAATATCCCGTGTACGTAAACTGGTCATGGGAGAGTAAGCAAACAAAAGAAGCGATTCTAGTAGAACAAAGCATGATTTTCTAATTTATTTTATAAATAGTATAAAAAATAGTTATCATAATGCATGTAGTTTAATGGTTAGTCTGTGGTTCATATCATTATGATTTATCAGTTAAAAATTATACTTGAACAGCTGAGTGTATTCGGCACTTAAGGTTTCATTGGGCTATTTAAAATGTTATCTAAGTGTTCAGTTCTTATACATTGTTTCAGCGTTGAGCCGTGCCATAGGTCACACAAAGCTGATTTTAAAAGGTGAAAGGGCTATAATCTTGAACTTCAGATCAGGAGTTTACTATGCGCGCCCTTAAAGTCAGTTTAAAAACCGAGCAAGATATAGAAAAATTACGCGTTTCAGGACGCTTGGCAGCTCAGGTTTTGGCGATGATAGGCGAGCATGTCAAACCTGGGGTGAGCACAGAATATTTAGATGATTTGTGTAATGACTATATTGTGAATACACTGAAAGTCATTCCTGCCAATGTGGGCTATCACGGCTATACCAAAACCACTTGTATTTCTCCAAATGAGGTGGTTTGTCATGGCATCCCATCAGCTAAAGCTATTTTAAAAGATGGTGACATTATTAATATTGATGTTGCAGTCATTAAAGATGGATTTTATGGCGATACCAGTCGTATGTACTATGTAGGGCAAGTGAAGCCAGAAGCTAAAAAACTGGTAGATACGACCTATGAGGCAATGCGTGCAGGCATTCATGCGGTTAAACCCGGCGCAACTTTGGGGGATATTGGTTTTGCTATCCAGAGTGTGGCGCATCGTGAAGGTTATAGTATTGTGCGTGAATATTGTGGGCACGGCATTGGGCGGGTGTATCACGAGCAGCCGAGTGTGTTGCATTATGGGCAACCTGGGCAAGGCTTGGTGCTTAAAAAAGGCATGGTATTTACCATTGAACCAATGGTGAATGCTGGTAAGGCACGAGTTAAAGAGCTAAAAGATGGCTGGACGGTAGTGACCACTGACAAATCACTTTCTGCACAGTGGGAACACATGGTGGCAGTGACCGATACTGGTTTTGAAGTGTTATCACCATGGCCAGAAGGTACGGGAAATTATCCTGAAATTTAATCTTTGTATTATTCAGTGCGAAAGACTTATTGAAAAAACATCTTAGACTTTAGTTTTAAACTATTTGTTAAAAAATGAACAATCGCTATAATAATAACCAAAGATACTTGCTGTAGTTTCTTTGTTTTATATTTCTTATGTTTTTATTTTAGATTGTAGTTTTCAAAGCTTATCTACCTTAGATAAGCTTTTTTTTTTGCTTATTATTTGCATGATTAGTAAAACTTGTTTACTAGCGAATGGTGAGCTTTTCAACCAGATAATCAATAAATACACGTACTGCAGGTAACAAACCACGACGTGAAGGGTAGACGGCATGGAAAATTCCATGCGGCGCATGCCAGTCTGGTAACACACGCACCAATTCTCCAGAAGCTACATAATCTTCTACAATGGTGTCGGGGAGTAAAACAATGCCACAGTTTTGTCGTGCCAATTGAGCCAGCATCATTAAATCTGAACCCATGACAGTTGGATTAACTTTAACTTTTTTCGGTTGTTGCTGTTGGTCGTGTACCACCATGAATTGGTCTAAATGCTCATCTGCCATGCTTAAAATTTTATGCTGACTTAAATCTTCAGGTTTTTTCAAATCACCAAATTCATTTAAATAGGCTTGACTGGCGAATAAATGTTGCTCGATATGGCTAAATTTACGAATCACTAAACTTGGGTCGTCATCCAAATTTGAGCGAACACGAAGGGCAATGTCGAGGCCTTCATTGACAATATCCACACGGCGGTTACTGACAATTAGCTGCACTTTAATTTCAGGATAGGTCTTTAAGAACTCAGGCAGAATTTTGGCAATTTCATTTTGCGCAATTGAAACCGGAAGGCTGACTTTAATTACCCCACGTGGCTGAATACTTAAGTGATCAACCAGATCATGTGCAGCTTGGGCAGCATTCATCATAACCTGTGCATGACGATAGACGTTCATGCCAATTTCTGTCACCGCAAAATGGCGTGAGCTGCGTTGAATTAAACGTACACCTAAGCGTTCTTCCAGATTATGGACTCTGCGGCTCAGTTTGGATTTTGGAATATCCGTTGCACGTTCTGCAGCACTGAAACCACCGTGTTCGACCACTTGGGCAAAACAATAAAAATCATCCAAATCTGTGAGCATGACTAAATTCCATTTGTGCAACAATGTTTAAATTAAAGAGGCATCGTTGCATGATGTCAATTATTAATTGCACTTTGTTGCTGCGCTTTTTGCAGAATATCTAAAACTTGTCTGTATTCTTCTAAACGTGCTAAATCTCGTGTTGTTGGATGTGAGATACGCGCAAGATTCATATTGTCTTGCACATCCAATATTTTCACGCTGCGTGCGAGTGAATTACACGCCGTACGCTGTGCGGCTTGGATGCGGGTTTCATGTGGTTGTTTAGTCAGTGCTTGAATCGCTTGAATAATATGTGCTTGAAAGCCCAAGTTGTGCAGGTCTTCTGCCGTAGTGGAGGTATCTTCAAGGATATCGTGTAGCACTGCCACAATTTGTTGATCAGGGTGCTGTAATTGCAACATTAAGCGTAATGGATGCAAAATATAAGGCCGACCGCCTTTATCGATTTGGCCTGCATGCTGTTGTGCTGCCAATGTAATTGCGTTTTCTAAAGTACTCATGTTTTTTAAACAAAATTTTTGATGATTATAAGTGGCTGATACCACAAAATATAGCAATTGCTTGCTATGATGCGAACGATATAGCGTATTTTACGCATTTTATTTTTATTTTTGGTGACGACACGCTATGCCATATCAATTGATTGAATTGAATACACCCGCCACAGAAAATTTGCTTTGTCCACATTGTAAGCATGCTGTGATTAATTGGGCTGAAGAGCAATATATTCAGCCTTGTGAGCATACTTTATTTGTGGCAATCGACTTGGGTTTTGAATTCGTGGCAGATGTATTTGAACAGAGTATGCTGCGTAGTGTTGATGATATTCATGCACATGACGATCAGTTGGATATGTGGCAGGAATTGACATCTAGCCAGTACTCGCAATATTTAATTTATAAGACTGACTTAGGTGTGCAGGATTTGTCTCGTTATATTGGCTTTACTGCTGCCTAATTGACTTGATCTTAAAGCATCTAAGCCTATAAAAAAAGGGAAACTCAGGTATTGAGTTTCCCTCTGTGATGAAGCATAGAGTTTTTTATTTGTGCTTATCTGATTTAGCTCTCAATTTCTTCTTCTACTTCATCATCTGCACTATCCATACCTAACTCTTTGAGTTTTCGGGTTAGAGTGTTGCGTCCCCAACCCAATAGTTCTGCTGCATGGCGTTTACGCCCACGTGTTTGTTGTAGTGCTGCATTAATTAAAGTACGCTCAAACATTGGAATGGCAATATCCAGAAGTTTCATTTCACCATTTTTGAGCTTTTGAACTGCCCATTGACCCAACAATTCATCCCAGTGGTGCATAGAAACTCGATCTACCAAGTGCTGTGCAGGATGCTCACCTAATTTTTCAATTGGAATTTGCTTGAGTTCAGTTGGTAAGTCTTCAGGATAGACCTCACGACCTGTAATCATGACGGTTAGCCAACGGCAGGTATTTTCCAGCTGGCGTACATTACCTTGCCAAGGCAGTTGTTGCATGTATTCAACAGTTTCAGGACGCAATATTTTTGGACTCACGCCCAATTCTTTGCCCGCACGTGCCAAAAAGTGCTGAGCCAACATCGGAATGTCTTCGCTGCGATGCGCCAGTTTAGGAATGTGAATACGAATGACATTCAGGCGGTGATACAAGTCTTCACGAAAGCGACCATCCTGTACCAGTTTTTCTAAGTCCTGATGCGTCGCTGCAACAATACGCACATCTACTTTGACAGGTATATGCCCACCAACACGGTAAAACTCACCGTCAGCCAAGACACGCAATAAACGAGTTTGAGTTTCAAAAGGCATATCGCCAATTTCATCTAAAAACAGTGTGCCACCGTTGGCTTGTTCAAAGCGGCCTTGACGTTGTGTATTGGCACCCGTAAACGCGCCTTTTTCATGCCCAAATAGTTCGGTTTCAATCAAATCTTTAGGAATGGCCGCCATATTTAGCGCAATAAATGGTTTGCTGCTACGTGGGGAGTGGCGATGCAGTGCATGTGCCACCAGCTCTTTACCTGTACCAGATTCTCCATTAATCAACACGGTAATGTGTGATTGTGATAATCGTCCAATGGCGCGGAATACTTCCTGCATAGCAGGTGATTCACCAATAATTTCTGTCGATTGAATTGGCTGTACTGTAGATTTTGCAGATTCTTGCTGTTGTAATTTGGTGATGTGTAAAATCGCACGGTTAACCAATGCCAAAGCTTCATCAATATCGAAAGGCTTAGGCAGGTATTCAAATGCACCAGTTTGGTAGCTTGAAACTGCTGACTCTAAATCGGAGTGTGCAGTCATAATAATGACAGGTAGGTCTGGGTAATTTGCTTTGACTTTGGCTAAGAAGGTCAGGCCATCCACCCCAGGCATACGAATGTCGGTCAAAATTACATCGGGTGCATCTTGGCTGAGTTCATCCAGTGCAGATTGAGCCTCTTCAAAACTAGTGACTTCAAAACCTTCTTCTCTAAAGGTTTTTTCCAGTACCCAACGCATTGCACGGTCATCATCAATCACCCAAATTTTATTTCGCGACATGACTCGCCTCCCAAGGTAAATATAAGCTAAATATTGTTTTTCCTGGAATGGATTGGCATTCAATCATTCCGTTGTGTTGATGCATAATATTTTGTGCGATGCTCAAGCCAAGCCCTGTACCGTTGGCTCGTCCAGTCACCAACGGATAAAATACAGACTCTAAAATGTCTTCAGGTACACCAGGACCGTTATCTTCAATATCAACACGCACCGTAGAGCGGTTCAGTACACCATTAATGGTGACTAAGCGCTGAATACGAGTTCTTAAAACCAATTCAGGTTGATGCTCGATAAAGAAATCAGCATTTTCAGTCATGGCTTGCACCGCATTGGCACAAATATTCAGCATGACTTGAATCAATTGATCACGGTCTGCCATGACTTCAGGTAAGGAAAGGTCATAGTCACGAATGATTTTTATTTTATTTTTGGTTTGATTGACAATTAAACTGCGTACACGTTCCAACGGTTCGTGCACATTGACCAATTCATAACTTGGTAATTGGCGTGAACCGAGCATCGTGTCGGCCAAGTTTCTTAAACGATCGACTTCACTAATAATAATGTCGGTAAATTCGTCATATTTTGGATCATTTAAGCTGCGTGCTAAAAGTTGAGTTGCACCACGAATCCCTGCAAGCGGGTTTTTTATTTCATGCGCCACGCCACGAATAAGCTGACGTGCCACCTGATGCTGCTGAATAAAGTTCTCTTCTTTGGAAATTTTGAGCATCCGATCAATCGGATTTAATTCAATCAGCAATAAGGGATGATAAGGCTTGCCTGAATTTAGCTGTGATGCAGTGTAATCGACATGAATATCTTTAAAATTGACATTAATTGTTGCTTCACGGCGTGTATAAGGTTGACCCGTTTTGAGTGTGTTTAGAAAAGCCTCTTGAGTATTAAACTCATCATTAGGCATGTGCAGCAGATTTAAAACAGGTTGTCCTGATGCACGAATCAAACTGATATCAAACAAGGCTTCACACGAAGAATTTAAATAAAAAATATTCAGGTCACGGTCAACCAATAAAATTGCAGTGCTTAAGTTGTCTACCAAAAGGCGGTAGTCAATGCTCTGGGTTTGATCCATTAGCGAATACTTCCTGTATTAAAATAGCGCAAGGGTATTATCATGTAGCAGCCATGTTCCAAATTTGGATCGAATTGAGGCGAATTAAGCAAAATGCACGCCAACTTTAAGTTTTTAGTGCATTTATCTTCGCAAGTTCAAAAAAATGCGCTGCAACTGGACTGAATTTTCAAGATATAACGGATAACAGAAACACTGTAAATAAAAAATGCATTAAAATGGTGCAATAAATAAATCATTCAGCCTGAATGGTTGTATTTTGGTGCATTATGCAAAGAGTCGGCTATTTCTCTATTTTTATGCAAAGAAAAGTCATACAATACGCGCATTCTAGTGGAGTGCAGATTCTATGAAATCCCCCAAAGTCGGTTTTGTTTCTTTAGGTTGTCCTAAGGCATTGGTAGATTCCGAACGAATTTTAACTCAGTTGAAAACTGAAGGTTACGATGTTGCATCTGATTATGATGGTGCAGACTTAGTTGTTGTCAATACATGTGGTTTTATTGAATCTGCAGTACAAGAGTCCTTAGACGCGATTGGCGAAGCAATGAATGCCAATGGCCGTGTGATTGTGACAGGCTGCTTGGGTAAAGATGAAGACAAGATTCGTCAAATGCACCCGAATGTATTAAAAGTCACAGGCGCGGCAGCGTATCAGGAAGTTATGGAAGCGGTACACCAGTATGTACCTGAGCCGCCAAAGCATAATCCATTCATCGATTTGGTTCCTGAACAAGGCATCCGTTTGACGCCTAAGCATTATGCTTACCTTAAAATTTCTGAAGGCTGTAACCATCGTTGTACCTTCTGTATTATTCCAAGCATGCGTGGTGATTTGGTTTCACGTCCTGTGGGTTCAGTTTTAGAAGAAGCTGCTGCACTCAAACGTGCGGGCGTAAAAGAAGTACTTGTGATTTCTCAAGATACTTCTGCCTATGGTGTAGATACCAAGTACAAATTAGATTTTTGGAATGGTCAGCCGGTTAAAACCAAATTCTATGATATGTGTGAAGCCTTAGGGCAGTTGGGCATTTGGGTGCGTTTGCACTATGTCTATCCATATCCGCATGTCGATGCTGTGATTGACTTAATGGCTCAAGGCAAGATTTTGCCTTATTTAGATATTCCGTTTCAGCATGCCAGCCCGAAAGTGTTAAAGCTAATGAAGCGTCCTGCACACAGCGAAAACACTTTAGAGCGTTTAAAGCTGTGGCGTGAAAAATGCCCTGAGTTAGTTATTCGTTCTACCTTTGTGGTGGGTTTCCCTGGTGAAACAGAAGAAGATTTCCAAATCTTGCTGGATTGGCTCAAAGAAGCGCAACTAGACCGTGTTGGTTGTTTTACCTATTCACCAGTTGAAGGTGCCGCAGCAAACGATTTACCTGATCATGTACCTGAAGAAATTAAACAAGAACGCTATGAGCGTTTTATGCAGGTTCAGCAAGAAATTTCTGCAGCCAAACTTCAAAAGCGTATTGGTCAAACTATGACGGTATTGGTTGATGATTTGGAAGAGGAATTTCCAGTGGCTGTAGCACGTTCTTATGCCGATGCTCCAGAAATTGATGGCAATGTATTTGTAGAAGATATCGACAAGAGCTTAATTAAAGCAGGTGATTTGCTTGAAGTTGAAATTACCGATGCTGATGAATACGACTTATTTGCCAAACTGATTCAGGTCAAGTCTGCTTAGGGTTTCGCTGACTAAGATTTCAAGTTGTAAAACAGACGAATTGTAAGAATTTAAAGTTTAGAATTTAGAATTGGAGTAATGACAATGTTAGATTCAAAAAAGCCACGTTATGCACGTATCTTGTTGAAACTATCGGGTGAAGCGCTTGCAGGCAATAAAGACATGGGGATTGATGCGCAAGTGCTCGATCAAATGTCTTTGGCTATTGCACACTTGGTTGGTTTAGGTGTGGAAGTTGGTATTGTTGTGGGCGGTGGTAACTTGTATCGTGGCAGCCAATTACAAAAAGATGGCTTAGTCGGTCGTGTAACTGGTGACCAAATGGGTATGTTGGCAACTGTGATGAATGGTTTGGCCATGCGTGATGCTTTGGTACGCCGTAACATCAAAACTCGTTTAATGTCAGCATTACCAATTGGCACTGTGGTTGAGTCTTACTCAAGCCGAGATGCAATTCGTCACCTGACACAAGGTGAAGTATGCGTATTTGTTGCAGGCACGGGTAATCCATTCTTTACAACAGATACTGCAGCTTGTTTACGTGGTATCGAAATTGAAGCCAACTTAATCTTAAAAGCAACTAAGGTAGATGGCGTTTACAATAAAGACCCAAGCAAATACGAAGATGCTGTGAAATACGACACCTTAACTTTTGACCAAGTTTTAGATGAAAAGTTAGGTGTAATGGATTTAACAGCTATTTGCTTGTGCCGCGACCACAATGTGCCGCTGCAAGTTTTTGATATGAATAAAGCAGGTGCGTTGCTTTCTGTGGTTATGGGTGAAAAAGAAGGGACTCACGTTACGAACTAATGTACGTGAGCCTGAAAGCTCTTTATACTACAGACTAATTTAACCCTATATTTTGACTCAAATTTTAGAATACAGTAAGGAAGATCTTATGATTAACGATCTTAAAAAAGACAGCGAAGAACGTATGAGCAAGACTTTAGAGTCTTTAGAACATGGTTTTGCCAAAGTGCGTACAGGTCGTGCACATCCATCTATTTTAAATGGTGTGATGGTTTCTTACTACGGTTCCGATGTGCCATTAAACCAAGTTGCTAACATTGGTGTTGAAGATTCACGTACCTTATTGGTTCAGCCATTTGAGCGTTCAATGGTATCTGCAATTGATAAAGCTATTCGTGAGTCAGATTTGGGTCTAAACCCAATTACAGCAGACGCGATTCGTGTACCACTTGCTGCATTGACTGAAGAAACTCGTCGTGACATGCAAAAAGTGGCGCGTTCTGAAGCTGAAAATGCCAAAGTCGCGATTCGTAACATCCGTCGTGATGTATTGGGCGACATCAAAGCTTTATTGAAAGAAAAAGAAATTTCTGAGGATGATGAGCGCCGTGCAGCAGATGATATTCAAAAAATCACAGACAAATACGTTGCAGAAGTAGATAAGCGTCTTGCTGCAAAAGAAGCTGAGTTGATGAAGGTCTAATCAATGACCACATCTGAAGACTGTTTGTCTTTGCCAAAACATGTTGCCATCATTATGGATGGCAACAATCGTTTTGCAAAAAAAAATCAAATGCAAAAAGGGGAAGGACATCGCTCTGGCAAAGATGTGCTTGACCCGATTGTTGAACACTGTAGAAAAAAACATATTCAAGCTTTAACCGTTTTTGCTTTTTCGAGTGAAAACTGGAACCGTCCACAGTTTGAAGTGGATTTACTCATGCAATTGCTGGAAACCACAATTCATGAGCAACTTCCACGCATGGAAAAATTCAATATTGCCTTACGTTTTATTGGTGACCGTTCACGTTTGTCACCGCATTTGCGCGAGTTAATGTTGCATGCTGAACAAAGGACTGCTAATTTCAATAGCATGACACTCACAATTGCCATTAGTTATGGTGGTATGTGGGATATGGCACAAGCTGCGAAACAAATTGCAGCAGATGTTGTGGCAAATAAAATCGAAATTGAACAGATAGATACACATTTGTTTGGTCAATACGTCAGTCTGGCAGACTTACCACCTGTAGATCTTCTGATTCGTACAGGCGGCGATTTTAGATTGTCCAACTTTCTACTTTGGCAAGCTGCGTATGCTGAATTGTATTTTACCCAAACCTTGTGGCCTGAATTTTGTATAGAAGAATTTGACGATGCGCTGGCCGTATTTGGTGGTCGTGAACGTCGTTTTGGTAAAACTTCTGAGCAAATTCAGCAAGAGAAAATTGAGAATTAATACATGTTAGAGCGGATTATTACCGCATTGGTATTGGTCGCTGTAGTATTGAGTTGCATGTTTGCAACTCAGTCTCATTATCCAATGTTTATGCTGATGATTGTTGCAGCAGGGGTTGCGGGCTATGAGTGGTTCAAACTCATGCCAAGAAAAACAAATTACGTACTCAAGCCTATGGCTTGGGGCTTTGGTGTATTGACTGCCGCTTTGGCAGCGATGGCACTATATTTTAGTGATATTGCCTTATTACTTTGGGCAGCTTCAATTTTTACATGGTTACTCAGTATTTATTGGGTTAAATCTTATCCAGATTATGACGCATGGTATAACCCGAGCTTAAGCTTTATTGGTTTCATTTTAATTTCTGCCGCAGTCACCGCTATTTTTTCAGTTTGGGAAAGCTCACCGTGGTGGTTGATGTACCTATTCCTGTTGGTATGGGGTGCAGACTCTGGTGCTTATTTTGTTGGGCGTAAACTGGGCAAGAAAAAACTTGCACCGAATGTCAGCCCAAACAAGTCCGTAGAAGGCTTATATGGTGGTGTGTTCACTGCTATGCTAATCGTGATTGTGGTTGAGGTGGTGTATTTAGACCTGACCTTGGCACAACACATCTTATTCCTGCTTCTTTCAGTCATTACAGTATTTAGCTCAGTATTGGGTGATTTATTTGAATCTATGATCAAACGCCGTGCAGGAATTAAAGACTCTGGACGTGTTTTGCCGGGTCATGGCGGTGTATTAGATCGTATTGATTCTTTGCTTGCAGCAGCTCCAATTTTTGCTGCAGGTATGTATGTTTTAAAACTTATTGGCGTAGATTTATAAATGTCACAAGCTGTTTGTATCTTGGGTGTGACAGGTTCAATTGGACAAAGCACCCTAAAAGTACTGCAACAACATCCTGAGCAGTATTCAGTTTTTGCAGTCACGGCCCATAGTCGAATTCAAGAACTGGTTCAAATATGCAAACAGTACCATCCTAAAGTTGTGGTTGTACCTGCCGCCAAAGTAGATGAATTGCATCAACTGTTTCGCCAAAATCAAATTTCAAATATTGAAATTTTAAGTGATGAAGTGGGGCTAATTGCGGTTGCTGAACATCCTGAAGTGGATGTGGTCATGGCAGCTATTGTAGGTGCTGCAGGCTTATTGCCAACATTGGCAGCAGTTAAAGCAGGTAAGCGTGTATTATTGGCCAATAAAGAAGCATTGGTGATGTCGGGTGATATCATGATGCAGGCAGCACGTGAACATGGCGCTTTGTTGTTGCCAGTAGACTCTGAACATAATGCGATTTTTCAGTGTTTACCTGAACATTATTTACAAGCAGAACGCAATGGACAGCCTAAATTGGGCGTATCACAAATTTTATTGACCGCTTCAGGTGGCCCATTTTTAAAACATAGCCTAGAAGAATTACATCACGTTACTCCTGCACAAGCCTGCAAACATCCAAACTGGTCTATGGGACAAAAAATTTCAGTTGATTCTGCAACCTTAATGAATAAAGGGTTGGAATTAATCGAAGCGTGCCATCTTTTTGCAATTTCAGAACATTTTGTTACAGTCGTTGTGCATCCACAGAGTATTATTCACTCCATGGTTCAATATGTGGATGGTTCAACTTTGGCGCAAATGGGTAATCCTGATATGTGTACGCCAATTGCGCATGCTTTGGCATGGCCGCAGCGTATTCAAACGCATGTACCACCATTAGATTTGTTTGTGAATCATCAGCTGGATTTTCAGGCGCCAGATACTACACGTTTCCCAGCCTTAAGTTTGGCACGTCAAGCCATGCAAGAAAGTGGTTTGGCTCCTGCTATTTTAAATGCAGCCAATGAAATTGCTGTCGATGCTTTTTTAAAGCAACAGATTCGTTTTACCGAAATTGCGACAGTGGTTGAGCATACATTGAATCAGATACAAAATTCAGCCGCTGAAAGCATTGAGCTGATTTTGCAGGCAGATCAAAACGCTCGTGCGATTGCACAGCATTTTGTATTAAATAAAGGAAGCTAAAGCATGAGTGCCTTATTTATTGTGGTTGCTGCGATTCTTTTGCTTGGCCCTTTAATTGCAATACATGAATTTGGGCACTATTTTGTTGCACGTAAGCTTGGTGTCAAAGTTTTAGTATATTCCATTGGCTTTGGACCAACTATTTTAAAATGGACTTCTAAAAAGTCGGGTATTCAATATCAGCTTTCGGCATTGCCTTTAGGTGGCTATGTCAAAATGCTAGATGAGCGTGAAGAAAGCGTTGCTGAAGAAGACCTACCTTATGCTTTTAACCGTCAGCATCCGTGGAAACGGATTGCAATTGTGGCAGCAGGGCCGCTCATTAACTTGGTTTTTGCCATTTTATTGTTTTGGGTTTTATTTTTACCTGCTCAAGAGCAGCTGAATACGCGCGTAGGTAAAGTATTGGCAGACACACCTGCAGCAGCTGCACAAATGCAAGTAGGTGATAAAATCACAGCCATTGATGGTACATCTGTAAGTACGTGGGAAAAACTTAACTTTGCTCTAGTTGATCGTGTGGGTGAAACAGGCAATATTCAGGTAAAGGCTGAACGTGCAGGTGAAATCAAAACCTTTAATCTTCCGATTCATAATTTTATTAACGATCAATCTCAGTCGCCTTTAGATGTACTGGGTTTTACACCTTATCGTCCACAAATTCCAGCTATTGTCAGCAAATTAAGTGAAGATGGTGCAGCGATTCGTCAAGGCATGAAAGAGGGCGATCAAATTGTGGCAATTGATGGCGTAAAAATGAATGACTGGTACGACGTGGTACAAGTGGTTCAGGCATCGCCAGAAAAATTACTGAAAGTTGATGTGCTCCGCAATAATCAAATACAGCAACTGGAAGTCATGCCGCAAGGTAAACGCGATAACATGGGTAATGTTTCGGGTGTATTGGGTGTGCAAAGCGATCCTGGAAAAATTGTAATTCCAGATGACTATAAGCAAACCATTCAGTATAGCCCAAGCGAAGCATTATTGATGGCTGTAGATAAAACAGGTCAGCTATCAAGCATGATTCTGAACTCTATTGTCAAAATGGTACGTGGTCTAATTGGTTTAGATAACTTATCTGGCCCAATTACCATTGCCAAAGTAGCAGGACAAAGTGCAGAGATGGGGTGGCAAACCTTCATTTCCTTTATGGCACTCATGAGCGTAAGCTTAGGAATTCTAAATTTATTGCCAATTCCAATGTTGGATGGCGGACATTTAGTTTATTATTTTATCGAGCTGATTCGTGGTAAACCTGTTTCTGAACAAATACAATTAGTTGGTTTGAAAATTGGTATGGTACTGCTTGGAAGTATGATGCTTCTGGCATTATTTAATGACATTATGCGTTTATAACAACGTAGATACGAAATAAATTTAACATTGGAAAAGACTGGCATGCAGCACACACATTTATTTATGCCCTTGGCACTCATCAGTGCAATGGCGGCAACACAACAAGTATATGCAGCAGATGAATTCATTGTACGAGATATAAAAATAGATGGTCTTGTTCGTTTAACGCCAGCCAATGTCTATGGAATGATTCCAGTCAATAGTGGTGATCGGGTCAATGAGGCCGTTTTAGCCAATGCGATTCGCTCACTGTATGCCACAGGTTTGTTTGATGATATTCAAGCTACGCGTGAATCAGACACGCTGGTTTTTAAAGTGGTTGAACGTCCAATCATTTCTAAAGTTGAATTTAAGGGCAATAAACTGATTCCAAAAGAAGCATTGGAAGATGGTTTAAAGAAAATGGGCGTGGCTGAAGGTGAAGTGCTAAAAAAATCTGCATTGCAAACTTTAGAGTCTGAGCTTGAACAGCAATATATGCAGCAGGGTCGTTATGATGCAGATGTGCGCGTCATCACCACGGCACGTCCTAATAACCGTGTAGATTTAACCGTTGAGTTTGTTGAAGGTAAAGCCGCTAAAGTGGTGGATATCAACATCATTGGCAATACGGTTTTCAAAGAAAGTGAAATTAAACAGGCTTTTGCGGTAAAAGAAAGTAGCTGGAGTTCAATAGTTACCCGTAATGACCGCTATGCACGCGAAAAAATGGCGGCAAGTCTTGAAGCATTGCGAGCTCTATACCTCAATAAAGGTTACATCAACTTCAATATTACCAATTCAAGTTTGAACTTGAGCGAAGATAAAAAGCATATCTTTGTTGAAGTGTCTGTAGATGAAGGTGAGCAATTTAAGTTCGGTGAGAGTAAATTCTTGGGAGATGCGTTATATAAGCCTGAAGAACTGACCGCACTGCAAATTTACAAAGATGGTGAAACCTATTCACAAGAAAAAGTGAATGCAGTAAAACAATTGTTGCTGCGTAAATATGGTAATGCAGGCTATTACTATGCCGAAGTCAATATTGTTCCGCAAATTGACAAAGAAACCAAACTTGTCGATTTAAACTACTACATTAACCCAGGTCAGCAAGTAACTGTGCGTCGTATTAACTTCGCAGGCAACAGCAAAACTGCCGATGAAGTTTTACGTCGTGAAATGCGCCAAATGGAAGGTGCATTGGCAAGTAATGAAAAAATTGACTTGTCCAAAGTGCGTTTAGAGCGTACTGGCTTCTTTAAAACGGTTGATGTTAAGCCAGTGCGTATTCCAAATGTGCCAGACCAAATTGACTTAAATGTAAATGTAGAAGAACAGCACTCAGGTACCAGTACCTTAGCGGTCGGTTTCTCTCAAAGTGGTGGTGTGACATTCCAGGCAGGTTTAAGTCAAACTAACTTCTTGGGTACAGGTAATGCTGTTTCGATTGATTTATCACGTTCTGAAACGCAAGACTATTATAACCTGAGTGTGACTGACCCATACTTTACCATTGATGGTGTACGTCGTGGTTATAACATGTACTACCGCAAAACCAAGTTGGATGATGACTATAACGTTAACAACTATGTGACAGACAGTTTTGGTGGTGGTATTAACTTTGGTTACCCAATTGATGAGAACCAAAGTATTAGTGCAGGTTTAAACATTGACCAAACTGAAGTGACTACAGGGCCTTATGTTTCGACTTATGTGGCAGATTATTTAGAAAGAAATGGCGGGAAAGAAACAGTAAAAGGTGACCATTGTCCAGGTGCAATAGAGGCAACATCTGGGCAATGCGTAGATAAAGATGGCGTGCCAATTAAGACAATTACGTATGGTAAAGAGTTTAAAGGAGACTTCCTAACTTATAACTTAAATTTAGGCTGGTCATATAACACTTTAAACCGTCCGATTTTCCCAACCAATGGTATGTCGCATCGTGTTAATGCTGAAATTGCCTTACCGGGCAGTGATGTAGAATTCCAAAAAGTCACTTATGATGCTCAAGCTTACTTTCCATTAGGTAAAGATTTTGTCTTACGTGGCTATGGTAAGATAGGTTTTGGTAATGATTTGCCGTTCTATAAGAACTTCTATGCAGGTGGTTATGGTTCGGTGCGTGGTTACGACAACAGTACCCTAGGACCAAAATATCCAGGCGTATATTTCTCTGATACGGAACAATCAGATCTATCTCCAGAAGAAGTGGGTGGTAATGCCTTAGTACAATTTGGTACAGAATTGGCTCTACCAGTGCCATTTAAAGGGGATTGGACACGTCAAGTTCGTCCAGTGATTTTTGCAGAAGGCGCACAAGTTTTTGATACTCAGTGTAATGTTTCTGATTCAAATATTTTTGTGAATGGGGCTTCTGTGAATGCGAAGCAATATTGTAAAGACAACTACGGCTTTGACTTCGGCGAGATGCGTTATAGCGTGGGTGTAGGCTTTACTTGGATTACCATGATTGGTCCATTGTCACTTAGCTATGCATATCCATTGAATGATAAACAAGGCGATGACACCAAAAATATCCAATTTGAAATTGGTCGTACTTTCTAAGTACGACCCAAATTGGATCGTTTAAACACAGGATGTAGCACATGAAAAAAACAATATTGAGTTTGGCATTGTTTGGTTTGTCTAGCATGGCTGCTGTGGCGCATGCTGCAGGTTATGGTGTGGTGAGCTTGGAACGTGTTGTTGAAAGCAGCAGTTATCTCAAACAGCAAAATTTGGCATTGCAACAATCAGTTAAACCGCAAACCACTAAACTTGAGCAATTGGCCAAAGAGTTAGAAACCATGCAGCAGCGTGCGCAACAATCTAACAATTTATCTGATGCTGAAAAGCAGAAAATGAATACCCAATTCCAAGCCAAGCTAAAAGAATTTAATGGTTTGCAGCAAGTTGTACAAACCCGTGTTCAGGCAGAATTGCAGAAAATTAACGATGGTTTTGAAACACGTTTGAAGCAAATTGCTGAACAATTGCGTAAAGAAAATGGTTTAGATGTGGTTTTGAATAAAAACTCAGCACTTGCCTATGACCCGAAGCATGATTTAACTGATAAAATGATTCAAAAGGTTAACGCAATTAAATAATCAATGAGTTCTCAATATTATCGCTTAGAAGACATTGCTGCTCTAGTTCAAGGTCAATACATTGGACAGGCCGATTTACGTTTGCGAGGTTTGGCAAGCCTTGAGTGTGCTCAAGCAGATCAACTTACATTCGTAAATGGCGATAAGTATTTAGCACAAGCACGTAGCTCCCAAGCGGGGGCTTTTATTGTGACTGCTCAACTGCAAGCTGAGTTAGACAACCATCATAACTTTATTGTGGTGGATAACCCGTATTTGGCTTTTGCAATTCTGACTCATGTGTTTGAGCGCAAACATACTCAACGTGGTATTGAAAGCACTGCACAAATTCATCCATCTGCCATGATTGCCGATAGTGCCTATATTGGTCATTATGTGGTGATTGGTGAAAACTGTGTTGTGGGTGACAATACGATTGTGCAATCGCATTGTAAAATTGATGATTTTGTTGAAATTGGTCAACAGTGTTTTATCGATTCTCACGTGACCTTAACAGGTGAGGCTAAACTGGGGGATCGGGTACGTATTCATGCCAACACGGTAATTGGTAGTGAAGGCTTTGGCTTTGCGCCTTATCAGGGAAAATGGCATCGTATCGCACAACTCGGTTCAGTCATTATTGGCAACGATGTCCGTATTGGCTCGAACAGCAGCATCGACCGTGGCGCATTAAACGATACAATTTTGGAAGATGGCGTCATTGTTGATAATCTTGTGCAAATCGCACATAACGTCAAACTTGGTGCACATACCGCAATTGCGGCAAAGACTGCCGTTGCAGGAAGTGTGACGATTGGCAAAAACTGTATCATTGGTGGTGGAAGTGCAATTTCAGGGCACTTAAATATTGCCGATAATGTGACTTTGACGGGAATGTCAATGGTCACAAATAATATTTCTGAAGCAGGGAAATATTCTTCAGGTATTGGCTTGTTTGAAAATCAAAAGTGGAAACGTACCGTTGTGCGTCTCAGACAATTAGCAGATGTGCCATTGACCCAATTGGTGAAAAGACTTGATGATATGCAATCTCAAATTGAGTCCCTTGAATCAACTTTTAAATTGCGTAAATAATTATGATGACTGAGTCGAATTCTAGCACCTTCACTAAACCTGAATTGCCAATGCACATTCAAACTATTCGTGAATATTTACCCCATCGTTATCCATTTTTATTGGTCGATCGCATTGTCGAAGTGACTGATAACGGTATCGTGGGTTATAAAAATGTATCTATTAACGAAGAATTCTTGCAAGGCCACTTCCCGAATTATCCGATCATGCCTGGCGTTTTAATCGTTGAAGCATTGGCACAAGTGTCGGGTATTCTAGGTTTTATCATGAATAATGAGAAACCAAGCGCAGGTTCACTGTTTCTTTTTGCAGGCGCAGAAAAAGTTCGATTTAAAAAACAAGTCGTTGCAGGCGATCAACTTGTATTAAAATCGGAATTAGTTATGCAAAAACGAGGCATTTACAAATATAATTGTATCGCCACCGTTGATGGCGTTGTCGCAGCAACCGCGGAAATTATGGTTTCGCATCAGAAAACAGAGCAAGCATGAGCAATAACCCACTCATTCACCCAACCGCTATAATTGACTCATCTGCAGTAATTGCTTCAGATGTGACAATTGGACCATATTGTATTGTTGGCCCAAATGTAACGATTGGTGAGGGTACAAAACTTCATTCACATGTGGTGATTGGGGGTTATACCCGTATTGGTCAGCACAATGAAATCTTCCAGTTCGCAAGCGTAGGCGAAGTCTGCCAAGACTTGAAATATGCGGGCGAGGAAACTTGGTTAGAAATTGGTGATCACAACAAGATTCGTGAACATTGCAGTCTGCATCGTGGTACGGTACAAGATAACAGCCTGACCAAAATTGGTAGTCACAATCTACTCATGGTGAATACGCATATTGCTCACGACTGTATGGTGGGTGATCACAATATTTTTGCCAATAATGTTGGCGTGGCAGGCCATGTGCATGTGGGTGATTATGTAGTTGTGGGTGGAAACTCGGGTATTCATCAGTTCTGTAAAATTGATTCTTTCAGCATGATTGGTGGTGCATCACTTATTCTTAAAGATGTACCTGCATATGTAATGGTGTCTGGTAATCCTGCACATGCGTTTGCAATGAATGTGGAAGGCATGCGTCGTAAAGGTTGGTCGAAGGATGTGATTCAAGGTCTTCGAGAAGCCTTTAAACTGATTTATAAATCTGGATTAACGACAGAGCAGGCCATTCAACAAATTCGTGATGATATTTTGCCAAATGTGGCAGAAGCACAGCGTTTGATTGATTCTCTGGAACAGTCTGAACGTGGTATCGTACGTTAAGATATAAATTTGTTTAATGCTCATTGCATCAAAAAATTAAAAGACATCCTCGGATGTCTTTTTTTATTGGCTTAAATTTGCAATAGCTTAAGTTTATTTTACGAAGCCTGCTTCTTCAGATTGAGGATATTGACTGAGAATTTTGCTTCTATATTGGCCTGCTAAAGCAGGTTTATGGTCAACATCTTTGGCAATACTATATAAGCGGTATAAAGCACTGGCAGCTTTTGCAGATTGCGGGTATTTAGTTGCTACAATTTCAAAATTCTTTTTAGCTTCCGTGTAATTGGTAGGTTCAATTGCTAAATTAAACTCAGCCAACCAGAAGTAAGCATTACTGATATACACGCTGTCTGGATGGTTTTTAATGAAATTTTGCATGGGAGCAATGGCTTTTTTGGCCCCACCTTGCTTATAAGCATCTAGTGCGATGGTATATGCTGCTTTTTCCTGCTCAATATTGGCATTTAAGCCTTGTGCCGTTGGTGTCGCATTGTTTGCAGACTGAGGCGCTGGAATGTTTAACTGGTTGTTACTGGGGCTGGGAGAGCTATCCTTTTGGTTATCCTCCTCAGACATTGGTGCAGACTCAGGATCGACTTTTTGCTGTAGTAATTCTAAGCGTTGATCTAAATCTGTATAACGGTTTTGTAATTCGTGCTTGAGCTGTGAAATTTCATTTTCCTGCTCTTCCATTTTGCCACGTAATTGACGGATATCATTTTCTAATTGTTGATTTTTTTGCATTAATTGCCAATTTACATTGGTAGGAACATTGGCTGTTCCCATGTTTGTTGTCCCGATTGCGGGGCTGTTGGCATAGTTGGCACTGCTTTGGCTAAGGTTGTGACTTTCAATTGGAATATTAGCAAATACAGATGTAGAGCACAGTAGGGCAAGGGCACAGAGTGCATGCTTTTTTAGCATAGTTGAATATCCATTTAAATCTTGTGTGAATTGCGCACCCCTATATGAAAAGGCACAATCCGTTAATCTTGTCATTTTGACATTTAAAACGTCCGTGCAGGGAAATGCAATAAGCTTTTACAAACTTATTATCAATCTGTGCTGATTGTGAATTTGATATATCTAAACCAAGTAAATTTAATTTGAATGGTATGCTGTTAAAGCAAGAGGTTTGATTTTGTCACTATAAATACATCAAATTGATTGAGTTGTTTTTAAAATAATCAAATGGATAGCTTTAACGCAGGAAATTTTGTTCAACACTTGCAAGTTTGCTAAAAATCTCTATACTCTGTTTTGCAATGGTAGCCCTGCCGGTTACTTCGCAATTGTACTCTACGAACCCCGTCAGGACCGGAAGGTAGCAGCGGTAGTAGAACTATGATGTGCCGAAGTCTTGCTGGTAGGGTTGCCACCAGATTTAAAAATTATAATTATTTATCTTCTTTATTCAATTTAAAATTCTTGTTCCTGTCTACGAATTGCTTTCATAATCGCATCCATATCAAAACCACGATATTGTAAAAACCGAATTTGTTTGGCTTTTAGTTTTGGTTCTTTGGCAACCTCTGTGCCGAATTTTTTCACTTTGAGTTGATAGGCCTGTTCTGTCCAATCGGTTTCTTTGAGTTCTTCTGAGATCAAAGCTGTATCTACTTTTTTATTTTTAAGTGCCATTTTTATGCGATTTGGCCCTTTGCCTTTGCGTTTCTGACTGGCCAAGAGCATTTCTGCAAGACGCTGATCACTTTGATAATTTTCTTGTGCTAATTCATTGACTAATGCAATCACTTCCTCGCGGTTGTCTGCATAGAGTGCTAATTTTTCAATTAAGTCATTTTTAGAATATTCTTTGCGTGTGAGCACGGCAAAGGCATAACTGCGTAAACGAGAACCTGTGAGTCCAGGACGTTTTGTTTGTTGTGTTTGATCGTTGCTTGCACCTTCATCTTCATAAGCTACTGCATCTTTATGATCGCTATTATTTTGAGACAGTGGTTGGATATGAGTGGAAGTAAAACGTAGTGCAGCGTCTGTATCTTGATGCGTATGCACGGTTTGCGATGTCGCTGCATCCTCGCCAAATTGTTGTTTTAAGGCTGCGTAATCAATCAGTTTGGGAAATTTGGGCTCAGACATAATAAGGGGCATCCATATACAATAAAACGCCCCGTAGAGCGTTTTATTTAAATCGGTCTGTGTTCATCTTACTGCATGCTTAAACATCAAGTAAGTCAAACTCTTCTTCGTCTTTATCTTCTACTGGGGCAGCTTGACCTGTAGTCAACAGTTGTTCACGAATAATCGCTTCAATGCCTCTTGCAAGCTCAGGATGCTCTTCAAGGTGGCGAATGGTGTTGTTTTTACCTTGACCAATTTTATCGCCTTGATAAGAGTACCAAGCACCTGCTTTTTGTACGATATTTTGTTGAACAGCTAAATCGACCAACTCACCCAAGTGGTTAACGCCTTTACCATAAAGAATTTGGAATAGTGCTTCTTTAAATGGAGGTGCCATTTTATTTTTAACGACTTTAACTTTGGTTTCTGAACCAATAATTTCGTCACCTTCTTTAACCTGACCTACACGACGAATATCTAAACGAACAGAAGCATAGAATTTCAGTGCGTTACCGCCTGTTGTTGTTTCAGGGCTACCAAACATTACACCAATTTTCATACGAATTTGGTTAATGAAAATCACCATACAGTTTGAGCGTTTGGCATTACCCGTGATTTTACGTAAGGCCTGACTCATTAAACGTGCTTGTAAGCCCATGTGTGAGTCACCCATTTCGCCTTCAATTTCGGCACGAGGGGTTAAGGCTGCAACGGAGTCGACAACAATCAGGTCAATTGCACCTGAACGTACTAGCATATCTGCAATTTCAAGGGCTTGTTCACCATTGTCAGGCTGAGATACCAATAAGTTGTCGATATCTACACCAAGTTTACGTGCATATTGAGGATCAAGCGCGTGTTCGGCATCAATAAAGGCACAGGTTCCACCTGCTTTTTGACACTCTGCAATGGCTTGCAGAGTCATTGTGGTTTTACCTGATGATTCAGGGCCATAAATTTCAATGATACGGCCTTTAGGTAAACCGCCAATGCCCAAGGCGATGTCTAGGGTCAATGAGCCTGTAGAAACTGCTTCTACCGCTTGCACAGTGTTGTCGCCTAGGCGCATCACCGTGTTCTTGCCAAATTGCTTTTCAATTTGGCTTAAAGCGGCATTCAGCGCCTTGCTTTTATTCTCATCCATCTTACAACCTCAATACGATGTCACTAAATAATATACTTAAGTGGATGTATTTACTTAAATCGTTTCCACGTGCATATAGTGACAGAATTTGTCCTGTAATTCTATTTATATCACGAGCTGTACGACAGCCTGTGACGCTCTATTTAATCATCATTATATGACCAAAACTGGTCAAATTGCTGATCATTCTCTTGTTTAAATCTGCTGATATCACGACGGTCTTTTTTACTTGGTCGATGATCAGGTCGTGCTAGATTATGCAACTTTCTTTGGGTGGCAATCAATTCCCTACGCGCAATACTCACTTCAGTTTCTTCATAAAGTTGTTGTGCGATAGGAGCAGGGCCGCGTACTCCTGACAGCGCTTTGACCAATACCGTTTTTTTATCAAAGCCTTGTTGAATAGTCAGTTCAGTACCTACACGAATTTCTTTAGAAACTTTAACGCGTTCACCATTGTGATGAACTTTACCGCCTTCAATGGCCGCTTTTGCAATAGAGCGGGTTTTAAAAAAACGTGCAGCCCATAGCCATTTATCAATTCGGATGCTTTCGATTGCTTCGTGTGACGAAGTTTTAGGCATATTTTTGAGTGTCCTCAAATTGTTCTAAGACAGGAATTAAATCTGTTAATTGGTGCAGCATTGGGTAATTACAAGTCTGGCGGGCAGGCTTTGCCGAAGAAGGCTGAGCAATACTAAATAAGTGACCAATGCCAAAGCTTTTGGCACCATTTAACACTTTTTCAGTGTCATCTATAAAATAGCAGTCTTCGGCTTGAAAAGGATGCAACTGTTGTAACTTTTGCCAAAATTCAATCCGTTCTTTGGCGTAACCAATACTCTCAGAGCTAACAATAACTTCAAAATAATGCGCTAAACCTGTATGCGCTAATTTAAAATCTAAGCCTGCGCAGTCGGCATTAGTTGTGAGCCAAAGTCGGTAGCCCTTATTTTTTAAGTAGTCTAATAGTTCAATTGCCTGTGGACGCAAGGTGACTTGGTTTTTGTATTCAAGTTGCATGGCAAGCATGTCAATTCCAACCTTTGCAGTCCAAAAGCTGGATGAGTACCATTCGAGGGTGTGACTATGTGCCTGATAAAAATCATATAAAATTTCTTTACTGCGTGCTAAAGAACAGCCATGAACTTCTGCATAACGAATAGGCAGTTGTTCATTCCAGATAAAATCATCATAAGCGAGGTCTAACAGTGTGCCATCCATGTCGAACATGATGATATTTTTTTGCATTGAGCTACCCTGAAATATTGCCAATAGGTAAAGTAAACAGGCTCATTTAAGCATGCTTGGCGAATAACACAAAATACTGTCCGATTATTTGAGGTTTTATGTTAGGCTGAATGTGTGAAATTTATGCAGTTTTGAATTTGAAATTCTAAGATTCAGTCAATTTTTTAAAATCTTACTGTAGCGTTCACAAAAACTATTTTTTTGACATAGTGCTGTATTTTTTAAACTGTATAAGCGTAGCAATAGAATGCAAAACTTAGCTTAATTAGGGAGTCAGCTATGGCTGAACAACAGTATTTAGATTTGAAGTATTTAGATAAGCAGTTAGATGAATTTGAGAAAAAGAAGAAAAAAATTAAGAAAATGCGTATAGGGTATAAACTATTTACGCATTTGATGGGAGATGAAAAATTTGCTCATCATGTTTCAGAGTCTGCTTTAAACCCTGATAAACGCAGTTACCGTAAAGTTAAAATTAAAATCACGTCAGATGAAGGTGAATTGACTTTCCTTGAAAAAGATTAAACGCTTTTAAAAGCATATATTTTTTATATGTACAAATTTGTGTACATAAATAAGAGCCTGATATTTTTATATCAGGCTTTTTATTTGATGGGTTTGTGATTTAAGACATAAATTTGACCTAACACTGCTGATTAATCTTTGTGATCAAGCAAAATGCACAAAGCTGTCATAATTATTATTTAAGCTTCAAGTTACCAAAGTGAAATCATCATGCTTTATAGTGATTATTCTTAGTATGGGTTCTGTATATAAATGTGAGTTATCACATGCAAATGTTACGTTTTAACTATCAAAATTGGCATGAATGTGACAGAGTGATCGCTGATAATAATCACAATTTTTAGTCATTAAATAAAATAAAGGAACTGTGATGTCTATTTTAGGAATTGCCATTACTACGATTTTAGGACTTTTAGGTATTGCTGCAATTATTCTCGGTTTTATTGGTGGCGAAACTTATTTGGTGATTGTGGGAATTTTATTAGTGGTAAGTGGCGGATTGGCTTTATCAATGTTTAAGAAAAGTTTATCCAATCCATTTAAAGATTAATCGGATATTTACATTTTTTTATTTATAGATATTGCAAACAAGAAATTATATTTTAGATAAATGATTTTCATAAAATATACGTCAGTGTGAACATTAATGAATTGGTCATAAGCGCTAAATAAATTCAGGGTTTTAGACATCGCATAGCTCATAAATTTTATTACAATAGAACCCATGTAATGCGTAAGAAGTGTCAAAATGACACTGATCAAGGATAATCTATGTTTATAAAAACAACGCAACCGCAGCATGCACTGATTGAGCAGTTGCTTCCCGTGATGGTGCAAGCATGTGACATTCTCAATCAGGAGTTTCAGCAATATTGCTCGGGTGCGACATTTGATGTAGAGAAAAAAAACGACAATTCACCTGTTACTCAAGCAGATTATCGAGTAAATCATTATTTAACGCAGGCTTTGGCTGAAATTTCTACTTTGCCGTTGCTGTCAGAAGAAGGTGAGCAAAGCCAACGGCAAGCATGGCATGAGTTTTGGTTGCTTGATCCTTTAGATGGAACCAAAGAGTTTTTACACCAACGCCCTGAATTTACAATTAACCTGAGTCTAATTCGTGGTGCGGTAACGACTTTTGCAGTGTTAGCAGTACCTGGGGAACACAATATTTACTTTTGCCCAGAACAAGGCATGCCGTTGAAATATCATATTTTGACGCAGCAGTGGTATGTGTATCAAGCAAATGATCATACAACATCAATTTTGAATATAGGCCTAAGTCATAGCAGTCAAAGCAAACCACAGTACAGCGCATATTTACAGGCTTTGGCAGAGTTGACCGAGTATGTAGAGTTAAAAGCAGGTAGTGCCTACAAATTTTGTATGATTTTGGAAGACCGTGTCGATATTTATCCGCGTTTTCACCCAACTTCAGAATGGGACACCAGTGCAGGACAATGTTTATTGGAGCGAATTGGTGGAGGCTTAGTCGATTTTCAAGGTCGTGCATTTTTATATAATCAGCGTGATACCTTGCTTAATGGCGGTTTTATTGCCTATAAAAATGCCAAGATGAAGCAGATTGCTTTGCAGGCACTAGGACTTATGGCGAAGTGAGATTGAGCAAAGTGCTGAACATGGTATAGTGTCAGCTAACCAATTTAAAATTTTGGCTAGATCATGGCATTAGAATTACTCCCTGCAAGTATGCTTAAAGCAATTGATTTATTGCCTGATGCTCAGACTCCTGTAACTTTATTTACCCGTCATTCTATACGTGAAATTGTGGTGGGTCAGGGGTTGGCAGGCTATAACTTGCAATTGACTGAGCAAGGGCGTGATCTGGCGGAAGCTTGGGGCGGTTACTTGGTTGGAAATACAGACCGTGTGATTCAGCATTGTATTTCAAGTCCAATTCAACGTTGTGTCGATACCGCTGCTTTGATGATTCAAGGCGCAGATGGTATTACCCTTGAGCCGAATACCCATCATATTGAAATTGTAGAGCAGGGCTTATTGGTGGAGCCGGGCAGTTTTGTCTTGGACATTAAACAGGCGGGCCCATATTTTCAGAAGCAAGGTGCTTTGGGTTTTATTAATAGCTTTGTGAATAATGCTTTGCCTGGCATGAAGCATCCAATACATGGCGTGGTGGATGTGCTTGAACTGATTTATAACACGCATCCAACCAATCAATATGGTCTTAGTTTGGCCGTAAGTCACGACACAATTTTAGCTGCAATTATTGCCGTTATTTCTGGACGAAATGAAGTTACCCAAAGCGATTGGCCTGACATGATGGAAGGGCTTTTTGTCTGGTTTGAGGGCGATGAGTTCTTGGAATCTAAATTAAAATGGATTTGGCGTGGTCAAATTCATACTTTAGATATCTCACAATTTCGGCAAAAAGTTTAGACAAAACGCTGTTTATATCTGAAGTGCATACATGGCTAAAATATAGCTACAGTTCGAATCATGAATTATTGCGGATACGAATTCTTATTGCCTTAGACATTCCTCATACCGTTCGTCTAAAACCTAAAAATATTCAAAATTTTTTCTCTTATTTTCTTTTATCACTTTTTATTTAGATTGTTGACTCGGTCAAAAATCAGGGTTCAATACGTGCGCTATTGTTAAATTATTTACGCCAATTTTTAAGAAAAAATAACAAGTTTATTGCTTTGAGTTAAATGCTGCATTTTTCAGTAGATTGCATAAATTTTATAACCTTATTAATATGATTTTATAAGCCATTGAATAATATGTGTTTATTGTTGTGTTTTTAGTCAATAATTGACATTGGGGTAAAAAAATTAATGAAAAATGTGACTCGGTTTTCGCTTAGTCTATTAAGTGTATGTGTATTATCATCTATGCTTGCAGCATGTGGCGGCGGCGGTGGCGGTGGGGATGAGGCGACTAATTCAAATCATGCCAATCCATATCCTGAACCCAAGCAAGATGTGATTAATCAGTCTGCACTCGGTTTTTTTGATTACAACGCTAATTCTGAATCACGTGAAGTGCGTAATGATTTAGAAGGTGATTTACAGGCGATGATTCAATTCGCGCAAGGGCATGTGGTCGATCCGAATGGCAACGAAGCAAAAAAAATGCCGCGTTTGACCTCAGAAAAAGAAGCATTGCTATTGGTCACGCCAAATCAGGGTATGGAGAATATCAGCGCCTTACAAGTTGAAGTCTATCAAAATGAACGCTTGTTACGTCGTATTGCATTGGCTGATCCAGCTCAGTTACCTGCTTCAGATCAGAGCAATCAGGATGGTCGTGCAGAGGTGCTATACAGTAAACGTGCATGGTCAGCTAAATTAAACTGGGATGAAATACGCCCTGGTTTGAAATTACGTTTGGTGGATTCTAAGCAGCGTAGCGGAACTTTGCCAGCAGAAAAAATTGATTTTGCCGCACCGGGTGAGTTGGTGCTGAATAATATTCGTATTGGTTTATTAACTGCACCACCAAAATCTGGTGGGCATTATATGTTGCTTGAACCAGAAAAAGCGGGCACCGATTATTTTCAGACCATTCCTGCCGCACAAATGACTGTAGCGAAATATGATGATATTCAATTAGATCGGGTGATGGTGGAAAATGGTACCATTTACGATACGCAAAGTGCGGGTGAAGGAGGTGTCTACTCGGGTGATATGCGGGAAAATACTGCAAAATCGACCTTTAGTGTGGGCATTAACCTTGCGAATTGGGGGGTGACCAGTGCCTCCATGTTGAGCCATCAACAACCCCAACTGACACAAACAGTCATTACTCACCATGCGCGTGGTAAATACAGCAATGGTGATCAAAGTCATGGCTTAAGTGGGGGTAATGGTATGCTCACACTCTATGATTCGGTGGGGAATGAGTTTAGCCATGAAATTGGGCATCATTATGGTTTAGGGCATTATCCTGGCTCTCAAGGCGAGAACATGTTTTGGGCTGCGCACCATGCCGACAGTGGGTGGGGCTATATTAGCTATCGTAATAAAATGCGCGGAAATTTAGCATGGCATTCTCGAAATTTGGGTGATGGAAAAAATGGTGTTCCAAACTTCTTAAAACAATATGCTTATGGTTGGGATGCCATGTCTGGCGGTGCAACCAATAGTAGTATTTCCCGTTATACCCACTACACTGGTTATAGTACGCATATCCGAATTCAGCCACATTTTGGCGCACGTCACGTGTGGGATCAAAGTTCGCCAAGTGGTTATAAATTGTGGAATAAAGACACGCGCCAAATGGAAGTGGTGTATCCTAAAGTGCCAAACTCAAGTGAGGTTTGGTATAACAGTGCTGATGGTTATTATTTAAAACCACGCTTGTTTGGTGTGCCTGTCATTACAATTATTGGTGGCTATGACCCTGAAACTCAGCAAGGGGTGTTATATCCTGCTGCGCGTAGTAACTGGGGGAATGTCTATAACTTACCTGCTGCACAACGTGGTTTGGAAAATTCCGCATGTTGGTTAGATGTTAAATACGCCAATCGGAACCAAAACGTGGCTTTGTCTCCTAATCGTATGCGAGGAAATGCCAACAAGTTACACGTGAATTTAGCCCTGAATGAGCAGCCGCAACAAGTACAGTTGTACTGTAAAAAAGCCAATGAAACTGAAAAACTATTATCTACGCTGAATATTCCACAATATACCGACAGCATAAAACCTGCAGTGAAAATTGGGCGTGAGAACGGTTATGATGCACTGAGAAAAATTGAATTACCTGAGTTTCAGGCACAGTTGGAGGCTCAAGCCAATCAACCCGTTGTCGCTTTAAAACCTGCAGCAAAATGCCATCTACCGATTAAACCGTTGGATGAATGTTTATCGTGCTCACTTAGAAAAAGCAAAACCAGAAGCAACAACGGCTTTAAGCAGTTTTGTCACGCAACTTGGTTTAGATAATGAGAATGTAGTGGCTGAAACCACACTCATGAAAAACCGAAATAACTGTTTGAAAGTTGAAACATTGGCAAGTGGTCAGAAAAATGCCTATATCAGTGGTGCAAGTGCCTGTACGGGTGATGAAACTGAACAATGGATATATGACGGTTTAGGGCGTATTCATAGCAAAGCTGAGATGGATCAATGTTTAACCAATAACGGCAATGTGGTGTCATTGGCAAGTTGTAGTACTTCTAAAGACAGCCAAGTATGGGAAATGCACACGGCTTCGGGGACGATTCGTCAGGGTAGCCAATGTTTTGACTTAGAACATGGCTATTTAAAAGAAAATCGTGCACGTTTAATTCGTTATGGTTGTACGGGCGGAGCTAACCAGCAATGGACACAATTAAAAGCCAACAACAGCTTGCAATTAGCGTATTTAAGTCCACAAAATTTAAGGCTAATGCTGAAGTAAATTGTTGCTAGACCTTAAATAATCATCTGCATTAAAAACACCTTTTGGCTTGTTCAGGAGGTGTTTTTTATTTTGAGGTTATGATTGCTTGGCGGTATGCAGCAAGCTTTTACTGTATGCGAGCGGGTGTTAAAGATTAGATACGCCAAATAACAGGCACAAAAAAAGCCCTAACGGGCTTTTTTTGCTGATAACACTTAGTTAGAAGCTAAAGCTTTAACTTGAGCGTTTAAACGGCTCTTATGACGAGCTGCTTTGTTCTTATGGATGATGCCTTTATCAGCCATACGGTCAATTACTGGAACAGCTTTTTTGTAAGCTTCAGTAGCAACCGCGTAATCACCAGCAGCAATAGCAGCGATTGTGCGTTTTAAATAAGTACGAACCATAGAACGTAAGCTTGCGTTGTGTTTACGTGCTTTAACGTTTTGACGAGCACGTTTTCTAGCTTGAGCAGAGTTTGCCACTCGTGCACTCCTTGAAATAGATTGGTCTGGGCGGGCTGCAATTACTTCCGAAAACCAACATCAGAAGAATTATCACCAGCCCGTAAACAAGTGCCATATTTTGATGAAACTAGACAGTTAAGTCAAGTCTTGACATGCTTTGACAACATTTTAGATGCAGAAAAATCAGAAAGAAACAGGTAGATTAAGGCTAAGCCTCAGAGATTGTTTAAAAAATGACAAATTTTATTCAAAATGCAATTGTAATTGGTGCAAATGGTTTGGTTGGGCAGCACTTGGTTAAACAGCTAAGTCTGCTGCCTGAATGTGAAAAAATTACCGTGGTTTTACGTAAGCCTTGTGCAGCATTAGAAAGCTTAGAAAAAGTCCAAAGTCTGATATTAGAAGATTTTTTGTTGCTCAATGATGAAGACGTGAGTGGCTATAGCCATGCATTTAGTTGTTTAGGCACCACCTTAAAAAAGGCGGGTTCTCAGCAAGCATTTTATGCGGTGGATTACAGCATTAATGCACATTTCGCAGAATTACTACAGGCAAAGGGTATGCATTATCTCTTGGTCAGTGCTTTAGGTGCCAATGCCAATTCGAAATTGTTTTATAACCGTGTTAAAGGCGAATTAGAGCAATATATTGAAATGCTGGATTTAGATAAAGTTTCTATTTTGCGCCCATCTTTATTGTTGGGGGAGCGCCACGAACAGCGCCGTTTAGAAGGACTAGGTCAAAAGCTATATCATAAAATATCGCATTTTATCCCGCAGCATTTTCAATATAAGCCAGTGACAGCCGAGCAAGTGGCTCATACTATGGTCGAGGCAGCACAATCACAAATTCATAAATACCAAATCTATGATAATTTACAAATACAAAAAACCAAGTAAAAGGGGAAAGACGTGTCTACAGTACCATTTGTGACCTGTGACTTATTAGATGACCATCCAGACCACAACCTTCAAGTGGTGATTCCATCTTTAGATGGTAAATTTTTCAAAAGTTATGGTGCACGAAAAACCTTTGGTGGACAAGTTGTCACAGTAAAATGTTTTGAAGATAACTCACGTGTGAAAGAGTTACTTGCTACAGATGGCACGGGTAAAGTGTTGGTGGTAGATGGTGGTGCATCTATGCGCTGCGCATTAATGGGGGACTTGATTGCAGAATCTGCAGTAAAAAATCACTGGAATGGTGTGATCATTTACGGCTGTGTACGTGATGTCGATGCAATTGCAGCACTTGATCTAGGCGTACATGCTTTAGCTTCAATTCCACAAAAAAGTAACCGTAAAGGTGTAGGTGAAGTCGATGTGGCTTTGCATTTTGGACAAGTGACTTTTAATTCGGGCGATTACGTCTATGCCGATAACAACGGTATTATTGTGGCAAAGGAAAAACTGGTAGAGCTATAAGCCACTTGCTTAAGTGATTGACAGTTTGCATATAAAAAGGAAACAAAATGGTGCATCATCAAATTAAAGTGATACAGGCTTTGGCATCTATGCTGACTGAAGGTGGGCGTGGTGTGAACGGCACTGCTTTTCCTAAGCAACCTGAAAAAGCTTTAAAGTTATATGAGTTTGAGGGTTCACCATTTTGCCGCCGTGTGCGAGAAGTCATGACCTTATTAAATTTAGATTATGAGGTCTATCCATGTCCCAAAGGCGGTACAAAATATCGACCTTTGGTGAAAGAATTGGGTGGTAAAACTCAATTTCCATTTTTAATAGATGAAAATACTGGTGATCAACTTTATGAGTCTGAGCAGATCATCCAGCATTTATTCAAACATTATGGTAACAAAGGCACAACACCGAAAAAATATGCGCATTACCCAAAAATTCCTTATCTGGCTTTAGCGGGTACTTTGCTGAATGGTGCACGTGGTGTTTGGGTGAATCAAAAAATTACTCAGCGTGCTGCACCTGAGCAATTACTTGAATTATGGGGTTTTGAAAGTAGTCCTTATACGCGAATTGTACGAGGTGTACTTACAGAGCTTGAATTACCTTATAAGTTTCATAATGTCGCTAAAGAGCGTTGGCAAGATCAGGGTTTGGCAAAACTACGCTTAAAACCCGGTAAATATGTACCTTTGGCGGGTGGTAAGCGCGAGCAAGTTTTAAAGGTCATGGGGAATAATATTCAAGTCCCATTTTTAATTGATCCAAATACACAAACACGCTTGTTTGAGTCTGCAAAAATTGTAAAATATTTACAGCAAACTTACGGCGAATAAGTTGTAAAAGCTTCTATTGGTTAGATAGCAAAGCATCTTTAGGATGCTTTTTGCATTTTTAGGGTGGGAAATAATATCGTGGGAAATAAAAGTCTATTATAAATAGCCTAAGCAAAGTCATTCTTTGCTAAATACAGTGAACGCCTATAAAAACTCGATCAGTTGCATCCAGTTCCTTGTAGCCTTTAAACTGTATAGCACTTTCATAGATTCATCCCATCCGAAGGTTCAATATGCTCAATAAGCTGACAGGTTTATTTAAAAATAAAGCGCAAGCGGAAGAAGAGGCTTATCTTGAAGCACATCAAATACAATGGAATGCTGAGCAGGGTTATATTGTAGAAGGGATTGTTTTAAATAAAACTTTGGCAGAACGATTAAATTATTTGTCAAACCGCCGTATGCAGCAGTTTGATGATTTAGCACAGCTGTATTCTACAGCCATGATTATCAATGAAAAAATTGACCTTGAAATTGCACAGCAGCGTTTTAACGAAATGGTGGGCAATACCGAAGAAAATTTGCTTGAATTTAAGGCAATTATTAAAAAATTGAATGATTATTATCGACAGTTCTTACGTGATAAAATGTAAAGTTCTGCATAGCACAAAATTAGTGAATACAATTTTAAAGTCGCTCAAAGATATAAAAGCTTACTCAAAAGGGCATGCCAGTATGAGAAATATACAGCTTTAGGATTAATAAAAATTACGCAAATCCGTCAATTCATCGTGCTAGTATAAGCCCCATGTTGTTTAGACCCTAAAGCTATATACATGTTCCAACAAGAAATTTCTCAACTCAACTTAGCGCAACTTAAAGCGGGTGAAAAACGCTGGATTGGCAATCTACAAGGTTCTGCTGCGGCATTATTGTTTAAAGAAATTGGTCAGCAGAGTCGGCATTTATTTGTCATTGTGGCGCGGAATCAACAACACTTGGCGCAGTTGGAAAGTGAATTAGAGTTTTATGGGGTTAAACCGACCATTTTCCCAGATTGGGAAATTTTACCGTATGACCGTCTATCACCTCATCAAGACATTGTCTCAGAGCGTTTGGCAATTTTGTCCAATATGCCACAGCAAGGTGTGTTACTGGTATCTGCAACGACTTTGGCGCAGCGTGTTGCACCAACTACGTGGGTACTCGGTGAGCATTTTGATATCCGTGTTGGGCAAAAATTTGCTTTAGAACAACAAAAACAGCGTTTGGTACAAGCAGGCTATCATTTGGTTGATACAGTCTATGATCACGGCGAGTTTGCCGTACGTGGCAGTATTATGGATATTTATGCTTCGGGACAGGAAGCCCCCATTCGTATTGACTTATTTGATGATGAAGTTGAAACCTTAAAGTTTTTTGATCCAGAAACGCAGCGTACCACGCAAAGTCTGAAAAACTTTACAGTTTTACCCGCGAAAGAGTTTCCGTTAAAAGAAGGTCGTGCAGTTTTCCGTGACCGATATGCAGAGAGTTTTCCAACAGCCAACCCAAAAAAGAACCCAGTGTATCAGGATGTGTTGGAAGGTATCGCATCACCAGGTTTAGAGTTTTATTTCCCGCTATTTTTCACTAATGAACAGCTTGAAGGTCAAAATACACTGCTTTCGTACTTACCTAAGCATTGCATTGTCATTACAGATAAGGCTGTGGATGAAGGACTGACTCAATTTTGGAAAGATGTATTGTATCGTTATGAAGACCGACGTCATAACATCGACCAGCCAATTTTGCCACCTGAACAATTATTTCTACAACCGAACCAATTATTAGAACAGCTGAATCAGTTTGGACGAGTGATTGCATCTCCCGAAGCTTTTGAGCAAAAAGTAGGTGTAGTGAATCTTAATACCTTAACACCACCACGTTTAGCAGTAGATCCAAAACAAGAAAAACCCTTTCATGCAGTGAAGCAATATATTGATGCTGCTAATCATCCTGTCTTATTGGTAGCAGAAAGTGCAGGCCGTCGAGAAACTTTAAAAGATGCGTTACGAGCCGCTTTGGGTGAAATTCCACAAGTCGACAGTTTTGAGGCCTTTCAGCAGTCATTACAAGCCATTGCAATCACCAATGCACCATTAGATCGTGGTTTAGTCATTCAAGATAAACTCAGTGTTATTTCAGAAAATCAGCTTTATGAGCATCGGGTAGTACAACGCCGTCGTAAACGCCAGCAGGAAGTTTCTGAAGAGTTTTTAATTCGCAGTTTGACCGAATTAAGCATTGGTGCACCTGTGGTACATATTGATTATGGTGTGGGGCGCTATGCAGGTTTAATCACTTTAAGCATCGATGAACAAGAGCATGAATTTTTGCAGCTCGATTATGCAGATGCAGCTAAAGTGTATGTGCCTGTGACCAATTTACACCTAATTAGCCGCTATAGTGGTGGTGATCCAGACCTTGCACCTTTGCATAAGTTGGGTACAGATGCGTGGAATAAAGCCAAGCGCAAAGCTTTGGAGCAAATTCATGATGTGGCGGCTGAATTGCTGCATATTCAGGCACGTCGCCAATCTAAACCTGGCTTTGCTTTTGAGTTAGATCATAGCTTGTATATGCAATTTGCTAGCGGCTTTGCCTATGAAGAAACCCTAGATCAAGCCAATGCCATTGAAGCGACCTTGCACGACATGCAATTGGCGAAACCTATGGATCGTTTGGTGTGTGGTGATGTCGGTTTTGGTAAAACTGAAGTGGCGATGCGTGCTGCATTTGTAGCAGTACAAAACAATAAACAAGTGGCTGTACTGGTTCCAACGACTTTGTTGGCACAACAGCACTATGAATCATTTAAAGATCGTTTTGCCGATTGGCCAGTACGTATAGAAGTCTTATCACGGTTTGGTTCGAGCAAATCACATCAAAAAACCATTGAAGATTTAGCCGAAGGCAAAGTCGATATTGTGATTGGCACGCATAAAATTCTGCAAGAAAATATTCAGTTCAAGCAATTAGGCTTAATGATTGTCGATGAAGAACACCGTTTTGGTGTGCGTGATAAAGAACGGATTAAAGCGCTGCGTGCTGATGTAGATATGCTGACGCTTACTGCGACACCTATTCCGCGTACCTTAAATATGGCATTTAGTGGTATGCGTGATTTGTCGATTATTGCAACGCCACCAGCTCGCCGTTTAGCAGTCAAAACCTTTGTGCAGGAACATACGGGCGATACCGTAAAAGAAGCTATTTTACGTGAGTTATTACGCGGTGGTCAGGTGTACTTCCTGCACAATGAAGTAGAAACTATAGAGCGTAGTGCACAAACGATTCGTGAGTTAGTGCCCGAAGCACGGGTGGCTGTGGCGCATGGACAGATGCGAGAGCGTGAACTAGAACAGGTCATGCAGCAGTTTTATCATAAAGAATACAATGTTTTGGTATGCTCAACCATTATTGAAACAGGGATTGATGTTCCAAATGCCAACACCATTTTAATTGAACGTGCCGACAAACTTGGATTGGCACAGCTGCATCAGTTACGTGGACGTGTTGGGCGCTCACATCACCAAGCCTATGCTTATTTACTTGTGCCGTCTATCAAGGGCTTAAAAGGCGATGCTGAAAAACGCCTAGATGCAATTCAACGTGCATCAACCTTGGGCGCAGGTTTTATGCTTGCGACAGAAGATTTAGAAATTCGTGGTGCAGGTGAGCTCTTAGGTGAGCAACAAAGTGGTTCAATGCAAGCCATTGGCTATAGCTTGTATATGGAAATGTTGGAAAAAGCCACCAAAGCCATTCAAAAAGGTAAGACTCCGAACTTTGATGCACCGTTGTCATTGACTGCTGAAATTAACCTACACATGCCTGCGTTAATTCCTGATGATTATTTGGGTGACGTACATCAACGCTTATTGTTCTATAAGCGTATTAGTAATACCGATACCCAAGACAAACTCGATCATATTCGTATGGAGTTAATAGACCGTTTTGGTATTCCACCACAAGCAGTGAAGCAATTGTTTGCAGTGCATCAACTACGTTTAAAAGCAGAACAGTTGGGTATTACCAAAATAGATATTGGCAGTAATGGTGGTCATATCGAATTTTCACCAGACACGCCAGTGCAAGCCATCAGCATCATTCAAATGATGCAAAAACATCCGACTTATTTCCGTATGGATGGCGGGCAGCGTTTAAAAGTCATGGTGATGTTGGAAGAGCCTGAAAAGCGGATTCAGTTTATCGCTGACATGCTGAACAGCTTGTTAAAAACCTTGCACAACTGAGTTTAAAACCTGCAATTGAAACACGAAGTTTAAACACAAGTTTATGAAAACTTTATCCAGAAGCTTATGATTCTATGATGAAAATTTTTCATGATAATATTGTGATTAAATTATGTTTTATTTGTACTGAAACACGATGGGAATCATACTCAGTTCAATAGGGATGTGATAGTATTACCCATCATTACAATTTGCGTCATTTATAAAGATATGTTTAGTTTGCATCCACAACTTGCTCAAGATACTTTTTTTGTAGGCGACTTTCCTCTGTCAACATGTCGTTTAATGAATGATATGCAATTCCCTTGGTTAATTCTAATTCCACGTGTGCCAGGGGTTACAGAACTATATGAATTAAGTCAGGCAGACCAAGAACAATTTTTACGTGAATCGAGCTGGTTATCTAGCCAGTTATCACGTGTATTCCGTGCCGATAAAATGAATGTTGCTGCATTGGGTAATATGGTTCCACAATTGCATTTTCATCATGTTGTGCGTTATCAAAATGACGTGGCATGGCCTAAACCTGTTTGGGGTACACCAGCAGTTCCTTATAGCAATGAAGTGTTAGCGCACATGCGTCAAACTTTAATGCTTGCGCTACGTGGTCAAGGGGATATGCCTTTTGACTGGAGAATGGATTAATTCTAAACACGGGTGCCACGCAGGAAGCGTGGCATTTTAATCCTAAATCGGAGTAGGTTGCGGCGTTCATGTATAATTGGATGGAAAAAGATCCCAAACAATTCGAATTCCTGCATCGTTTAGTCGGGTATGCGAGTTTATCCCTGATTATGGTGGTATACCACTACACCTATGCCGATACCAATTACCAAATCTATCTTCCTATTTTTCTTATTTTTCTTTTATTAATTATTCCTAAACTCTCACGCTGGATTCAATACAAACGAAATCATCAAGCTAAGCGTAACTTATTATTTATTATTGATATTGTTGTCGTAGCTACCTGTCTTTCTGCAGTACATTTAAACTTGGTTCTGACTTTTGTGGCGTTGTTTGCGCTGTTATACACTGCAATTTATATTAAAGTTTCCTTCTTTTTAGTGGCCTTAGCGTCTTTACTTGCTGTTAGCGTTTTTTATCTTTGTAATATTTTTATTTTTGGTTTTCATGAGTACTTTGAACAAAGTAGTACCGAACTGACCATTTTATCTTTTCTGTGCATGATTTTTTATTTTGGTATGGGCAGTGCATATCAAGCGCAGCGAATTCGTTTCACGATGGCAAAAAAAGACCATTATTATAGCCAAATGAACCGTTATATGGAGTTTGCCAATCAGTTAAGCCGTTATGCACCATTGCAGCTTTGGCAATCTATTATGAAAGGGGAATCTGAAGCAAAAATTGAATATAAACGTAAGAAAATGACGATTTTCTTTTCAGATATTCAGGGTTTCACAGAGCTTTCTGAAACCTTAATTCCAGACGATTTAGCATTTTTACTCAATGATTATTTGAGTCACATGACTGAAATTGCCAAGCAATATGAAGCGACGGTAGATAAGTTCATGGGTGATGCGATTTTAATTTTCTTTGGAGACCCGAATACTCAAGGCGTAGAACAAGACGCAAAAACTTGTGTGGAAATGGCAATTGCCATGCGTCAGCAAATGAAATTATTGCGCGAGCGCTGGATTAAAATGGGGTATCCACCGTTGCATATTCGTATGGGCATTAGTACGGGTTATTGCCACGTAGGGAATTATGGCGCAGCACATCGTATGGCCTATACCATTGTAGGGCGTGATGCCAACTTAGCTGCACGTTTGCAAAGTGCAGCAGAGGTGGATGAAATTTTATTATCAGATGACACTTATAAATTAATTAAAGATGATTATTTGTGTGCGCCTAAAGCGCCGATCTTTTTAAAAGGAATTCAGGGGCCAGTCAGAACATGGCAGGTGATGGAAAAATATGCCGCCAGTAAGTCTGATTATCAGCGTTGGTTTGACTACGAATACAAAGGTTTTCATTTATTGCTGAACTTAGATGAAGTGCAAAACTTTGAGTATCCTGAACTGATTACGGTACTGGAAAAAATGATCAAGCGTATTCAAACCCAGCAACATCTGACCAACGCTCAAGGCATCGTGAAACTGAATCTTGAAGATGAAGTGATTGAAACCACACCAGAACCGAGCCAACCAGAACAATATCATTAGCACTAAAATAAAACAGCAGTTCTGCATCAGGAAATTATTAAAACAAGCGTTTAACATAGGCCAATTCCATCCAGTCTGAGTTGAATGAAATTAGCACTTAGTTAAAATATTGTTATTGCCTGTGAGTAACTAACTCCGAAAGCTATTGAATTTTCACTAATTCTACACGTCTATTCAAGGCTTTGCCTTCATCCGTTGTGTTGTCAGCAATGGGTTGTGACGCACCGAAACCTCGTGGCTGTAAACGATCTGCCTGAATATCTGCTTGTATGAGCGCATTTTTAACAGCTTCAGCTCTTGATTCAGAAAGTTTTAAATTGTGCTGCGCTAGACCTGTATTATCTGTATGCCCATCAATAGATAATTTTAATTGTGGATCCTGTTGCAGTAGTTTCACTATTTTATGAATAGCTGTTTGGCTAGATGCTTCAATTTTGGCGCTATCTACAGCAAAATTAATATGCACAATTGCTTTGCCTGTTTCAGCAATAGATTGAGCTAATTCATCCGATTGTGGTTGCATGTTCAGTTGCACTTTTTGCATTTTTGCTTCAAATGGTTTGAGTTCCATAACCACAATTTTAGGTGAGTTTAGGCTAAGCTGGGCAATTACAGCTTGTCCTGCATTGTTTTTAAACCCGTATGTATATGTTTTTTGGCCAATATTCAGCTCTATATTAGAGTCGGTGTAAGCTATTTTTTCTGTTAGCTGAAAAGGAATTTCAGTATCATTTAATTTTTACGCACCTATGGTTTGCATATTTTGTTCAAAACTTTTAATTAAAATGAGTTCTGAAATATTGTTTGAAGTTTTAGATAATGGAACTTTATAGAGGGCAGAGTAAAACTTGAAGTGCGTGATAGTTTTGTTGAATTGCAAAATAAAATTGTTTGTAATCCTGTAAGGATGGGCCATTTTCAGCATACCCTTCAGGAAGTGAAATATAAGGAAACTGGTCTAGGCTTATATTGGCATTTGGTAATTGATTAATATCAAAATTTTGAGCTTGTAGGGCTGTTTCAACTTTTTGTTCTGTTTGTGTCGTGTTGGTTTCAATCTTGTCTGGTTTTTCACTTTTACTACAGGCTGTACATAAGCATAAACTTAACACCGTGCTTATAGCTAAATGCGCTTTTTTCATTATTCTCTCCAAAATTTTGTTTAAATCTAATTGGGCAACTGCCTTTAAGTTTTGGGTATAAAATTTGTTCGGAGAATAGCATATTGGCAGAATACTCAAGTTATCATTTTGTTATTCGCAAAATAAAAAAGACTGCAGAGGCAGCCTTTTAAGTTCTTTATAACAAAAAGAATTAGTGATTTTCAGAAGCATGATTAATCGTGTATTTTGGAATCTCAACTTCTAAATCTTCATCCACAACTTTAACTTGGCAAGACAGACGAGAGTCAGGCTCCAAGCCCCAAGCACGATCTAGCAAGTCAGCTTCTACATCATCCATTTCTTCAAGGCTGTCAAAACCTTTACGTACAACAACGTGGCAGGTAGTACATGCACAAGACATATCGCAGGCATGTTCAATTTTAATGCCATTTTTTAATAGGCTTTCGCATAAATTAGCATTTTGTTCGACTTCAAACTCAGCACCTTCTGGGCAGAATTGCGCATGTGGAAGTACTTTAATACGTGGCATAATCTTTACCTTAAATTAGTTTGAGTTTGACCAGTCGTCAAGTTTGGTACCTTTGAGTGCTGCATCAATATGTTGATTCATACGAAGTGCAGCAAAGGCATCACTGTGTATTTTAAGCTGTTCAACGGCATGTTCAATGGCTTTAATATCTTGTCCTGCCAATTCAGCATCCAATTGTGCTTTTGCTGCATTTAATGTTTCAAGCTGTGTGGAGCTAAGTAATTGTGCATCAACTTTTAAAGCTTGTTGTAAGGCTTCAAGTTCACGTTGTGCTTCAACTTTAGTTTCGTGTAAATGACGCAATTGTTTGTCTTCTTCGGCATATTTAAAGCCATCAAGTAGCAAACGCTCGGTATCTGCTTCAGACAAGCCATAAGAAGGTTTGATATCAATATTTGCGCTGACACCAGAGGTCGTTTCTTTGGCAGACACACTGAGCAAGCCGTCGGCATCGACTTGGAAAGTAACTTCGATACGTGCCTGACCTGCGGTCATTGGTGGAATACCATGTAAGACAAAACGGCCTAAGCTGCGGCAATGTTCCACCAAATCACGTTCGCCTTGTACGACATGAATCAACATTGCTGTTTGACCATCTTGATAGGTCGTAAATTCTTGACGACGTGCTACTGGAATGGCGGTATTACGTGAAATAAGACGCTCGACCAAACCGCCCATGGTTTCTAAACCTAAAGACAGTGGGGTAACATCCAATAATAAAGAACCATCTTTACTGTTGCCAATTAACTGATTAGCCGTAATAGATGCGCCAATTGCAACCACTTCATCTGGGTTAATGGTGCATAATGGTTCTTGATTAAAGACTTCTTGGACTGCTTTTTGTACAGCATAAGAGCGTGTTGAGCCGCCAACCAAAACCACGTTTTGAATGTCATCTAAGTCAAGTTTGGCATCACGCATAACACGTTTGCATACACTAATGGTTTTATCCAATGCAACCTGAATAATGCTTTCAAATGTTGCACGGTCTAAGTGTAGGGTATGCTCTAAAAGTTTTAATTCAACACTTTCTGCTTGGCTAAGCGCTTCTTTGGCTTTGCGGGCAGACACAATAAAATGCGCATGCTCTGCATCATTTAAGTGTTCAAGTTGAAGCTGTTTTTTTGCCCATTTTACAATTAAGCGATCTAAGTCATCACCACCCAAAGCAGTATGACCGCCAGTGGCTAAAACTTCAAAGACACCTTGTGAAAAACGCAAAATAGAAACGTCGAAAGTACCACCACCTAAGTCATAAATAACATAGTTACGGTCTTGTTCTAAATTGGTTTCCTGATCTAAGCCGTATGCAACTGCAGCAGCAGTAGGTTCGTTTAATAAGCGTAAAACTTTTAAGCCTGCGAGTTCTGCCGCATCACGGGTAGCTTGACGTTGTGCTTCATCAAAATAAGCAGGAACAGTAATTACTGCACCATTGATTGGATTCTGCAAGCTTGCTTCAGCACGGTCTTTGAGCTGTTTAAGCAGTTCTGCGGAAATTTCAACAGGCGTTTTACGACCTTGTGCTGTTTCAAAAGCAGGCATTTGAGTGTCTTCACCCACCAAAGTGTAGGGGTGTTGAAACTTGATGTCTGCTTTAGAGCGCCCCATAAAGCGCTTAACTGAAACAATGGTATTTTTAGGATCTGTAGTAATAAACGGCGCAGCATCGTTACCATATTGGCTGCTTTGTTCTGCATAATGGACAATTGAAGGCAGTAGTACACGACCTTGTTCATCCTGTAGCACTTTGGCTTTACCAGAAAGCATGGTGGCAACCAATGAGTGGGTGGTGCCTAAGTCAATACCAATCGCGATACGATGTTCATGCGGTGCACTTGATTGACCTGGTTCTGCAATTTGCAAGAGCGCCATTATGTAAAATCCTTTGCCCGTTAAATATTTAAATACACTAAATTAAAAATCATCATCTAAATCAAAGCTATCGTCATCTAAGAAACGATCTTCAGCTTTGTCTATATCTGCCATGACTTTAATGAAAAAACGTAACTTGCGGACTGTGTCTCGTGCTTCAGCCCAATCTTCTTCGGCATAGTCAATTTTAAACTCACGTACCAAACCATCAATCCATTGCTGAACTTCAACTTTGAGGGACTGCAGGTCTTCGGCAGCACTTGCATCATCCAGTTGCTCTCGAATTTCTAGAGCATCCTGTAAAAATTCAAAATCATGAATAGATTGATCTAAGTGATAATCCTGTTTTTTCAGTGACAGCAGATAAGCTGCACGACTGTCAATTGCAGAGAGTTGTTTAAAGGCTTGATTAATTTCACTAGATTTAATCAGGGCTTGATCTTTGTCTTCAGCTTTGTCTGGGTGATATTGTTGCTGCAGCTTTAAAAATTCAGCTTTTAAAGTAGCGAAATCAATATCGAGTGCGACGGGAAGATTGAACAACTCAAAATGATTCATGGGAGATGGAATCCGCAATTAGTGTGCAAAAATGACTGCATAAATGCAATTAAAACAGTGCATTGTACACTGTTTTAAGTCATAAAAGAGGGAGGTGCTGGTTATACAGTGAAAGATTCACCACAGCCACATTCGCCTTTTTTATTGGGGTTGTTGAACTCAAAACCTTCGTTTAAGCCGTTTTTAACGTAGTCCATTTCCATACCATCTAGATACACTAGACTTTTAGGATCTACGAAAACTTTAACGCCAAACTGTTCGAACATTTGGTCATGTGCATCTACTTCATCTACAAATTCGAGCACATAAGCCAAACCAGAACAGCCTGAAGTTTTCACGCCAACGCGAATACCTTCACCCTTACCGCGATTTTTTAAATAATTGCTGATATGAGTTGCAGCATTTTCAGTTAAATTGATCATGAAAACTCCGTTTATCTTTTCACAAAACCCAGCAAATTAAGCTTTAGTTTTTTTGCTGCGATAGTCTTCAACAGCGGCTTTGATTGCATCTTCCGCCAACACAGAGCAGTGTACTTTTACTGGTGGAAGGGCTAATTCATTGGCAATATCAATGTTTTTGATGGCTTGAGCTTCATCCAAAGTTTTACCTTTAAGCCACTCAGTTACCAACGAGCTTGATGCAATTGCAGAACCGCAACCATAAGTTTTGAAACGTGCTTCTTCAATCACGCCTTCATCGTTAACTTGAATTTGTAGACGCATTACATCACCACATGCAGGTGCGCCCACCATACCTGTACCAACGTTTTCAGCATTTTTGTCTAAAACGCCAACATTACGAGGGTTTTCGTAATGATCAATTACTTTATCGCTATAAGCCATGTCGCTTCTCCAAACCTCGGGGTCCGCCTTAATATGAATATGGGGGGTAAAATTACCTTTATCAATCTAATGGCTTCCTAACAAAGCCATTAGATTCAGGGATGAATTAGTGCTCAGTCCATTCCACTTTAGAAAGGTCAATGCCTTCTTTGTACATATCCCAAAGTGGTGAAAGTTCACGTAACTTTTCAACAGCAGCTTTAGTGACTTCAAGTACATGATCAATATCTTCTTCAGTGGTGTATTTACCAAAGCTGAAGCGGATTGAGCTATGTGCGAGTTCGTCTGAAAGACCTAAAGCACGTAATACATAAGATGGCTCTAAAGTTGCAGATGTACATGCAGAACCAGAAGATACCGCAGCATCTTTCAGTGACATCATTAAAGATTCACCTTCAACAAAGTTGAAGCTGATATTTAAGTAGTTTGCTACGTTCTGAGTTGGGTGACCGTTCAGGAACACTTGTTCCATAGAGTTTAAGCCATTCCAAAGCTTGTCACGCAATACACGTAAACGTGCTTGTTCAGAAGCTAAGTTTTTACCTGCAAGCTCAAACGCTTCGCCCATACCTACAATTTGGTGTGTTGCAAGTGTGCCTGAACGCATACCACGTTCGTGACCGCCACCATGCATTTGCGCTTTTAGGCGAACACGAGGGCTGCGGCGAACGAAAAGTGCACCAATACCTTTAGGACCATAGATTTTGTGTGCAGAGAAGCTCATCAAATCCACTTTTAAAGTAGATAAGTCAATTTCAACTTTACCAGCAGCTTGCGCAGCATCAACGTGGAAGAAAATTTTCTTAGCACGCGTGATTTCGCCAATTGCAGCGACATCGGTAATGGTACCAATTTCGTTATTCACCATCATCAAAGATACTAAAATCGTATCTGGACGAATTGCCGCTTCAACCATTTCAGGCGTAATTAAACCTGTTTGTGGTTGCGGCTCTAAGTAGGTGATTTCAAAACCTTCAGATTCAAGCTCACGACAAGTATCTAAAATGGCTTTATGTTCAATTTTAGAGGTAATGATGTGTTTGCCTTTAGAAGCGTAGAATTGTGCTACACCTTTAAGCGCAAGGTTGTCAGATTCGGTTGCACCTGAAGTCCACACGATTTCACGTGGATCTGCTTTGATCAAGTTCGCAACTTGTTCACGTGCATATTCAACTTTTTCTTCTGCTTGCCAGCCATAAGCGTGTGAGCGAGAAGCGGCATTACCGAAAGTCCCATCAAAAGTCAGGCACTCCATCATGCGTTCTGCAACTTGCGGATCTACAGGAGTGGTTGCTGCGTAGTCAAGATAAATAGGACGTTTCATGTCAAATACCTGTAACCGATAAAAGGGCTGAATCAAACGGAGCTGTATTTTGGCGGATGGCAACGGTTTGTACGTTGTCACGGGCTACTAAGTCAGCAAGTGAGATTTTAGCGAGATAGTCGGCGATATGATGGGAGAGTTCTTGCCATAAGTCATGAGTTAAGCACATTGCACCATTTTGGCAGTTCCCCTTATGGTCGCAGCGTGTGGCATCAACTGTTTCATTTACGGCTTCAATAATTTCTAGCACAGTGATTTCATTTGCACTACGTGCTAAATGGTAACCACCGTTAGCACCGCGAACACTAGACACTAAGCCGTGGCGCTTAAGTTTTGCGAATAACTGCTCAAGATAAGCAACAGAAATAGTTTGACGGGCTGCAATTTCAGCAAGCGTGATCGTTTGTTCAGTTGGCTGCAAAGCTAAATCAAGTAGAGCAGTCACTGCGTAGCGACCGCGAGTTGTTAAGCGCATGATTCGATACACATGATTAGACTAGATGTGTGTATTCTATGAATCCCGACTAAATTAGTCAAGTATTTTATTGTTATCTTGTAGCGAAGGTTTAGGGCTGTTTTTATTGATGTTTTAGTGTTCTTAATTCAGCCATAAATTATACACTAATAACGTAATTAATAGTACTGTTATTATGCTAAAGGCGATATTGATACGTTTCTGACGTCGTTCAATACGACGAATACGGTTTTTATGTTGTTTTAGCTCAACTTGTAGGGTGTTGATTTTAGAGCGCTGCTCATCAATTTTGTCTAAAAGAGGGGCAATACGTTTTTTAGAGCTAACCACTTCTTGCCCTTGAGGTGCTTCTTTTAACCACTGTTTCCAGTCGGCCAAAACTTTAGGCGCACTAAAATGCAAAATCAGATCACGAAATTCATCTTTTAGGGTGATGTCGCCATCTATACGCATGTGCTTGATGCTACGACGGTTGCCTAAAATAAAGATTTTGAATAAATCCATTAAAGTGGTGCGTACATCTAAATCAATGGCTTGATCAGGCGCTTTGCTGTCAAACAAAATACCATGTGGGCTAAATTGCACATAAATGTCAAAATAAGGAATGTAGCTATTAATTTTTATAGTGATTTTTTGATCTACAAATTTTTTAGCTTGTAATGCGACAACGCGATCGTGCTTTAAAATAAAGCTAAAAATGGTTTCAAGCACAATCATAACCATAGTGAGCAACAAATGCGGATTACTTTGTCTTTGTTGCGAGTCACTCATAAAACCAAGTCCCTTAATTTAAAAGTTGAATTCCTTAATTTGTGTTTTTTGATCAGAAATATCGGAAAACACATGCAATAATCTTGCTTTGTAGAACAGTTTAGCAAAACGATCAAGTATTTAATTTGCTATTATTGGCGTATTTTGTAGGTTTATTATATTCATTTGCGCATAAAATAAGCGGGAGATGTGTCCATGGAAAATGCAACACAAACGCCAGAAGAACATACTTCTGAATCTGAAAATACATTGAAAAATAAAGATAAAATACGTGCAGGTCGTAAATCTTCACTCGATTTTCGTAAATATACCAAGCAAATTTGGTTAGCAGGTTTAGGTGCTTTTTCACGCGCTGAAGAGGAAGGCAATAAATTGTTTGACTCTCTGGTCAAGGTGGGGGAAGAGCTGGAATCTAAAACCACTGAAATTGCTGACCAAACTGTTGAAAAGGTTTCAGAAAAAGCCAAGGAATCGGTGATAGACACCAAAGACAAGGTCGAGCGTCTGATTGACCATAGCGTAAATCATTCTTTAAATAGAATTGGCTTAGTAACAGCAAAAGATCTTCAACATTTAGAGCATTTAGTATTACAATTACATGCCAAAGTTGATGCCTTGATTGAAGAAAATAAACAATTAAAAGAAGATGTTGCAAAAAGTAAACGTGTCTAGCCTAGATTTAGAAACATGCAGATGTGGATGAGAGGCGGGTTTTAGACTAATTGTCAATAGTATCTTATGCTCCATCGTTTTTTACCATTTATTTTGCATAAAAGCGTACAGGGAGTATTGCTTTTACCCTCAAAGCATTGCTATAAAGGCGTTACGGTAATTTAAATTAAATCTCTGGACCTTAAATAAACGATATTAAGAGGACGTAATCTTCATGAATAAATCAGAATTAATCGATGCAATTGCAGAGAAAGGGGGATTGTCTAAGACTGATGCAGGTAAAGCCTTAGACGCAACAATTGCTTCAATTACTGAAGCGCTTAAAGCTGGTGATACTGTAACTTTAGTGGGTTTTGGTACATTTAGCGTGAAAGAGCGTGCTGCACGTACAGGTCGCAACCCACAAACAGGTGCAACCCTAGAAATTAAAGCAAGCAAAGTACCAAGCTTTAAAGCAGGTAAAGGTTTGAAAGATTCAGTAGCATAATCTTTTAAAATGCCAAGAAAGCGCGCCAATTGGCGCGTTTTTTATTAATAATGTCAATAAAAGGCGTCAATGCATTCATTCGCAGAGGGTTTTCAGTTAAAATCTTCCGCAAATAAAATATTGGAATACTTATGGAATCTTTTCGTAAAGTTATTAAGGGTTGGTTGGGCAAAGTTTTGCTCGTTTTATTCTTGACCCCTTTAGCACTTGTAGGTATTGAAGGATATTTTAGTGGTGGTCAGTCTGAAGACACTGCACAAACCGTGAATGGTCAGCAAATTTCAAAACGAGAATTAGACAATCTGACCAACTCGCTGAAAGAACAATACTTGGCTTATACCAACGGTGATGAAACGCTGTTAAATCAAAATTACATTCAAAATAAAGCACAAGACACTTTGGTTGCACGTACTTTGTTATTGCAACAGGCTGAAAAACTGGGCATTTCTTTGAGTGATGCTCAAATTGAGCAAATGATTGCGCAACAGCCAAACTTCCAACAAGACGGTAAGTTTTCTGAAACATTGTATGCCAACTATTTGCAATCTGTGGGTATGACGAATCAAGCATTGGTTGCAAACTTGCGTCAGGATCACGCTTTAAAAATGCTAAGTGCGAGCTTTACAGATTATGCTTTGGTGAGCCCGTCTGATATTCAGCAAATTGCAAATCTACAGACCCAACAGCGTACTTTGCATTTGTCTAGCATTAAGTTGGATGACTACAAGAAAAATATCAGCGTGACTACACAAGAAATTGCAGCATATTATGAGCAGCATTCAAGCACCTTTAAGCAAGTGGCAAGTGTAGATGTTGATTATGTTGTCGTTACGCCTGCAAATATTGCCCCTGCAAATACGACTGTGTCGGATGCTGAATTACAGCAAGCGTATCAAAAGTTTGTAGACACGCAAAAAAGTGCAGCAACGCCGACGGTTAAACATATTTTAATCACCACGGATGCACGTGATGATCCCGCAGCTCAAAAACTGGCAGCACAAGCAGCTACTGAAATTCAACAGGGTGCAAGTTTTGCCTCTGCTGCACAAAAGTATTCAGATGACCCTGAGTCTAAGGCCAAAGGTGGTACGGTTGCAGGTTATGAAGCTGGTGTCTTTGGTGATGCTTTCGATAAAGCTGTAAATAGCCTGAGATCGGGTGAAGTATCTCAGCCGATTAAAACGCAATATGGCTATCATTTAATTCAAACTGAAGGTGCTGCAGTTCAAGTACCTACGTTTGAAGCTGAAAAAGCACGTTTAACAGCTGAGTTGCAAAAAGCAAAAACTGAAAATGCTTATACAGATACCATCAACAGCTTAAATGAATTGGTGGTAAGCAGTGACGCTTTAGATGTCGTGGCTGAAGAAGTTAAAACAGTCAAAGTTCAATCTGCTAATGCGGTTACTTTAGCGACACAACATCCTGTGTTAAGCCAGCCAAGTGTGAAAGTGAAGCTGTTTAATGATGATGTGAAAAATGGTGATCGTAATGCCTCAAGCAATATCACTTTGGCTAATGGTGATGTGGTATGGGTGAAAGTGCGTAATTACCATGCAGCAGGTGTGCAAACTTTAGAGGAGGCAACCCCGCGTGTGAAAACACAACTGATTGAGAAAAAAGCATTTGATGCGGCTAAAAAAGATATTCAAGCTGCTTTAGATGCATTTAAAACTCAGCCAGCTGCAACGGTTTTAGCTAAAAACCAAATCCGTTTTGAAAATGCAGGTACATTTACTCGTGCAGATGGCTTGTTAAAGCGTGAAATTGAACGTGCTGCATTTAGTGTGCTTGCACCTAAACAAGGCATGTGGTCAGTAACGACAGCATCTTTACCGAATGAATTGGTTGTAGTCGCTGTATCGAATGTAAATGACACCACTTCGAATGCTTTGACGCCTGAACAGCTCAAAGAATTGGCGCAGTTATATCAACAACTTCGTGCTCAGCAAGAGTTGGATGACTACACTCAATATTTGAAGTCTCAAGCGAAAATCAAATAGTCATTTATCATCAAAGAAAAAACCAGCAAATTTGCTGGTTTTTTTGTGCTTGTAAAAAGCGTTGACTAAGATATTGATGGCTTATTCAGCGCGGATTTTTAACTCATAACCTGTGTATTTGCGAATGTTAATCACGCCAGTATCTAATATAAGATATTGTCCTTTAATACCTTGTAACTTACCGCGAATAATTGGGGTTTTATCCAAATTATGCGATTTGATTTTTTCAGGATATTGCTCTACAGGATATACAAACTCACGTGGTGGCTCTTGATCTAACAATTCAACGGTTTCATTGAATTCTAAGTTTTGACTAAATTCATCACGAATAGTTTGAATTTTAGGTGCAAACTCTTCAATAAGCTGTTCACGCACTTCAATTAAGTTTAAAGGTGCTGCTTCACCTTTGAGTAATTTACGCCAGTCCGTTTTATCTGCCACTTGTGAACCAAACATGATTTCGAGTTGCCCAGATAAACGGCGTGAGCCAACTTTCATAATTGGCAATGCTTGGGTGGCACCCTGATCTAACCAGCGTGTGGGCATTTGTCCTAGACGGGTAATCCCCACTTTTAAAGCGCTGGAGTTGGCTAAATAGACTATATGTGGTTGAAAGCAGACCTCATGTGCAAAACTATCTTCACGACACGTCCCTAAATGATAATGGCAGGTTTCGGGTTTCATAATGCACATATCGCAAGAAGCCTTGGTTTTAAAGCATTTAAAACAATGACCCTGAGAATATGATTTTGGGGTTTTGACGCCACAAGAAACACAGTAAATATTGCCTGTCCATTCCAGTTCAATTTCTTGACCAAGCTGAAAAGGCAGATCAATTTCTGAACGGTCTAGAATAAATTTATATTCAACATTTGCCTTGTGTACCTGTTCATCAGTTACACTATGGTCCTTAAGACCTGCGTGCATTTTATGGCAAATGCCTTGTAGTTCCATAAGAATACTCTCTCAAAAAATGAAGGAATGCAGTGATGGCTGATATGCGTTTGATTCAAGCGTTGATTGCAGATTTATCTCAACAACAGCCAATTTCTACCGCATTATGTGTGGGGCAAAATAGTGAAACTAGCCCGAATCCTCAAAATATAACAGTGGATAATTTTCCCACTATTGCATGTCAGTATTTTAGCGCATTGGACTTTTTAAATCTGCCTTTTACCCAGCGTTTTGATTTAGGTATTGTCTTTTTAGACTGCACAGATTTTTTCTCTGACAGTACGCAGGAAAAATTAATTCAGCAAAAATCTCAAGTATTGGTGAAATTGCGTGATTTACTGGCTAAACGCATTATAGTTATCGCTTCACGTGAAGATGAGCAATTGCTTCGTGCGCTTGGTTTTACCCAATTAATTGACCATAAATTTGAAGAACATCATTTGACCTTATGGCAGTTTAATATTTTGACTTATAAGCACGTGCCTGATTGGTTTAACTCTAAGTTTTGGGCAAATCCTGAAAATTGGGATAAATTCCGTTGGTAAACACTTAAGTAGTTCACCTTAAAGTGATACTTGAGTCATAAAAAGAAAACTTATTGCAAAATTTAACAATTTCTAGCAAGCATTTAGCTTAAAACTTCGTATGCTGTCATTAGGGCATAATGAGGAAAATAAAATGACCAATTTAAGCAATATTGTTGAAATATTGGCAAAGCAAGCATTAGGTGCGAATCAACAATCTAATCAATCGCAAGGTGGTTTAGGTGGTATTTTAGGTTCGGTATTGGGGCAGTTAAGTGGAAATAACCAGCAATCATCTCAAGGTGGCTTGGGTGGAATTCTTGGTTCGGTACTTGGCCAGTTAGGCGGGCAGCAACAGCGTTCAACAGCAGGCGCTTCAGGCACACAAAGTTTGCTGGTCGCAGTACTGCCTTTGGTGTTGGCATGGATTCAAAAGCAAGGCGGTTTACAAGGCGCTTTGGATAAGTTAAAAGGGCAGGGCTTAACCAGTCAGGTAGATGATTGGGTGTCTACTGGCCCAGGTGAAAATGCGCAAGTTCAGCCTGATCAAGTACAAAGCTTATTTGATGATGCTGATGTAGAACAGGTTGCACAGCAAACTCAAGCTCCGAAGCAAGATATTTATAGTGCGATTTCTACAGTCTTACCACAAATTATTGACTCATTAACACCGCAGGGTGAGCAAACCAGCAAACAAGAAGCGAATGATGATATTCAACAGGTAATGAATTTAGTATCTGGCTTTTTAAAGCGTTAATGTTAAAAAAATCATCTTTGTAAAACTTAACTAGATAAACAAAGCCAGCAAATTTGCTAGCTTTTATTTGCCTATAGGTTGTTGCAATAAAAAACACGCCGAAGCGTGTTTTTTATGTTTTAAGTTCGGTTAAGACTTAGAAGTCGTAACGGAAACCTAGAGAAAGACCTAGAGCATCTTCATCAAAAGCACCAGTAACGTTGTTTGAACGACCTTGTGACCATGGTGTTAATCTAGAGTTTGTATCATTTAACATTGTTGCAAGATTTGCGTATACACGTACAGCTTTGTCTAAACGGTGTTCTACACCTACAGCCAATAATGTTGCATTTGCGTCAGTCGCATCAACATCACGGTGGAAGACTTGACCGCGTACATAAGTTTTAGGTGCAACTTTATAATCCGCTGCTACACCAAATACGTGTGTATCTTGTTTTGAAAGAAGTTTCTCTAAATCACCACCTTTAGCAGCTGCAATATCTGCTGCTGTGCCTTGTTTATCAAAAGTAGTGTATTGATATAAAGCACCAATATTTAGCTCAGGTGTAACTTTGTATGCTGCTGCAATACGGAAACCATCACGTTCACCACGACCAGCTTCTTCTTCGTAATGCTCATAAGCAGTAGCAAAATCGACTTTTCCTTCTTTATAAGTTAAAGCTAAGTCATAAGCTTTATCTTTGTCATTTTTACCGTCTTTTGTTGCATCAGGGCTATTCTTTTCGTGTAAAGAAAGTGCGCCTAATACGTTAAAGCCACCACCAAATTTTGGTGTTTTATATTCAATTGTATTCGCATTACGTTCATCAAAACGCTGTTCAGAAACGCGAGTTACGTTGCGAATGTCGCCAACCATATCACCAAAGAAGTTAACTGGACCACGAGCAGCTTTAAATGGACTGTCAAAACGACCTACACGTGCTTGACCAAAGTCACCTTTTAAACCAACAAATGTATCACGGGTAGCAAACTCAACGTCATCATTTGCAGAGCCACTAGCGAAGTTAATTTCTTGTTCAATTTGACCAAAAACAGTCATGCCATTTTCTAATTTTTGTTCAGCTTTGAAGCCTAAACGTGATGAGTTAGAAGAAAGACCAACTTCGTTGTAGTCTTTACCATCATCAAGATAGTCTAAAGATACGTGTGCACGACCATAAACTTTAACATCAGCAGCCATAGCTAGTGCTGGTGTAAATAAGGTTGCCCCAACTGCTAATGCGCAAAGCGTTTTTTTCATGTGTAGCTCCAATACAGACTATTGTTTTTTAGTCCTAAACATTGTTCAGAAGTAGGGTTGATCTACCGCTGCTCTCTATTGGTGCTAAGTATTCCTTACAAATGCGACAGTAATATTAAGGAAATATTTCAAAATTATTAAAAAGAACAAATTAGACCAAAAACTTACCTTTAATCGCAAATTTTAAGTGAACAGGTTTTTAAATTTAGAAAAAATTTATGAAATGAATAACTTAATTGCAAGGGAAGTGACATATTATTGTTATCAATGCTGTGGTTAATCGGGAAATTAAACATGAAGCAAAAAAATGGAGCGAGTGCTCCATTCATTTTTAATACAGTTTTGGAAATATTTTAAAGTGCTGCTTTAATTTTTTCGGCCTGTGCTAGGATTTTTTCCTGATCGCCCATTTGTGCAGCATGTTTTCCAAGTTCGTGAACTGAAGTTGGAATTAAATGGAAATGTACATGCGGTACAGTTTGTCCTGCACTTGCACCAGATAGCTGCATGAGCACAATACCATCCACACCTAAGCCTTTTTCAATGGCTTTAGCAATTTTTTGCACAATTTGGATGGTATATGCTGCAGCTTCGGCAGGCAGGTCCAATAAAGTGACTGCAGGTGTTTTAGGAATAACCAAGGTGTGACCATCGGCTTGAGGCATGATGTCCATAAACGCAAGCACGTGTTCGTCTTCATACACTTTTATTGCAGGAAGCTCACCACGTAAAATTCTTGCAAAAATATTTTGATCATCGTAAGCCATAATAATTCCTTCAATTCAGCTTATTTTCAAAACTGTTACTTACAGTTCAATTCTTTTTGACGTGCTTTAATTGCATCAAGGCGTTGTTGTTCTTTTTCAGAGAACTTCGGCTTAGTTGTATAGCAATTGTCATTACCAAAACGTGCTTTAGCTTCAGGATCTTTAAAGCAGAAACCTTTAGATGCATAAATAACATCGTGATCATTTTTTAATTTTTGACATTCTTGCTCAGAAGCAAAAGCAGTTGAATTTGCCCCGATAAAAGTTGCAAGGCTTGCAAATACGGCAATGCTAAACTTTTTCATAAGAGTTTCCTCTGTGGTTTGTAGGGTGACGAAGCACTTATATACATTATTGGGTTTGTGGCTGCGTATTCAATGGCGAGTTCTTACTCTAGGGTAATATTACTCCATAATTCATACATTTTCACGGCAGTGGAAAAATCACTGTCTTTTTCTGCAGTTAAATTTGCCGCTTGAATCAGACTTTGAGTTAATGCCAGTACAGGTGCAGGCAAGGCCGCCTCACGGACTAAATCAAGTGCAATGCCTGTATCTTTGGCAAGTAAAGGCAGGGCAAAGGTATTTGGGAAAGCACGATTCAGTACTCGTTGCGGTAAAATCATTTCTGTTACGGCACTTTTGCCACTTGAGGCATTAATGCATTGCAAAGCCTGATTCAAATTTACCCCATGTGCTTTTAGGGTAGTAAAACCTTCAGCAGCAGCACATAGGCTGACCGCCATGAGCATATTATTCACCGCTTTAACTGCAAAACCTGCACCTGGTTCACCCACGTGCTGAATCACTTTACCAAAAGCCTGAATTGCAGGGAGCGCTTTTTCAAAGGCTGCTGCTTTACCACCAATCATGACCGTTAAGGTGGCATTTTCTGCACCAATGGTTTGGCCACTTACAGGTGCATCTAAGAAATCGACGTTTTGGGCTTTAAGTTGTTGTACCAGTTTTTTTGCGCTTTCAGGTACGCCACTGGTGCAGTCGACCCAAACTGAACCTGCTTTAAGTTTAACTTGTGCAATCAGGTTTTCAACTTCGGTACTGGTAGGCAAGCAAGAAAAAATAACATCTGCCTGTACCGCTTGAGCCAATTCAACCGCTTGAGTGCCATATTCTGCAGCATGTTGCTCGGCTTTGGCAAAGTTACGATTCCAAACATAGACCGTGTCAAAATGTTTGGGTAAATGTGCTGCCATGCGGTAGCCCATTGCGCCTAAGCCAATAAATGCAACAGATTGAATCATATTCGTGCTCTCTTTATGCGATTTTGCTGGATCGTTGTTCTAACCATGTGGTCAATTTAGGCCAAAATTCATTGGCACTTTTTTGACTGGACATTAAACCTAAATGCCCGCCAGGAATAAGAGTAAACGTGACATCGGTACTACTTGTCAATTCACACAAAGGTTGAGCTGCCTCTGCAGTGACAATCTGATCACTGTCACCTGCACCAACCAGAAGCGGGCAATTGATATCTTTTAGGTCAATATTGTGCTGTTTGAGCTGAATATGTCCTTGTTTAAGTGGGTTTTGCAGCCAAACATTTAACACCATGTCCTGATTAATGCCGCCAGGATAATCAATCATATTGTTTAAAAAATTGGCGAGCGTGGCATTTTCATGCAAAGTCTGTAAGTCATGTAAATTGGAAAGCATCTGTTTATTGCTTTCCAACCACGCTTTCGGGTCTAAAATTTTAAAACCTATCGCATTAATTAAACCTGGCGTATGAATAAAATGCTTGGGAATGTTGCCCGAATAAAATGCATGTTGCAGTTTCGGGTATTTGGAAATCAAACGATTGGTGATTTGAAATAGCTTACCCACACGGCCCGACGCATAACTGTCCACAGGGCTGCCCAAAATCATTAAATTTTTAACATGTTCAGGTCGGTGTTTTGCAGTGTAAAGCATGGCAAAGACACCTGCCATACTCCAGCCATGCAAAGAGATTTGTGTAGTTTGTGCATGCTGTAAAATATGCTGAATACAATGTGGCAAAGCATCATCTATAAAAGCCATAAAATTTAGATGACGATGCTGATAGGTTAATTGCCCCCAATCAATCAGATAGACATCAAAACCACTATGCTGAAAATGCTTGACCAGTGAGCGATACGGATATAAATCGTAAATGGACATGGTAATGGCAAGCGGTGCCACAAATACCAGCGGTTCTTTGTATTGCTTGTTGGGCGAGGCGTAATAACGAATCTGTGCATGTTTATAACGTGCAACAATTTCATAGGCTGTGGACTGCGACAGAATCAAATCCCGACTCTTAAACAGACGTGTACTGAGGTTTTTCAGTTTTTTTCGGTGCGGATTAAATTTTCGTTGTAACTGATTCATGAGGTGTTCCATCACACAAGGCGCCGATTTGAATGAAGTCTAAGCGATATTTATACATTTTACCTTGACCTTAAATACGCTTGGCGCTCAAAATGTTGGCAATTATTAACAAACAGGTCTTAGGACTAGATTAAGGGCTGAGCAGTAAAGATGAGTCAACCAGACGACCTTGCATATCAATTAGATACTTTAGCGATTCGTACAGGGCATAACCGTACATTTGAAAGTGAACACAGTGAACCAATTTTTCTGACGTCATCTTTTGTCTGTGAAAATGCTGCCGATGCAGCCGCCAAGTTTTCAGGCGAAATTGAAGGGAATACCTATTCACGTTATACCAACCCAACCGTACAAGCCTTTGAAAAGCGTTTAGCTGTTTTGGATGGTGCAGAACGTGCTGTGGCAACAAGCTCAGGTATGGCGGCAGTGCATGCTGTGACCTTGGCTTATCTTAAAGCAGGCGATCATGTGGTGTGTTCACGTGCGGTCTTTGGCTCTATCATTTCACTGTTTGAAAAATATGTGATGAAGTTTGGTGTAGATGTCACATTTGTCGATCTAGAAGATTTAGACAGTTGGAAGCAAGCAATTCGTCCAAATACGCGTTTGTTATTTATTGAAACACCATCAAATCCATTGGCTCAGGTGGGTGACTTGCAAGCGATTGCCGATATTGCACATGCACATGGTGCGTTATTTGCGGTAGATAACACTTTCTGTACGCCCGTTTTGCAACAACCACTAAAATTTGGTGCAGACCTCATTATTTATTCATCAACCAAATATATTGATGGTCAGGGGCGTGCTTTGGGCGGTGCGGTTGTCGGTAAAGACAAGTTGGTCGAAGAAATCAACAGTGTTATTCGTACCTTGGGTAATTCATTAAGTCCGTTTAATGCATGGATTTTCTTAAAAGGCTTGGAAACATTAAGCCTGCGTATGAAAGCGCATTGTGCCAGCGCACAAAAACTTGCAGAGTGGCTAGATGCACATCCAAAAGTGGAAAAAGTGTATTATGCGGGACTGCCACATCACGTAGGGCATGAACTCGCGAAAAAACAACAGTCTGGTTTTGGTGGTGTTGTATCGTTTGTAGTGAAAGGTGAGCGTGAAGGCGCTTGGACCGTAATTGATAATACACGCTTCTTGTCGATTACTAGTAACTTGGGTGATGTAAAGTCGACTATTACCCATCCTGCAACAACATCGCATGGCCGAATGAGTCCAGAAGCCAAACAAGCAGCAGGCATCAGCGAAGGTTTAATTCGTGTTTCTGTTGGCTTGGAAGATATTGATGATATTATTCGCGACATCGAGCGCGGTTTAGACCTCATTTAAAACGATAGATCATTTGTTCGGAGATTTTTATGAACATTAATATGTTGATGCAGCAAGCTCAGCGCATGCAAAAAGAAGTGGAAAACAACATTAAAAAAGCCAAAGAAGAACTTGCGCAAACTGAAGTGCATGCAGAAGCGGGTGGTGGTTTAGTGAAAGTGACTATGACTTGCCGTAATGTAGTGAAACGTATCGAAATTAATCCTGAATTGTTGCAAGACGATGCAGACATGATTGAAGATTTGATTGCAGCTGCAATGAATGATGCAGCACGTCAGGCTGAAGCAATTTCTGAAGAGAAAATGAAGTCTGCAAACTCTGGTATGGGCTTGCCACCTGGCTTGGCAGGTTTATTCTAAGGAACGGCGTATGTTTAGTGATCGTTTTGATCAACTGGTACAAGCGCTGCGCATTTTGCCAAGTGTTGGGCCTAAATCGGCTCAACGCATGGCATTGCACCTGATTATGAAAAATAGAGAAGGTGCAGTCGGTTTGGCTCATGCTTTGAATGAAGCCACCAGCTATATTCACGAATGTTCGATTTGCCATTCATTAACTGAAGATGAAGTTTGCAATATTTGTGCCTCACATGATCGGGATGCACATTTGCTGTGTGTCGTGGAATCTCCGGCCGATGTGATGGCCATTGAGCAAAGCGGTAGTTTTCGTGGCAAATACCATGTCTTAGGTGGGCATTTATCGCCTTTAGATGGTATTGGCCCAGATGAAATTGGCATTCCGTACTTGGTACAGCGTTTGAGTGATGGCAATATTACCGAAGTGATTTTAGCCACCAATGCAACTGTGGAAGGTCAGGCAACGGCGCACTATTTGGTCGAAGCCACAAAGCATTTACCTGTGCAGATGACGCGGATTGCGCAAGGCGTACCGCAAGGTGGCGAGCTTGAATATGTCGATAGTCATACTCTAAGTCAAGCTGTGCATAATCGGATGCGAATGAAATAAGCATCTTGGTGCTTATTTCATGTGAATGATCATTTAAAGTATTTGCTTGAATTCACATAGAGTAAAAACTCAAATTAAGATAAAAAAACGATAAAAAAATCTAGAAAATATCTGTATTGACTTAAAAATAAGATAAAAAAGTAAAATACCGATTATATTTTTATAGCTAAACGCTATTTAATGTTTAAAATGAAACTCTAGAGAGTGCAGTCTATCTGGTCGCTATGTTCCAATTTATTCACCAACAAAAAGATTTTGAAAATGTCTTGGCATTAATGAGTCAAAACAGCATCTATGGTTTAGATACCGAGTTTATTAAGGTCGATACGCTTTGGCCTAAATTGGGTGTATTCCAAATTAATGTCAATAATCAGGTCTATTTACTAGATGGCACTTCGCTCAATTTGACTGCTTTTTGGGAAAAACTGTTTCAGGCGCAGCAAAATATTTTTCATGCCTGCGGTGAAGATATTGATTTAATTTATCATTATGCACAGCAAAAAAACTTAGATAATGTTTTTGATACGCAGGTCGGCATGTCATTTTTAGGACATGGCTTGCAAGTCAGCTATCAAAACGCTTTAAAAACTATGCTGAATGTTGATATTGATAAAGGGCAGACTCGTTCAGACTGGCTGGCACGTCCCTTATCCGATGAGCAATTGAATTATGCGGCCAATGATGTGCTGTATTTAATGCAGTTGGCAGACAAAGTACAAAGTGATTTAAAACAGCAGCATTTACTCGATTTTGTGAAGGAAGATTGCCGTCATCTAACTCAGGAAATTGGTGAAGAAACACCAATTGAGCTGCTGTATCAAGATATTGGTAATTACCGTCATTCACGTCGTCAGCTTATGCAATTGCAGCAATTGGCTGTTTGGCGTGAACAAATGGTCAAGGCGCTGAATCAGCCACGTAGTTTTATTTTGCGTAATTCTAGTATGTTGGATTTAGTTGAAAAAAATCCACGTAATTCATTCCAACTGAGTGGAATTAAAGATTTACGTCCGCATATTGTGCGTGAGCATGGTAAAACTATTTTGGATTTAATCAAATACCTGCCTGATCAATCTCAATGGCCACTGCGTTTAGCCCGTCCAATCCGCCATTCCTCTAAAGATGTCAGTGATAATATGGATCGGGTGATTCAGGCTGCGGTTCAGGAAACTCAAATTCCGAAAGAAGTGTTGTTGCGTAAAAAGTGGCTGAATGCTTTGTATCAGCATGTGGTATTTCATAACGATGAACAAGACCTACCAAATTACTTGTTGGGCTGGCGTTATGAATTGCTGACCAAGCCGTTAATTGACGTGTTGCATGCCGATGAGCGCTATTTGTCTGGTCAAATGAAAGTGGCTGAATAAAGACTTTCTGAATTAAACCCTAGTTAATGGTGGTGAATCTGTCATTAACTATGGCCATCCATACAAACTTAGACCAATGCGTTAATAATGGTTAATGTATCTCGGTTTTTTTTGTTGTATCCTTTGCCTGAGTTTTTAGAGTTTTGTTGTTTATGCACTGTTCAATTTATAAATCGAGCAAAAAAGATGAGATGTATTTGTACATCGCCCGTCCAGAGCAAACTGAAGAGTTTAATCCACTAGATGCCTTACCCGAAGCAATGCGCAGCGCATTTGGTCGTGCGACTTTTGTGATGGATTTACAATTGTCTGAAAGCCGTAAATTGGCACGTGTGAATGTTTTACACGTTATGGATTCAATTCAAACTCGTGGTTTCTTTATTCAAGTACCGCCAGAAGGTTTAATTAATCCAAATGCCGTAGAACCAGAAGGTTTACGCGGTGCATAACCTTTGTTCAGGAGTTGAGAAATGAATAGTGTTATGACTGCGTTGGCATCAATTCCTGAAACTGCAATTGCGATTGCTGTTTACTTGCTTGGCAGCGCCATAATTTTGTGGTGCTGGTATGCAATTGCCAAGCGTTTGCCAAATCCATTGGGTGGCATAACTTGGATTATGCTGTTTGCGATTTTACTAACGCCAACTGTATCTGAAGGTAGTAACGCGGCTCTTGCTCCTGCCATTTTTGGACTTCTTTTTGGTGTATTGACCAAAGAAATGCCATTGGTTTGGGCAAATTTATCTGCCATTTTATTTGTGATCGGTCTTGGCTTATTGATCGGTTATTTTTGGTCTAAATACCGTTTAAAACAAAGCACCTATACTGCCAAGAAAAAGACCTCACCATTGTAACTAAAAAAATTAAGGTAAAATCATGTCTGTTGATACACAACAATTCTCTGGTACAGATCAGTACATTGCGACTGATAGCTTAAAACTTGCGGTAAAAGCCGCACGTGCGCTGCAAAAACCTCTGCTGGTTAAAGGAGAGCCGGGTACAGGTAAAACCTTATTGGCTGAGCAGGTGGCTCAAAGTCTGGGTTTGAAACTGATTACGTGGCACATTAAATCGACCACCAAAGCGCAACAAGGTTTATATGAATATGATGCGGTGTCACGTTTACGTGATAGCCAGTTAGGCGATGACCGCGTCTATGATATTAAAAACTACATTAAGCCTGGAAAGTTGTGGGAAGCATTTACCAGCGAAGAACGCTGTGTGTTGTTGATTGATGAAATTGACAAGGCAGATATTGAGTTTCCAAACGACTTGTTGCATGAACTTGATAAAATGTCATTTTACGTTTATGAAACGGGCGAAACCATTACTGCAACACAACGTCCGATTGTAATCATCACCTCAAATAATGAAAAAGAACTCCCAGACGCTTTTTTACGTCGTTGTTTCTTCCATTATATTGATTTCCCAGATGAAGCTACGATGCGCGATATTATCGATGTGCATTTTCCAAATATTTCAGGCACTTTGGTATCCGAAGCTTTGCAAGTATTCTTTAAACTACGCCAAGTTCCGGGTCTTAAGAAGCCACCATCGACCTCTGAATTGATTGACTGGCTCAGCTTGCTTATGGCAGATGATATGCCAGAAGACATTTTGCGTAATAGCGATAAAAGCAAGGCCATTCCTCCTTTATATGGTGCGCTCATTAAAAACGAACAAGATGTGCAATTGCTTGAGCGTTTAGCCTTTATGTCACGCCGTTAAGGAGTACATCGCCATGTTCGTGCGCTTGTTTTACACCTTGCGTCGTTACGGTGTGCCTGTGAGCACACGTGAATTGATTGACTTAAATCAAGCAGTGGCTTCAGGTTTGGTGTTTGCAGATCAGGACGAGTTCTATCAATTAGTCAAAACGGTCATGGTCAAAGATGAGCGATTCTTTGACAAATTTGACCGTGCCATGAAAGATTATTTTGATGGTATTTCAACATTTGATCTAGATGATTTGCTGAACCAAGTTCATCAATTACCCAAAGACTGGTTTGATTTAGAGTTGCTTGAAAAGCATCTTACGCCAGAGCAGCGTGAAGAACTGAAAAAAGCAGGATCATTAGAAGAACTGATGAAAATGCTAGAAGAGCGCTTGCGTGAACAGCATAAAAAGCATCAGGGTGGCAACCGTATGATTGGTACGGGCGGCACATCACCTTTTGGGGCTTATGGTGACCATCCTGAAGGTGTACGTATTGGTGGGCCAGGACGTAAGCGCTCTGCAGTTAAAGTTTGGGAACAGCGTCAATACCGTAATTTGGATGATGAACAGATTTTAGGTACACGGCAAATGCAACTGGCTTTGCGCCGTTTACGCAAGTTTGCCCGTCAAGGTGCAGCGGAAGAGCTAGATATAGATGGCACCATCCGTGAAACTGCAAAGCAGGGCATTTTAGATGTGCAATTGGTACCCGAACGCCGCAATCGTGTCAAAGTATTGATGCTGTTTGATGTAGGCGGCTCTATGGATGCTCACATTGCCCAATGTGAAAAACTGTTTAGCGCAGCTAAAACTGAATTTAAAACCCTCGAATATTTTTATTTCCATAACTGCTTATATGACTATGTTTGGAAAGACAATTTGCGTCGTAGCAGTACCCGTATGAACACGTGGGATTTATTGAATACCTATGGACGCGACTATCGGGTAATTGTGGTGGGTGATGCCAGTATGGCACCTTACGAGTTAAATTCGATTGGTGGTTCGGTGGAGTATATGAATGATGAAGCAGGGCAAGTTTGGTTACAGCGTCTGCGTCAGCATTTTGAAAAAACCGCATGGCTCAACCCAGAGCAGGAAGGTTATTGGCAATACACCCATACTATTGGTTTAATTAAACAAATTTTTGAACATCATATGTATCCAATGACTTTAAAAGGCATTGAAGATATGACTAAATATTTGGCGCGTTAAGCGTCATTTTCGTCAATATCACTCAACTATTGAGTGATTGTTAGGCGAAGACTAAGTAAGTACAGACACGATAGGCAACGTGAATTTCAATCTGAGGGGATCGATATGGATCATCAAATCAATGGCATCGCATTACCGAATGAAGAAGGTTTTTTCGGGCAATATGGCGGGCAGTTTATTCCACCGCATTTAAAAGAAGCCATGGATGAAATTAACGTTGCTTATGAGGAAATTCGTAAAACGGTAGAATTTCAGAATGAATTAAAAGATTTGTTTACTCACTATGTTGGTCGTCCAAGTCCTTTATTCTATGCCAAGCGTTTATCTGAACAGTTAGGTGGTGCGCAAATTTATTTAAAGCGTGAAGATTTAAACCATACTGGCGCACATAAAATTAACCATTGTTTGGGCGAGGCATTACTGGCCAAATATATGGGTAAAACCAAAGTCATTGCCGAAACAGGTGCAGGGCAGCACGGAGTAGCCTTGGCGACGGCATGTGCGTTGGTGGGTATTCCGTGTGAAATTCACATGGGACAGGTCGATATTGAAAAAGAACACCCGAATGTGGTGAAAATGAAAATTCTAGGTGCCAACCTGATTTCAGTAACCCGCGGCACAGCCACTTTAAAAGATGCAGTGGACAGCGCTTTTGAAGAATATTTAAAAGACCCAAAAAACTTTATTTATGCGATTGGTTCTGTGGTTGGGCCACACCCATTTCCAAAAATGGTGCGTGATTTCCAATCTATTATTGGTGATGAAATTAAACTACAAAGCCAAGAGCGTTTTGGTGTAAACCCAGATTATATCGTCGCGTGTGTGGGTGGTGGTTCAAACGCAGTGGGTGCATTTACTGCTTTCTTAAATGATGCAGAAGTGAAACTTGTGGGTGTTGAACCTGCAGGGCATGGTTTAGATACAGATCAACACTCTGCAACTCTAACTTTGGGTAAACCAGGCCAGCTTCACGGTATGGCGTGTTATGTACTTGAAGATGAACATGGTGAGCCATTGCCAGTGCACTCTATTGCCTCTGGTTTGGACTATCCGGGTGTAGGGCCACAACATAGCTTCTTAAAAGACATTGGCCGTGTGGAATATTCAACAGCGACAGACCAAGAATGTCTTGATGCCTTTATGACCTTGTCACGAGTAGAAGGTATTGTACCTGCATTAGAAAGTTCACATGCGGTGGCATGGGCATTACGTGAAGCACCTAAAATGGCGAAAGATGTGAAAATTGTAGTGAATCTTTCAGGTCGTGGCGACAAAGACTCTGACTATGTGGCAGAGAAACTTGGTCTAAACTAATTACTTGGCCTATTAAAAACGCCTAAACTTTTAAAGTTTAGGCGTTTTTGTTTGGGTAATTTTTTAGAAGGCTAAAGCTTAGCTCGCAATATATTGTTGTAGTTGGTCAATCAGTTTACGTTGATCATCCATAGTGGCTTTTACCAAGTCACCAATTGAAACTAGCCCCACTAATTGTTCATTTTCCAAAACAGGTAAGTGACGTAAGTGGTGATCAGTAATCAGGCTTAGACATTCTTCAACACTGGTGTTTTTGGTTACAGTCAAAACTTTTGCCGTCATAATTTCGCTCACCGTCGTGCCTTTAGAGGTTCGCTCCATCAAAATGACTTTACGGGTGTAATCACGTTCAGACAATATGCCAACCACATGCTGGTTTTGATCGGTCACTACCAAAGCACCAATACCTTTATCTGCCATGAGGCTAATTGCTTCTAAAACGGTTGCTTCTGGGTGGATTGTGTAAATTTCGTGATGTGCTTTATCTTGTAAAACGTGAGTTACCTTGGTCATATTATGTGTCCTGTTTTTTGTTTATTGTTTGACTTTTAAAGTAACGTGAATTGTAAAAATTGCAAATACTTTAGAGTCACAATCGTTGATTTTTACGTCAATTCTATCCTGTTTAGATTTAAGCAATATTTAAAATGGGCTGATTAAAAAAGAAATGTTTCATTTGCGATGTGGTCAATTTTATCTTTTGACTCGATGAACCATACAGCGTAGGGGTAACATTTAAACGGGTGAGCGTAGGCAATAAAAAGGTTTCAAAATCCTGTGCAGAAATTTTGCGTGGGCTGTATTGTGGCCAGTGTTTTGCTGCATATTTATTGGCTTGAACCGCATTTAACCAAAAAGGGAAAATATAATCATCGTGATCTGAACTCATTGCCCAGCCTTGATGATACAGCCCCCAAAGTACACCACAATACATCATTGATTTTAATAGTGTAATTTTAAGAAAAAAGTCCTTGGGTAAGGGCTGAAGTTGGCTAATCTGATTCATAATCAAGTAGTGTTGTAAAATTTGGCTATATTGTAAAAAGAATTGATGAATATACCGTTTAAGCTTTGCGTAAAATCGTAAACAAATATGTATGAAATATAAATTGAAAAAAATAGGGTCAAAAAAAACGCCACCTAAGTGACGTTTTATTATGCTTGCATGGTGGCCATGTTTTGCCAATACTGTGCTTTAAGTGAATCACGTTCTACACGGAAGCCTTGATAATACAGTTCTGCCAAGAACATTGCTGCTTTACCATGTCCTGCGCGTGCAGCCTCTTCCAGTTGTTTAACAGCGTCTTGGAAGTTCATTTGTGAATGAATGGTGTTTACCGCATTTGCATAAACATGCTCTAAGTCATGATGAGAGATTGCTTGAATCATATTAAACTCCTTATTCTAATTATGATTACTTATATAAGCCTACCTTTTAGGCTTCATATCAATTTAACGCTTTAATGTTAAACTAATATTACAATTCGTTTGAATTGTCAAATAATTATCGGGTCTATTTTTCTTATTTCAAGTTTACATGATTAAACATTGATCAGGTTTCTTTTTGATTACTATAAAGCTGTAAGCACAGAAAAAAGGAGAATAACATGACAAATACGATAGACGGGTTTGCTTTTGATGTACCTCCACTGGCAACACAAATTGTGGATTTGGCGCACCATCACCGTAAAAAATTAGATGAAGCGATTTTTCGGCGTGATGTGCATTTGGGTGAATATTGCTTGGCACAACGCAAACGTGTCGCAGATTTTGCCAAGACATTAGATCGGGAAGACCGTATCGCATTTTATCGTGCTTATGATGGTGAGCTGCTGCGCATAGCAGATGAAGATGAGTTACATCCTGCAGAGGCAGAAGCAGGACTAAGCATTTTTGCTATTTTCCTTGTACTGGCCATCATTGCTTTGGTTTTATACTTTGCTGTGATTCGCGGAACAATCGGTTAGTAAAGAGTGACGTTATTATAAATCAGGCTCAATTTTTACCGTGATGGTACAGTAAAAATTGAGCTGTTTAACTTGTGCATCGAACAAGCGCAGCCTACACTAGCGCTATTAGAGGTAGGTCATGCACAACGCAATTCAAAAAACTATTCAATTTATTTCTCAACTTAAACTCGAGCAAATTTATAACATTCTGATTGTAGTGATTATCTGCATCATCTTTGTTTTGGCGAGTTTTGCACTTTATCGCCCAGTTGGTGTACAACAGTTTCATAATGTGCAGCGTCTTGCACAGCAATCTATATATGCCAACACTCAAGACATGGCGATGCTTTTATTGCAGCAACCACAAATTCGTTATGTGCATTATTTAAAGTTGATGCAGGCACACCAAGTTGAAAAAGACCGTGCTCAACAACTGCCTGCTTTGGCACAAGAGTAAACTCAGCAAGTCCACTCTTATGTGTTCGTATTCAAAGTTTTGCAGCTAATATTCTGAAAAGCTTAGTTCATCATGGGTTGCGTACTTGTATTTTTAGCTTGAACTGTTTTGGGCAAAAGGTTTTGTTGTAGCATTTTTTCCAATGTTGTTTTGTCTAAGTGCTCACTGACAATGATCAAGGTTAAACGGTCTGGGTGTATATGCTTTTGCAGCGCACGGTGCACATCTTCAGCACTAATATTTGCCACTTGCTGCGCATAATCACCTAAGTAATTAGCAGGTAACTGATAAAAACCAATATGCCCAAGTTGCGCATTAATATTGGCATTGCTGCTGTATTGATTCGGAAAAGCGCGGATTAAACCCGCCTTGGTTTCTTGCAGTTGTTTAGCATCTATCGGTTGTTGTACAAAATTAATCAGTGCTTGATGCGCTACTTGAATGCTTTCAAGCAACTGATCTTGACGCGTAGCATAGCCTATGCTAAATAATCCAGTCGCTTGAGTAAAACGAAACGAACTACTGACAGCATACGTTAGACCACGTTTTACCCGTAATTCTTTCATTAAAATTGAGTTGAAACCGCCACTGCCTAACATTCGATTGGCAATTTCCAAAGCTAAATAATCAGGGTCATCACGAGTGGTCGCTAGCTGTGCGATACTGACATGCGCTTGTTGTGAGCGGTATGGAATATGCTGAATGTTAAATGTGCTTGCAGCTACGGGTAGGGGCAGTGCGGCGGCGGCTTCACCTTGTGCTATATGTAAGCTGATACGATTCGCCAATTTTTCTGCTTCTTTTAAATTTAATTTGCCTGTAATGGCAATATTCATATTCTGCGCAACTAAAAACTGATCTCTAAATTTCTGTAAATGTTGGGGTTGAATCCGTTTAATGCTGCCATTGGTTCCTGTAATCGGTTCAGCGTAGGGATGTTTAGCATAAATTGCACGATACAGACGAATATTCATTAAACGGCTTGGGTTTTCTCGAAGTTGTTTTTGACCAATTTGAGTATTGGATACAACACGCTGAATATTTGAGGGTTCAAAGGTTGCGTGTTTTAACAGCGCGAGCATCATTTCAACGGCAAGGTGCATTTTATCTGGGTCAGACAGCGTTCTTAGACGCACCACAAGCATATCCCGATATGCTGTTGCACTAAACCGAGCACCAACGTTTTCAAAAGTGCTTGCAACCTCTTGTGCAGTATATCGTGGCGTACCTTCATCTATAAGTTGCGCTGCCATATTGGCAAGCCCATACAGCCCAGATTCAACTTCGCCATCTCGTGCGGAACCCGCATTAAAGGTCAATTGAATATCTACCATTGGTAATGCAGTATTTTCTACAAATAGGCTACGTGCTTGTTTTCGAGTTCTAAAATCGTGTACCTGTGGTGCGTGGGCATTTGGTAATTCATTCACCGCATTTAAGCTGTGCAATAGATTTTGTGATTGTAAAGGTGCAACCAAACTGGTTTCTGAAAACTCATGTGGCGCAGTTGTGGCAACATCTATTTCCATCGCGAATGTGGCAAATGGCACGCTAAGTCCTAAGGTGAAAATAAAAGAATGAAATACACGATTTTTCATGAATATGACCGTTTAAGGATTAGCGTTTGTGGTGCTATTTTTAGGTAGTAAATATAGCGTGCTCAGGTTGTCTTTAATCAAGTAATGCCTAGCAACCCGTTGCAGGTCTTCTGCGGTAATTGCCTGAAATTGTTGTGGTAGTGCATCCATTAATTTATGGTTTAAACCATTCACTTCTAAGTTGCCAATCATGCGAGCCTGTCCTGCAAGATCATCCTGACTATAAACCCAATTGGCAATAAACTTAGTGATCACTCGTTCAATTTCTTTTTGCTGTACAAGTTCTTGTTTGAGCAACTCAATTTCTTGCTGAATAGCTGCTTGCGCCTCATTTAACTCAATGCCTGCTGCGGGTAACGCAGAAATACTAAATAAACTATCGCCACGTTGGTATGGGTCGTAACTGATGCTGACTGAGGTTAAGACTTTATGTTCCCGCACTAAGCGCTGTTCTAAACGTGAAGTAATGCCACCATCCAATAGTTGTTTAATAATGCTAAGCGCATAGGCATCTTGAGGTTTTTTGACTGTAGCTAAAGAGCCGACATTCCAAGCCATATATAAGTTAGGTACTTGTACGGAGCTATTCAGCTCCATGTGACGATAACCCAACTGCTCAAACTCTAAAACATCATTACGTGGTGGAAGAGGAGCGGCATCAATATCGCCAAAGTATTTTTGCACTTGCAACAAGGCGGCTTGGGTTTCCACATCACCCACAATTACTAAAATTGCATTATTGGGGCGATACCATTTTTTGTACCAGTCCTTTAAATCCTGCAATTGAATATTTTGCAGATTTTTCATGTGTCCAATAATCGGTTGGCGATAATGACTGGTCAGATAAGCAATCCATTTAAAGCGTTCAAATGCCATGGCTCGAGGATTATCATCGGTACGTTGGCGTCGTTCTTCCATTACCACTCTAATTTCAGGTTCAAAATCTTGCTGACGTAGTAATAGGTTACTCATTCTATCCGCTTCAAGTTCTAGGGCTAAAGGAAAATAGGCTTTGGGATAGAGTTGATAATATTGGGTGTAATTTGTGAAAGTAGATGCATTGACACTACCACCATAAATACGACTTAAACGGGTGAATTCATCATTCGGGACTTTGGCTGTACCTTTAAACATCATGTGTTCTAAAACATGTGAAATGCCCAAAAGGTTGCCAGACTCATCACTACTACCAACCTTGTACCAAATTTGTGTCATTACCATCGGTGCACGGTGATCTTCACGAATAATCACTTTTAAGCCATTACTCAGCGTGGTTTCAAAGCTTGGCTGTCTGGTTTGAATAGGCGTATCTGCGTGACTCATTGAAAGTGCTGCACTGAAGAGCAAAAGACAAACAGACTTAATAGGCAATCGGAACATGGCAGCAAGTTTAGCAACAGTTGTAACCCTATCTTTCAGAAATTAAAGCGCAAAGGCAAGGCCTGCTTGCTGCAATTTTGTATGTGGCTATGTGATTGCAATGCAAAGTAAAAGCGTTTGGTTTATGATAGAATCCGATTTTTTAACGCAATGCTTTACAAGGATTCGGCATGCAACAGCAATCTAATGGGCAAAATAAATTTTTGATTGATGCTGATATCGGAGATGATGATGTCACGTTACCAAACTTACCTGCGGTAAATGTTCCGATTGTTGAAACAACACCTGTACAAGCAGAAGTTTCTGAACCTGTCGCTGCAGATGACTCTGCTATGACTGAAACGCCAGCAAAAGGTGGTTTTTTCAGTCGTATGAAAGAAGGTCTGACCAAAACCCGTAAAAACTTTGCCGATGGTATGGTCAATATTCTGATTGGCGGTAAAGAAATTGATGACGAGTTATTGGAAGAAGTTGAAGAACAGCTTCTGGTTGCAGATATTGGTGTAGATGCGACCAAAACGATTATTGCCAATTTGACTGAACGTACTGCGCGTGGCGATCTGATTTATTCACATTCTTTATATAAAGCACTACAAGAAGAATTGGTGGCTTTGCTTGCGCCACGCGTAAAACCATTACATATTGACCCGAATAAAACACCGTATGTAATTTTAGTCGTGGGTGTAAATGGTGTAGGTAAAACGACAACCATTGGTAAACTGGCAAAACGCCTACAAGGTGAAGGTAAAAAAGTTATGCTGGCGGCAGGTGATACTTTCCGTGCAGCAGCGACTGAGCAATTACAAATTTGGGGCGAACGTAACGATGTTGCTGTAGTTGCACAGGGTCACGGTGCAGACAGTGCTTCAGTTATTTTTGATGCTTTTGAGAGCGCACGAGCTAAAGGTATTGATGTACTGATTGCAGATACCGCAGGTCGTTTGCACAATAAAAGCAACTTGATGCAAGAATTGACCAAAGTAAAACGTGTGATGCAAAAAATTGATGCAACAGCACCACATGAAGTGATGTTGGTGGTTGATGCAGGCACAGGTCAAAATGCCATTAACCAAGTTGAAATGTTTGATGAAGCAGTAGGCTTGACAGGAATTACCATTACTAAGCTAGATGGTACAGCAAAAGGCGGTGTGTTATTTAACATTGCAAGTCGTACGCATGTGCCTATTCGTTTTATTGGTGTAGGTGAAAAAATTGATGACTTGCGTCCATTCTCAGCAAAATCATTTGTAGCAGCACTTTTTGAAACCGAGAAATAAGAATCTTAGAAACAAGATTTTTGAACACATAGTATAAAATGCTATGTGTTTCACATAAACTCCGCAAAATGCGGAGTTTGTTGTTTTTAGCGGGTTTAAGTGTTGTAAAAAGCAACATCTAAAAAATACGAATGTGAATAAATCCACAGGAGTCTATATAGAATAAGAAAAAATATTCGCTTGTTTTAATTGATTTTTTGGGGAAGTTAAAATGACATTGCTAAATAAAATTGGTCATGTGCTTACAGCAGATATCACCAAAGATTTTAAACTCAAGAAAAAACTAATTCAGGATGGCCTTGAGCTAACTTTCATTGATCAATTAAAAAAACGCCGTAGTATTTATGCTTTAGGAAAACGTATTCATTATAGTCAAACCTATATGACTGAGTTAATTCAGGAAGCGGTGCGTAGTTGTCCATCTGCACATCATTCACAAAGTACACGTGTGGTGATCTTATTTTCTGAATCACATCAAAAATTTTGGAGCATTGTGCAGGACGTACAGCGTCAATTGGTACCCGAACAGATTTTTGCAGGTACGAAAATGAAAATTGAACAATGTGCTGCTGCTTTTGGTACGGTACTGTTTTATGAAGATCAGCAAGTGATTCGTCAGTTACAAAAGAAAGTACCCTTTAATGCAGCAGAGTTTCCAATTTGGTCTGAGCAAACTTCAGGCATGGCGCAGTTTGCAGTGTGGACGGCTTTAGCTGACTCAGGTATTGGCGCATCACTACAACACTATAACCCGAACATAGATCTTGCTGTGGCTGCTCATTTTGATATTCCTGATACTTGGTTGCTGCGTTCACAACTTGTTTTTGGCTCAATTGAAGAACAAGTGCCTGAACGTAGTCATGCACATTATCAAAATCAATTCAAAATTTATGCTTAAACTCATTTGTTTATCATATTGATTTAAATTGAAATAAATTTCTTTTATAGTGATGGTCAGTGTGTTCTATAGGAGCTTGATTTACTAAAGTAGTGCAAACTATTTTGGGGTAATCAGCAGGTATTTGGTAACTTTATAAAACTATAATCGTTCTATACATAAAACACACTGTCGTATTTTTTGTAATGTTTATGCTAAATAAACTGCTTAATATTGCTGTATCAGTGAGTTGCTACCAAAATTCTTAAGAGGAATAAAAAATGTCATTTTTAAATCAATTAGAAAAACGCCGTTCAATCTACGCTATTGGAAAAAATGTTCCTGTAGATCAAGCAACGATTGAAAACACAATCAAGCAAGCGGTTCGTTTGAGTCCATCAGCATTTAACTCACAGTCTTCACGTGTAGTGACTTTATACGGTGCATCACATACTCAGTTCTGGAATATTGTTTTAGAAACTTTACGCAAAATGGTTCCTGCAGAAGCTTTTGCAAATACCGAAGCAAAAATTAACAGCTTTGCTGCAGGTTTTGGTACAGCATTGTTCTACGAAGATCAAAATGTTGTAAAAGCCTTGCAAGAGCAGTTCCCACTTTATGCAGATAACTTCCCAGTTTGGTCAGAACATTCAACTGGTATTGCTCAAGTTGCAGTATGGACTGCATTAGCTGAAATCAATGTAGGTGCATCATTACAGCACTACAACCCAATTGTAGATGAAGAAGTGGCACAAACTTTTGAAATTCCTGCGAATTGGAAGCTACGTGGCCAATTGGTATTCGGTTCAATTGAAGCACCTGCAGGCGAAAAAACATTTATGGATGATGCAGAGCGTTTTAAAACTTTTAACTAAGCTTTAAGCCTTTTCAATCCATAAGTAAAAGTAGGGTGATCATTCATCCTACTTTTTTATTTTTAAGCATTGTCAAAAATATGAATGGAATGTAAGGGGGGGATTTAAAAGTCACATTTACATGAAAATTACAGGGATTACTTGCTGTCATAAAACTGTCATTTATACATTGCATAGTGCAATCAAACTTTCATAAATGATATCGAGTGAAAAATGACGTTAAAACTTGGTGTGGCGGGTCTAGCATTAATGGCTTGCAGTTCAGTATTTTCAGCAGTCACTATTTCTGTTCCTGAAGAAATTAAATTGCTGGCTGTGAATGATCAGGAAGTACGAGCAGGCTTATTCCGTTCTGCGCAGCAAGTGAAAGTGAATGCAGGCGAAAATACAATTAACTTGCGTTATCAGCAATATTTTGAACATCATAATGGCGCACACGATATTTTAAAATCGGGTGTGATTCAGCTTAAAACACCAGTGTTGCAAGATGGTGAGAACTATCGACTCGTTTTAGTGAATCCACCAAAAGACTTTGAAGCAGCTAAAGAATTTAAAGATCAACCGACTGTGGGCTTATATAATCAAAAAAATCAATTATTGGTTCAACAAACGGGTGCTAAAGCAAGCACAGGTTCGTGGTTAAGTGGTAGTTTGTTTGGCAAAACCGTAGATGCAACTGATCATACGCAAGCACCGGCCAATCAACCTGCGGCTGTTTATACAACTGCCGCTGTCTTAGCTACAGAAAACACACCTTCAGTTAAGACTGCACAGAAGCCACAAGGCAAAGAACAGCAACTTATACAAATTTGGCAGCAGGCCAATAAGGCTGAGCGACAAAAATTTATGTCGTGGCTTGCAGAACAGGCAAACTAATTTAAATTTACAACCAGTTCAACAGAACTGGTTGTTTTCTACTATGGGCTAAAAAGAATTTATTTGAAAAACCAATTCAAATCACATAAAAATTTAACCTAAAAGAAGAAATACATGATAAAACTATTAAATACGCCTAAAGTTTAGGCGAGTGATACTTTTTTTCAAAAAAACCTAAAAAACATATTGCGTCTATTTGAAAACTGTATAGAATACGCAGCACACCAACGCAACGTTGTTTGAGTTGGGCTGTTATTGACGAAATAACAGCAAGATCATTAAGAGATTATGAAGAACAACTTGTGTGGATTTTTACTGATTGATTGATCGAAATATTATCATTGATTGATTGGTTTAAATTACTCGAAGTTTATTTGAGCGAAATTTAAGTCAGAAAATTGAT
>NZ_JAAZQX010000010.1 GCF_012371325.1 Acinetobacter sp. A2 | reverse complement strand
CTACTGAATCGACATAGACAAAATGAGCACTTATGCAAATATTTGTCTATATTTTTAGTTATAGTTAATTACTCTTTAGCATAGTGAATTAAACCCGAAAGCAAAGCAGGGGGGTACATGTTGCAGTAAATGGTTTGATGTGGGTGACATAAGTCTGATTATCCCCCCTGGGTCTTGTTAATTTAACCCTTATAGGTATGTAGCCAATTTTGTTTCAATGCGATTGCACTATGTTGTGGCTGATTGTATCGATGAAAGGGAATGCATAGCAATGTATTTGGTGGGTTGGGATAAACAGGAAATTTACATTCAGCCAAAAGGTTTGGCAATGTTTGGCTATGGCACTTGGAAGCATCGTGCTTATGATAAAAGAACCGCTTTATTTGCCCGTAGCATTTGTATTCAAACTTTAGACAATGATTTGTTGATTTTTTGCTGTTTGGATATGGGCTGTGTGACTTATGCCATGCGTAGTCTTGCTGTGCAGCATTTGCAACATAAACTGGGTGAGCGTTTTCAGGCACAGCGTTTTATTTTAATGGCAACACATATCCATTCAGCTCCTGGCGGCTGCGGTGATGAAGCTCTCTATAATATGCCAACTCTAGGCTTTGTACCCGAACATTTAAATGCAGTGGTCGATGCAATTGTTAGTAGTGTAATTAAAGCCTTAGCCACACAGAAAAAAACCGATATTTACATGAGTAAGGGCTGCTTTGATGAAGGCACTCCAGTGGCATGGAATCGAGCTTTGGACTCTTACAACCGTAACCCTGATATCAGCCGAAAAAATCCTGAGCAATGTCATTTAGCGGTCGATCGTGACATGCAATTGCTTGGCTTTTATAGAGAGGGTGCGTTACAGGCAGTCTTTTCTTTATTTGGTGTGCATGCGACTTGTTTAAGCAGTCGTTTGAGTGCACATGACGGTGACAATAAAGGCTATGCTGCAACTTGCACAGAACGGGTATTACAGCAGCGTGGAGTGAAAAATCCTGTCGCTATTTTTGCGCAGGCTGCCGCTGGTGATGTTTCACCGCATTATCATGGGCCTGAGCAGTCACAGATACGCGCTGCAATCTGTGGTGAAAAAGAATACGAATATGCACAGCAAAATGGACGCTATCAAAGTGAGTTGGCACTGAAAGCGTTGGAACATCACAGCACACCGTTAGTGGGTGAGTTAGATGCAGTATGTAGCTATGTCGATTTAAGTAATATTGAAATTCCTGCAGAATTTGCCATGGGACAAACCCAAGCAAAAACCAGTGCTGCCTGTCATGGTGCTGCTTTTTTTGCAGGGACACCTGTAGATGGTGCAGGGGTTGTCCAACCTATTATGAAAGCCATGCAATGGCTGGCACAGCGTGAAAAAAAGAAAAAACTAAGCAAAACGCATGCGGCAGATTATAGTGACTATCAAGCCTTATATGAATCTCAAGGGCCAAAGGATATTGTGCTGGACTGTGGTTCTAAAACCATTTTTGGTAAAGCCCTGACCCATTACCCTAAATTTCTAGATCGGCTGATTGCTGAAATGCATCGACAGGTCAGTGTAGATGCGATTGAGCAAAGTCTGTTGGTTCCGAATATTGTGCCGTTGCAACTGATTAAAATTGGACATTTGAATATCCTGTGTTGTCCGGGCGAGATCACTACGGTTGCCGCTAAACGCCTGAAAACCACGGTTCAACATTGCTTGGCAAACAATCAGCAGGTGTGGTTAGCATCTTACTGCAATGACTATATGGGTTATGTCACCACCTATGAGGAATACCAACAACAAGCCTATGAGGGTGGACATACGTTATACGGACAGTGGACACTGGCCGCATTACAGACTAAATTCCAGTATTTAGCCCAACAATTAAATTTACCAGCGGCACAGCGGGATGCGCAAACTAATCTACCACCCGATGTGCCACAACACGAATTAGAAAAAAGAACTTATCAAGCTTATTCAAACAATAAAAATGGATCTGCAAAGGTGTTCCATGTGAAACATGAGCACAGTGAAAACAAAGGGATGGAGCTATGAAACTGTAGTGAGCATGCATAAATTTTGAATGCGAGGTAATAAAAATAATGGAAACGCAGAAAAAGGAAATAGCATGAGACAGCGTTGGAGTAACTGGTCAGGTGGGCAACAGGCTCACCCTGACTTTTTACAACCGAGAAATTTGGATGATCTAAAAAAAATTGTGCTCAAGCACGACAAAATTAGAATGGTGGGCGCGGGACACTCTTTTAGTCCTTTGGCCAAAACCGATGATGTGATGATCAATTTAGATCACATTCAGGGGGTACATAATTTTGATGAGCGAAAAAACCAATGCACTTTATATGCAGGTACTCGTTTATATAAATTAGGTGAATGTTTAGCGCCTATACATCAAGCCTTACAAAATCAGGGTGACATCGACCATCAAAGTTTGGCAGGTGTGGTCGCGACAGGAACGCATGGCACAGGGGTTGATTTACCTTGTTTGTCTGCATTGGTTGCCGGCTTTGAGTTACTGACAGCACAGGGTGATGTATTGCATTGCTCACCTGAGCAAAATGCTGAAATTTTTGAAGCTGGGCGGGTGGCTTTGGGTAGTTTGGGTATTATGACCAAAATTACCTTACAAAACCGTCCACGCTATAAGCTCAAAGAACACATGCGTTTATGTGCATTAAATGATATTTATCAATATATTGATCGTTGGAAACATCAACATCGCCATATTGAGTTTTGGGCATTTTTGCACAGTGATCAGGTCATTTTAAAAACCTTAGATGAAAGTCGTGGTTTGACCGAGCCACGTCCACAGCACTGGTTGTCTGAAGATCGTCTATTGACTTTCTGTTCGGAAATGACACGCTTATTTCCTGCATTAAACCCATATTTACAGTCTTTGCTTGGTGTATTTATCAAGCCTTCCACACATGTAGATTGGTCGAACCAAATTTTTCCTACACCGCGCAATACTAAATTTAACGAAATGGAATATCAATTGCCAGCTGAACAAGGCTTGGCCTGCTTGCAAGAGTTACTCGCGGTGTTGAAAAAGCAACGGGTTGCCATGTTCTTCCCCATCGAATTTCGTTATGTCAAAGGCGATGATATTTGGTTGAGTCCGTTCTATGGGCGTGATTCTGTGTCTATTTCGATTCATCAGTTTTACAAGCAAGACTGCCAGCATGTTTTTAAATGGGTTGAGCCAATATTGCAAAAATATCAGGGGCGCCCGCACTGGGGTAAATTGCATACTTTGCAGGCAAATCAGCTCTGTGAGCTATATCCAAAATGGGATGATTTTATGCAACTACGTCAGCGACTCGATTCTGAACAAAAATGGATGAATCCACATTTAACCGAACTTTTCCTACACTGAAGTTGTGTAGGAGGCGAGGGTGAAAATGTCAGTGCATTATTTTCAAAAATTGACCCAGCACTTGCAGCAGCAGGGTACTGGCTTGCCACAGTTGATTGTGGATGTTGAACGTTTTCAACAAAACCTAAATTTTGTTGCAGCGCAACTGCCTGCACAGTTACAACCTAGATTAGTGGTCAAATCTTTGGCATGCCTAAACTTGTTGCAACAGGCCAGTCAGTATCTGAATACACAGCGTTTTATGCTGTTTCATTTGCCGCAAATAGACTACATGGTGCAACAATTTCCTCAGGCAGATGTATTACTAGGTAAACCAATGCCGCTGCGGGCAGTTGAGCATTTTTATCAGCAAGTGCAGTCATCTCATTTGAATATTCAGTGGCTGATTGATCAGCCTGAGCGTTTGCAGCAATATTTAAATCTCGCACAGCGTCTTCAACTTTGCTTAAAGATTAATATTGAAATTGACATTGGTTTACACCGTGGTGGTGTACAAGATCATGCCACCTTTGTGCAAATGCTGGAATTGATTCAGCAACATCCCGAACATTTAAAATTTTCAGGTTTGATGGGCTATGACGCACACGTGACTAAATTGCCGAATGTGTTTCAATTGCAAGGCAAAGCCTATCAAGATTCGCAACAGCAATACCGACACTATAAGCAGTTGATTCAAGATCATTTTCCTGAATTGTGGCACGATAACTTATGCTTTAACGGTGGCGGTAGCCTGACCTTTATGCAACATTGTCAGCAAAGTGAGTGTAATGATTTAGCTTTTGGTTCCATGCTGCTCAAACCCAGTGATTTCGACCTGAACGATTTGTCTGCTTTGCAGTGCGCACTTTGGATTGCTACGCCTGTATTGAAAGTTTTGCCGCAGGTGCAAGTGCCAGGTTTAGATCGTTTGCAGCCCTATTTGCCGCAGCGTGATCAAGCTGTATTTGTCTATGGCGGTTATTGGTTGGCAGATTATATTTATCCTGCGGGCAGTCATCCGCATGCCTTATATGGTCGCAGTAGCAATCAAGAGCTGATTCAAGTGCCAAAACAGCATCAAATTTGTATAGATGATTATGTGTTTTTACGTCCCCAGCAGAGTGAAGCGATCTTGCCGCAGTTTGCTGTGGTCTATGCTTATACACAGGGACAATGGGACTTATGGCCTTGCTTTAAGGAATAAAACAGAGGAAAACATGATTCTTTGGCTTTTTTAGGTCACAAAGGTTTAAACCTGTACCCAAGCCGTGTAAAATTTAAGGCGCTTTTTATTTATACACCGTTTTTATCTTTTGAGGGTCTCCCTTAATCATAATCTCGCGGTGATATGCTCCATGGTACGGGGCATCACTCCTTAAGGATTTTTATCTATGCCTATTATCACTTTGCCAAATGGCGATCAAAAACAGTTTGATCAAGCCGTATCTGTGATGGAAGTTGCTCAAAGCATCGGTCCAGGTCTTGCCAAAAATACAGTTGCTGGACGCGTCAATGACCGTTTGGTAGATGCTTGTGATTTAATCACCGAAGATGCAACCTTACAAATTATCACGCCAAAAGATGAAGAAGGCGTAGAAATTATCCGTCACTCATGTGCGCACTTGGTAGGGCATGCTGTAAAGCAGCTTTTCCCAGAAGCAAAAATGGTGATTGGTCCTGTTATTGAAGAAGGTTTCTACTACGACATCTGGATGCCACGTCCATTTACCTTAGATGACTTGGCTGCTATCGAAGAGCGCATGAAAAAGCTCATCGACCAAGACTATGATGTCGTGAAAAAAATGACCCCGCGTGATGAAGTGATTGCAGAATTTACCGCACGTGGCGAAGAATATAAATTACGTTTGATTGCAGATATGCCAAACGAAACCCAAATGGGCTTGTACTATCACCAAGACTATTTGGATATGTGTCGTGGTCCACACGTACCGAACACTAAATTCTTAAAATCATTTAAATTGACCAAAATCTCGGGTGCTTACTGGCGCGGAGATGCGAAAAACGAACAGTTACAACGTATTTATGGTACGGCTTGGGCAGACAAAAAGCAGCTTGCAGCCTACATCAAACGTATTGAAGAAGCTGAAAAGCGCGACCACCGTAAAATTGGTAAAGCATTAGACTTGTTCCACATGCAGGAAGAAGCACCAGGTATGGTGTTCTGGCATCCAAATGGCTGGACGATTTATCAAGTACTTGAGCAATACATGCGTAAAGTACAGCAAGAAAATGGTTACTTAGAAATTCGCACCCCGCAAGTGGTCGATTTCACCTTATGGGAAAAATCAGGACATGCTGCCAACTATGCAGATAACATGTTCACTACCCATTCTGAAAACCGTAACTATGCAGTAAAACCAATGAACTGCCCATGTCACGTACAAGTCTTTAACCAAGGGCTAAAGTCGTATCGTGATTTGCCAATTCGTCTGGCAGAATTTGGTTCATGTCACCGTAATGAGCCATCGGGTTCATTGCACGGCATTATGCGTGTACGTGGCTTTACTCAAGACGATGCACACATTTTCTGTACCAAAGAACAAATTGGGCCTGAAGTTGCAGACTTCATTCAACTGACTTTAGATGTTTATAAAGACTTCGGTTTTGAAGATGTGCAAATGAAGCTATCTACACGTCCTGAAAAACGTGTAGGCGATGATGCACTGTGGGATATGGCAGAAAAATCTTTGGCAGATGCTTTAGATGCTGCAGGTTTGGAATGGGAGTTACAACCGGGCGAAGGCGCGTTCTACGGTCCGAAAATTGAATTCTCACTCAAAGACTGCTTAGGTCGTGTGTGGCAATGTGGTACAATTCAATGTGACTTTAACTTGCCTGAACGTTTAGAGGCATCTTATGTCACTGAAGACAATGATCGTGATCAGCCTGTAATGTTGCACCGCGCAATTCTTGGCAGTTTTGAGCGATTTATTGGTATACTTATTGAGCACTATGCAGGCTTTATGCCACCATGGTTAGCGCCAGTGCAAGCTTGTGTGATGAATATTACAGATTCACAAGCTGCTGCAAGTGAACAGGTCGTCGCAAAACTTAAAGAAAACGGTATTCGTGCTATTTCTGACTTGAGAAATGAGAAAATCGGCTTTAAGATTCGTGAGCGTACATTAGAGCGTATTCCATATTTATTGGTACTTGGGGACCGTGAAGTGGAAGAGGGTACTGTAAACGTGCGTACTCGCTCAGGAACAAATTTGGGTACTATGTCAATTGATGCTTTCATTGACCTAGTGAAAACAGCCGTCGCAGAACGCGGCCGGTATATTGTGGAGTAACAGCGATTAAACAGCCTGACCGTAATCAACAGGGCGGAAAATCTAACCGTCCTGCTTTGAATGATGAAATTCGTGCAAAAGAAGTCCGTCTTGTAGACGAAAATGGTGAGCAAAAAGGGATTGTAAGCTTAGCTGATGCATTGCGTGCAGCCGAAAGCGTAGACCTTGATTTGGTGGAAATTGTGGCAAATGCCGAACCACCAGTTTGTAAAATCATGGACTTTAACAAGCATTTGTTTGATCTAAAGCAAAAGCAGAAAGAAGCGAAGAAAAAACAGCATCAAGTACAGGTGAAAGAAATCAAACTCCGCCCTGCGACTGATGTTGGTGATTACAACGTAAAATTACGTGCAATTATCAAATTCCTTGAAGAAGGGAACAAGGTAAAAATCACTTTACGCTTCCGTGGTCGTGAAATGGCTCACCAACAGTTAGGTTTGGCTCAATTGCAAAAAGTTGAAGCAGATGTAACCGAATATGGTGTAGTTGAACAAGCACCAAAAATGGAAGGTCGTCAAATGGGTATGTTACTTGGACCGAAAAAGAAAAAGTAACCTCATCTTGAACTGAAAAAAGCACTGCAGCATCGCAGTGCTTTTTTTATGCCTGGAAGAAAAATTGTATTGATTCCTATTTATAAGGTACATCAAAATTAAAGCATCAAATTGTATGGAGCAAGGCAGGTTAAGTCAGCAAAAATCTCTACAGTACAGAGCGCAATAGCAAAGTAAAACATGCTATAAATGAATTCGCAGCAAAATAATGCCCACCCAAAAGTAAAAAATAGTGAAGGATAGAACATGATTGATCTTTATTATTGGGGTACGCCCAACGGTCACAAAATTACCATCGCACTGGAAGAAATGGGTTTGGAATATCAAATTTTCCCCATCAATATTTCGGAAAATGATCAGTTCCAGCCAGACTTTTTGAAAATTTCACCAAATAATAAAATTCCTGCCATCGTAGATCAGCAAGGACCGCGTGGTGAGCCAATTTCTGTATTTGAGTCGGGTGCAATTTTGCAATATCTTGGGCGTAAAACAGGTATGTTCTACCCAACCGATGAGCAAGAGCGGGTAGAAGTGGAGCAATGGCTTATGTGGCAAATGGGTGGCTTTGGCCCAATGCTGGGGCAAAATCATCACTTTAACCGCTATGCGCCTGAAAAAATTCCTTATGCAATTGAACGTTATATTAATGAGTCCAAGCGTTTATATGGGGTATTGAATAAGCAATTAACTGGGCAAAAGTTTGTGGCAGGTGAGTATTCAATTGCAGATATGGCTATTTTACCGTGGGCATTAAGCCATGAATGGCAAAGTATCAACTTAGAAGATTTTCCGTACGTGAAAGATTACGTTACACGTTTAACAGCACGACCTGCGGTGCAGAAGGCATTGAGTATTCAAGTTTAAAACAAGTTTTATGCTAAGATGCTCAGCCACCTGATGAGACATAATTTTCAGGTGGCTTTTTTATTGGATGTGTTATGCAAGAATTTTTTCTCAACTTCACCAAAATTGTTGAAAATAATGCCAAAGTATATTGGAGCATTATTATTGGAATCGTGAGTTGCCTCATGCTTTTTGTGGCAGAAGCATTTCATGTGCAAAACTTGATTAGTACTTTAAATAGTACAGATCAACAAGTGTTACGTGCTGCAATTGAACCGATCACTCAACGTTATACATGGGCACGTGCGGTTTTGATTCTATTGTGTATTATTTGGGCAAACATAGAATACCGTAAAACCAAACAGGCTTTAAGGCTTTAATTTTTTGATGGCTTGGTCGCTGCTGGGTTTATTCCTATCTGCCTTTGGTGCTGCCACGTTATTACCACTACAATCTGAAGCGGTATTACTTGGACTGTTATTTGAAGGCCGCTATGCACCTATATGGCTGATTACTGTTGCGAGTTTAGGAAATATTTTAGGCTCTTGTGTGAACTGGTATTTGGGACTACGTCTGGAGCATTATAAAAATAAAAAGTGGTTTCCTGTTTCGGCTACACAACTTGAAAAGGCACAGCGTACCTACGCCAAATTTGGATTTTGGTCTTTGTTGCTCAGTTGGGTGCCTATTATTGGTGATCCGATTACCCTTATTGCAGGCCTGATGAAAGAAAACTTTGCCCGTTTTGTGTTGATGGTCAGTCTGGCCAAAATCGGGCGTTATTTGTTTATTTATGTTGCTTATACTTGGGTCTAACGTTGAATGATGGCTGTTATTCTTGAGTAGTCCATCCATCACAAGTATTTAAATCAAAGTAAATTTCATCTTTCAATTTTGACTTTTTGTATAGCCAAAATTTACGTGGTACTTCAACTTGTGCGCTTTTAACAGCAGCTAACACCTGTTGATCAAGCGCATACTGACCAGAACCTTTGCTGATTTTTGCGGTTTTTACTTGCCCGTGCTTATTTACTTTAAATTGAAATTTCACGGTGCGTGAGTGATCTTTTAGTGCATCTGCACTTAAGTTGAGCTGTGGCTGACTGCGATACTGAAAAGCAACTTTTTGCTGTTGTTGCTGTGCTAACCAGTTTTTAGATTCAAAGGCAAAATGACAATCTTCAGATGAATTATCCTGAAATCTTAAATTAAAGCTTTGAAAACCAATTGTTGCGACCGCAGTATCATCTACATAATGCGGCTGAATTTCTGCGGCACGTACTGCTTGAAGCAAGATGTTATCGAGCTTTTTAAGCCCAGTACTTTCCTGAATTGTGGCTTGACGGATTTTACCTGTTTCATCAGCATGAATACGTACAATCGCTGCGCGGTTTTGTTGATTCAGGTCTTCATTTTTATATTGTGGTTGCGGGAAAGAACGCCACGCCAAACGGGTCGTTAAATGCGCGGGTAGGGCTGCACTTTTTTGAACCTGTAGATTGGTTTTAGTTGGAACCGACTGCGCCTGCTTGGCATAAATAGGTGATGTTGCAAGGCCAAGCAAGAGGGAGAAACACAAAGATTGTTTGATCATTTTTACGGTCTTTTTATCGAACACAAGCCGATGCGAAGTATTGATGTAAATTGTGGTAATCGCAAGAGAAAATCTAGTCAGAATGATCAATTTTAATAAGATATTGTATGTACCGATTGAGCAAAGTTTGCTTTGAACTAAATTTTGTATAGCAAGACACAATTTGCGGTGTACGGGGGAGAATAGGCAGCTACCTGTTAAGCAGAAGAAACACAATTATTTATTTAACCAAGATGCTTTTGTTTTGAGCAGAGATGCTTTAGAATACTCGCTCCCTTACCTGCAGGTCGTTTTTGCAATGGTGCAGACGTGCCGAACAGGTGTTTAAAGAGGTTGTTATGGCTAAGTTAAAAACTCGCCGTGGTGCAGCTAAACGTTTTAAAGCGACTGCTAACGGTTTCAAGCGTAAACAAGCGTTCAAACGCCACATTTTGACCAAAAAATCTGCTAAACGTATCCGTCAATTGCGCGGCTGTGTAATGGTTCACGTGAGTGACGTTGCTGCTGTTCGTGCTATGTGCCCATACATCTAAGGAGATTATAAATGGCTCGTGTAAAACGTGGTGTACAGGCTCATCGCCGTCATAAAAAAATTCTTGCTCGTGCTAAAGGTTACTATGGCGCTCGTTCACGCGTATATCGCGTAGCGTTCCAAGCGGTAATCAAAGCAGGTCAATACGCTTACCGTGACCGTCGTCAAAAGAAACGTCAATTCCGTGCTTTATGGATTGCGCGTATCAATGCGGGTGCTCGTCAAAATGGTTTATCGTACAGCCGTATGATTGCTGGCTTGAAAAAAGCTCAAGTGATTATCGACCGTCGCGTACTTGCTGACATCGCTATGCATGACGCAGTTGCATTTGCTGCTTTAGCTTCAAAAGCTAAAGATGCATTAGCTGCATAAGTCTTTTTAAGACTAAAAAGAAGACCGCATTTGCGGTCTTTTTTTATGCTCAAAATTTATGACTGGCTTATAAGCCAAAATAGTAAGCCGCAGCACAAATTACCACGGTAATTAAAATCAGTTTAATTACCGCAGATGCACCGACTTTATGGGATGCAGGGTGTTTAGGTGAGGGAGTCGACATTGTGCTTGCAGGCGGTGTAGATGTATTTGTAAATGGGTCGGGAGTTTGTACGGGCGTGAGTCGGGCAGTCTGATAATGATTAGCCACTTTGGTAATGAATTTGGCATGTAAATCATCAATTTTTTGTGAAAAATGGCGTAAATTGAGCTGTTCTCTTGGCTCAAATTCAGTGCCATCTGCATGATAAGGATGCTGTATTTTATTTTGAATGTGCTGATCTAGCGCCTCTAAACAATGCAGCATGTCGTGGGCATAATCTGCCGGATAATCGGCTGGAATGACAGTCAAAGCATGCACTTGCGGAAAATCAACAGTCGCATCTGTTCCTAAATAGGGCTGTGATGGTTCAGGTGGAGTGAAGTCTGTAGCAAAGTTATTTTGCAACAATTCTGTGCGAATAAAGTGATCAATTTCATCCCAATTGGGTGCTGTAAAATCTGCATCAAGCTGTTTGGCGAGTTTGTGATTTAACTGATAACGCCACATGACTTCCTGACGAAGTTCACTTTGTTGGGTCACAGGTGCAATATAGTCTTGTTCTGCGCTGTACCATTCGGCAAGTTCTTTGCCAAAAATCCAAGCATGTTTGTGCTGTGTTTCATGACTCACAATAAAATGTGAAAAAGGTAGGAGTTCAACATTTGGATTTGGATTTTTTTCGTCGTTTAAAATGCTAGAACTGTGCAAACTGAGGCGTTGAACACCTTGTTGTTTGAGATATTCTAACCAAATTTGAAAATGCTGTGCCAATAGATGTTGCGATAATAAATCACGAAACTGAATTTGATGCTGGTTAAAAATGTGATGCTTTAACCAATGATTAAAACTTAAATCCTGAGCCAAAAATTCATTGCCGTAAGTCACAAGGGCGAGTTGTTGTTTCCAAATTTCATCGAGCGCCATAATGTTGAGATCTCATGGTGATTGGCTTTATCTTATACTTTTTATATTTCAGGATGCTAATCTAATTTTCATTGCATCGAAGCTTCATCAAAGCAACTAAAAACTGTTAGAATACGGGGTTTTTAAATTATTTCTAATATTGTTGCTTTTGAGAGTTACTATGTCACTGGAAGCCCTGACCAATGAAGCGCTCGCTGCAATTGCAGCAGCAGAGGACCTTGCTACACTCGACCAGGCGCGAGTGCAATTTACGGGGAAGAAAAGCCAGCTTGCGGAACAATCCAAAGCACTGGGTAAAATGGACCCTGAACAGCGTAAGGAATTTGGTGCTCAAATTCATGCGGTACGTGAAGCAATCAACGCGGCTTTAACGGCACGCCAAACTGAATTACAACAAGCTGCTTTGGCACAAAAACTTGCCAATGAAACCGTTGATATTACTTTACCTGGCCGTGGTCAAAGTGTGGGCAGTATTCACCCAGTGACGCAGGTACAAGAACGTATTTGCCAATTCTTTACTAAAGCTGGTTTTACTGTTGCTACAGGCCCAGAAGTTGAAGATGACTATCACAACTTTGAAGCGTTGAATATTCCAGGACATCACCCTGCACGTGCCATGCACGACACTTTTTACTTTGATGTGAATCATTTATTGCGTACCCATACTTCAGGTGTGCAGATTCGTACCATGGAAAATCAACAACCACCTATTCGTATTGTTTGTCCTGGCCGTGTCTATCGCTGTGACTCAGACCAAACGCATTCGCCAATGTTCCATCAAATTGAAGGCTTATATGTGGCGGAAAATACCAGTTTTGCAGAACTCAAGGGCTTGTTAATTAACTTGCTCAATGAATTCTTTGAAAAAGACTTAAAAGTCCGTTTCCGTCCATCTTACTTCCCATTTACGGAGCCAAGTGCAGAAGTAGATATTATGGATGAGCGTGGCCGCTGGTTAGAAGTTTTGGGCTGCGGCATGGTACATCCAAATGTATTGCGTGCTTCAGGCATCGACCCAGAAAAATACAAAGGCTTTGCTTTTGGTCTAGGGGTAGAGCGTTTTGCGATGTTACGTTATGGCATCAATGACTTGCGTATGTTCTACCAAAATGATGTGCGTTTCTTACGCCAGTTTGCTTAAACGAATTTATACCTCTCCCTGACCTCTCCTAAAAGGAGAGAGGTTGTCCATCTATGACACAGGGTGCTTCTTCTTTGAAAAGAGGAGGTAGAGGGGATTCAAAATTTAGATTTATAGGTTTTTTACAAAATGAAAATTAGCGAAAATTGGCTACGCACATGGGTAAACCCAGCCATCGATAGTGAAAAGCTATCCGATCAATTGACCATGTTGGGTCTTGAAGTGGATGACTTGTCTCCAGCAGCAAAGCCATTTACAGGTGTTGTTGTGGGCGAAGTCCTGACAGTTGAACAGCACCCTGATGCAGACCGTTTGCGTGTGACTACTGTGAACATTGGTTCAGGCGAGCCATTACAGATCGTTTGTGGTGCACCAAACGTACGCGCAGGTATGAAAGCACCTGTAGCGATGATTGGCGCAGTATTACCTGGCGATTTTAAAATTAAAAAAGGTAAATTGCGTGGTGTGGAATCACAGGGCATGCTCTGCGGTGCATCAGAAATTGACCTTGAAGATAAACTTGATGGTTTATTGGAATTACCTGCAGATGCACCAGTAGGTGTCAATGTTCGTGAATATCTTGACTTAGATGACAATGTCATCGACATCAGCATTACCCCAAACCGTGGTGACTGTTTTAGTATTCGTGGTATTGCCCGTGAAATTGCGGTAATTAACCAATTGGCTGTGAACACTCCTGAAATTCAGGCTGTGGCAGCAACCATTAGCGATGAAAAAACTGTGCAAAGCCTTACCGAAGGTTGCCCACGTTATTTAGGTCGTGTAATTAAAAATGTGAATACCAAAGCGGCTACACCAGAATGGATGGAACGCGCATTGGCACGCTCAGGGATTCGTCAGCACAGCATTTTGGTGGATATTACCAACTATGTGCTGATTGAACTGGGTCAGCCTATGCATGCCTTTGATGGTGCGAAAGTGCAAGGTGGTATTCAAGTTCGTATGGCGAATGCTGCAGAAAAACTGGTGCTTTTAAACGAACAAGAAGTTGAGTTGCAAGAAGATGTGATGGTGATTGCCGATGACGAAAAAGTCTTGGCGATGGCAGGCATTATGGGTGGCTTATCTTCTGCAGTCAGCGATGAAACCACAGAAATTTTCCTTGAATCTGCTTTCTTTGCACCGTTGCATATTGCGGGTCGTGCACGTCGTTTTGGCTTACATACCGACGCATCACAGCGTTATGAGCGTGGTGTAGATTTTGAATTGCCATTATTGGCCATGCATCGTGCATCACAGCTTATTGCTGAATTGGCCGGTGGTGAGTTTGGCCCAATTACAGTAGCAGAACAAGTGGCTCAATTGCCTACACGTTCTGCAATTGAATTGAATCAGGCACAGGTAGATCAATTGCTTGGTTATAGTGTCGATGCTGCATTCATTGCCGATGCCTTAAAACGTTTAGGCTGTGAAGTAACTGTTCAGGCAGAAGGTCAGTGGAGCGTCGTACCGCCATCACACCGTTTCGACATGGCGATTTATCAAGACCTGATTGAAGAAATCGCACGTATTCACGGTTATGACAATATCCAAATTAGTTTGCCTGTGATTGATGTGCAATTGGCGAAATATCAAGACCAATTTGAGGTTGGTCAATTACGTCAAACTGCAGTGACTTTGGGTTACCAAGAAGCGATTAGTTTTAGCTTTGCTGATGCAAAATTGGAAAAACAGCTCAACCCTGCAGTAAATCCGTTGGCATTGGCAAATCCAATTTCTAGTGATTTAGCTGTGATGCGTTCGACTTTATTGTCTAGTTTGATTCCATGTGTACAGTACAACGTGAATCGTCAGCAAAACCGTGTACGTTTCTTTGAATTAGGTCTACGTTTTGATTATCAAAATGCCAGCAGCATTCACGATTTAAAACAAATTCCAACCTTCGCCTTGATTGCGGTTGGTGCGAAAGCAGCAGAATCTTGGCATGCCAAAGCCCAGCCAATGGATTTCTTTGATTTCAAAGGGGATATCGAAGAAATTTTAGCTGCAGGTCGAGTGCAGGTAGAGTATGTGCGTTCTGAACGTGCATGGTTACACCCAGGTCAGTCAGCTGAAATTATGGTCAATGGTCAGTCTATTGGTTACTTCGGACGTTTACATCCATCTTTGGAAGATGAGTTGGATTTAGGCATTACTTGGGTGGCAGAGCTTGATCAAGCAGCAGTTTTGCAAACTTATGTATCTAATTTTACAGAATTATCACGTTTTCCATCGGTTAGACGTGATATTGCGCTTTTAATTAGTGATAAGATAAATGTAAGCGAAATTCAGCAACTTATTGAAAAAACAGGTGGAGCGCTGTTAGACTCAACTTGGTTATTCGATGTGTATACTGGACAAGGTGTTGAACAAGGCAAGCGTTCTTTAGCATTTGCGTTGTTGTGGCAACACCCAACACGTACACTTGAAGATGCTGAAATTAAATCTGGTATGGATAACATTCTGCAAGTGTTGGAAAACACTTACCAAGCGACATTGAGGGCTTCATGACAGCATTAACAAAAGCAGAAATGGCTGATCATTTAAGTGAGCTCACGAGTTTAAACCGCCGTGAAGCGAAACAAATGGTCGAGTTATTTTTTGATGAGATCAGCCAAGCACTGATCTCTGGCGAGCAAGTTAAACTTTCAGGGTTTGGCAACTTCGAGTTACGTGATAAACGTCAACGACCTGGTCGCAACCCGAAAACGGGCGAAGAAATTCCAATTTCAGCACGCCGTGTCGTCACATTCCGCGCAGGGCAGAAATTCCGCCAGCGTGTGGGAAATGAGCAGATCGATTGATCTGCTTTTTTTTATGTCTTAATTCTGCGTTAGATATTTAATACTTGTATTTGGTTTAGGCTGGCATCTAGCGTGAGTTGAAATACATTTAGCCTACTTTTTAAAATAATCTATAAAGAAGACCAATAGCTTAGATAGTCAATTGTCTCTGTAGTACATAATTAATAGATGATTTTACCTTGCCCAAAATGGATGGTAGCTTTAATAAACTTTGGAAAATATTCTGATTGAATTTCAAAGGTTTGACTAACATACTTGCAAGTGGGGTGGAACTGTTCTGATGCTTTAAAAAACCACGATTTGTATATTGTGTCCGTAATTTAAAACAGGCAATAAAAAAGAGAGCCAGAGGCTCTCTTTTTGTACTGCATAATCTAATCGATTATTGAGCAGCAGCTTCAGAAGCAGCAGCAGCAGCGTCTACAGCAGCGTCAGCAGCATCAGTTGCAGCAGCAGCAGCAGTGTCAGCAGCATCAGCAGCAGCGTCTACAGCAGCTTCAGCGCCAGAAGCAACTTCTACAGCAGCAGCGTCAGCAGCAGCTTCAGCTTCAGATGCAGCTACAACAGCTTCAGATGCAGCAGCGTTAGCGTCAGCAGCAGCTTCTTCAGTTTTTTTAGCACAACCAACGAAAGCTAAAGTAGTAGCAACTGCAGCAGCAATAGCGATTTTTTTGAATAACATGGCATCACTCTCTAAAATATGAGATTAAAAAAAACCGACGTTAGTCTGTTGTATGCTTTTATTATTCCTAAATTTGTTAGGCACTAACAACGCAGGCGCAGTCTAACTGGTCTGCGAATATGCTATCACTGCGCTTTTTGAATTGCTACTAGGTTGATTGAAAAAAAGGCAAAAAAACAGGAAAAATACGTGGTTTTTTAACAGAAAATAACAATCAATTTGTCAGTTTAGATTGGAGAGTTGCAAGGTAACTGGCTAAAAACTAAAAGTTTTTTACCAAATATTATTTTATAATCATTTACTTAAAAATAAGTTTACATATACCACGTGCAATTGTGTCTTTATGTAAACTCTGTCAACCAAATAAAAAAGCCATCGTTATAAGATGGCTTTTTTAAGGGTTCTGATATTTACAGATAATTAATTCGCAGCTTTACGCTTCATTTGATCAAAGAAATCATCATTGGTTTTGGTTTCTTTCATACGATCAAGCAAGAATTCCATTGCTGCCAATTCATCTTGTGTGTGTAAGAGTTTACGTAAAATCCAAACTTTACGTAAATTATCTTCGCTCATTAAGCGCTCTTCACGACGGGTGCCAGATTTCTTGATGTTCATGGCAGGGAAAACACGTTTTTCTGCAATGCGGCGGTCTAAAGTAATCTCTTGGTTACCTGTACCTTTAAACTCTTCGTAGATCACTTCGTCCATTTTACTACCTGTTTCAATCAGTGCAGTTGAAATAATGGTCAGTGAGCCACCTTCTTCAATATTACGTGCAGCACCAAAGAAGCGTTTTGGACGTTCTAGAGCATGTGCATCCACACCACCCGTCAATACTTTGCCTGAAGATGGTACAACAGTGTTATAGGCACGGGCTAAACGAGTGATCGAGTCGAGTAAAATAACGACATCTTTTTTATGTTCAACCAAGCGTTTGGCTTTTTCAATCACCATTTCCGCCACTTGAACGTGACGTGCAGGTGATTCATCAAAGGTTGATGCAATTACTTCACCACGAACGGTACGTTCCATTTCAGTCACTTCTTCTGGACGTTCGTCAATGAGAAGTACGATTAAGAACACTTCAGGGTTGTTGCGCACAATCGACTGAGCAATATTTTGCAGCAACATGGTTTTACCCGCTTTTGGCGGTGCCACAATAATAGAACGCTGACCTTTACCAATTGGTGCAACCAAATCTACCACACGTGCGGTTAAATCTTCTGTTGTACCATTACCCAATTCCATCACCAATTGTTCGGTTGGGAAGAGTGGGGTCAAGTTTTCAAATAAAATTTTATTACGTGAATTTTCTGGGGTGTCGTAGTTAATTTGGTTTACTTTAAGCAAAGCAAAATAACGTTCGCCTTCTTTTGGTGGGCGAATAGTCCCTGTAATGGTGTCACCTGTACGCAGGTTAAAGCGACGAATTTGTGAAGGACTCACGTAAATGTCATCTGGGCCAGCAAGGTATGAACCTGCAGCTGAGCGTAGGAAACCAAAACCATCTGACAGAATTTCTAGAACGCCATCACCAAAAATCTCTTCACCATTCATGGCATGGCGCTTTAAGATGGCAAAAATAATGTCTTGCTTACGGTTACGTGCCATTCCTTCAAGGCCCATAAACTCGGCAATCTTGATGAGTTCGCCAATCGGTTTTTTCTTGAGTTCGGTTAAGTTCATAGAGGTTCTGATAGAATAAAAATTCTGGGGTACAGGTTAGAGAGGGAGCAACATTTAGCCGCATTCATACAATAAAATGAAAGCAATTGTATTTGCACAATAACGATTCAGAGCACTGATTCATTGTTTGATTGAAAAATGTGAAAAACAATTTCTGTTGCCGAGCGGCATTTTTGTGTTGTGTCTTTTAAGAAAGCGGATGGAAGATCCTATGTTTCTTGAGCATGCAATATAAGAGAGAAACGGGAGTTTGTCAATTTATAGGCAAAAAAAATACGCCAACAGAGAGCGTATTTTTTTATTCATGATCTGTAAAACAGACTTAGATATTTTCATCAATAAATGCAGTCAATTTAGATTTTGGTGCTGCACCAACTTGTTGCGCAACAACTTCACCATTTTTGAACATAAGTAATGCTGGAATATTGCGGATGTTGTAGTTCACAGCAGTTTGTTCGCAAGAAGTCACATCCACTTTCACAATTTTTACTTTGCCTTGATATTCGTCTGCAAGTACTTCAAGTACTGGTGCAATTGCTTTACATGGCGCACACCAGCCAGCCCAGAAGTCAACCAATACAGGAGTATCTGATTGAAGAACATCTGCTTCGAAGTTTGCATCAGTGGTGTTTACGATGTTGCCAGACATGGATTACGCTCCAAATAATTTTTAAAAATAGCTATACCAATTAGTATTACATAGCCATCTTGAACAAAGTAGGGGGGATCTTTGGATTTTCCATCCAAAATACAAATTTGTCTAATTGATCCTCACGATCACGACAATTCTGTAACACAATTGTCATATATGCAGAATTTTTAAATAGTCGTCAAATTGTGCTGATAAATGGCTTTTAAATTAGGTGTATGTGAATTACTCTAGGCACAATTCTGTCTAGGTTTGTTTGAAGAATGTCTGATTTTTTAATTGATGAAGAGTTACTCGCAGCCATCGATATGGGGTCGAATAGTTTCCACTTAGCCATTGCGCGGGTGGATCATGGTGAAGTAAAAAAAGTGGCATCAATGTCAGAAAAAGTGCAGTTGGCCGCTGGTTTAGATGAAAACAAGAATTTAACCGAAGCAGCACAACAACGTGGTTTGGCATGTTTAGCACGTTTTGTTGGGCGTTTAACTGCGGTACAGTCAAACCGTTTGCGTATTGTTGCCACCAATGCTTTGCGTCAGGCCAAAAACGGACATGAGTTTATTCAAAAAGCTGCAGAAATTTTGCCTAAGCCAATTGAGATTATTGCAGGGCGTGAAGAAGCGCGCTTAATTTATTTGGGTGTATCACACACCATGGCCAATAGTGGTCGTCGTTTAGTGATTGATATTGGTGGTGGTTCGACAGAATTAATTATTGGCGAAGAGTTTGAGCCAATTCACACCGAATCTTTACAAATGGGCTGTGTGGCCTATACCAAAGCCTATTTTGCCGATGGTGAAATTAGCAAAAGCAGTTTTGAAAAAGCAGTGGTAGCGGCACGTAAAGAGCTGTATTCAATTGCCAATACCTATAAAGAAGCAGGTTGGGATACCGTTGCAGGCTCGAGCGGCACCATTAAGGCATGTCGCCAAATTACCGTGAATATGGGTTGGAGCAATGAGCAGGAAAATCTCACCCGTGAAGGTTTGGAAAAACTCAAAGACCGTTTACTTAAGTTTAAGCACGTATCAGAAATGGAGTTTGATGGTTTAAAAGAAGACCGTCGAGCAGTTTTGCCAGCAGGTTTGGCCATTTTATATGCTGTGTTTGATGTTTTAAATATTGATAAACTGGTTTACTCAGACGGTGCTTTGCGTGAAGGGGTAATGTACGACTTGCTTGGCCGTTTCCAGCATGAAGACATTCGTGACCGTAGTGTACAAGCCTTAATGGGGCGTTATAACTCAGACCCTAAACAAGCGGGTCGGGTGGTAAAAACAGCACAGCATTTGTTTGATAGCGTTGCTGAAGCTTTAAAATTAAATAATGAAGATAGTGACTTATTGCGTCGTGCGGCATACTTACATGAAATTGGTTTAGCCATCAGTCATAGCAGTTATCATCGTCATGGTGCATATTTATTGCAACATTCGGACATTCCGGGTTTCTCGCAAATTGACCAAAACTATCTCTCACATTTGGTTTCCAATCATCGCAGAAAATTGCGTCAAGACGCGAAAACAGAAGCGCTGAAAGCCGGTGGCAATAAAATTGTCTATTTAATTTTGCTACTGCGCCTTGCAGTTTTGGTCAACGCAAGTCGTAGCGATGCGATGCTTCCTGCCATTGAATTAAGCATCCGCAATGCGCAACAATGGCAGCTCAGCGTGTCGGGTGATGCCAAACAATGGCCATTGCTTGTCGCTGAATTGCACGATGAACAAGTGCAATTCAAGAATTGGGACATTGAATTGAATATTCAGTCGGAACAATTTGTCGATTAAGATTTGGTTAATTTAGGGATAACAGTCGACTTATGAAAAAAGCTGCTCAATCTAAGGCATGGAAAACCGTGCAAATTGCACGTCATCCTGAACGTCCGCAATTTCTAGACTATGTGGGTGAAATTTTCACTGAATTTGATGCCTTGCATGGTGATCGTTTATTTGGTGATGATGGTGCAATGATCGGTGGATTGGCACGCTTTGATGGTCAGCCTGTCATGGTGATAGGTCAGCATCGTGGTCGCAGTACCCGTGAAAAATTACAGCACAACTTTGGTATGTGTAACCCAGAAGGCTACCGTAAAGCACAACGCCTCATGGATATGGCAGAGCGTTTTAATCTGCCTGTGTTCACTTTTGTAGATACAATGGGTGCGTACCCAGGTGTAGGTGCAGAAGAACGTGGTCAGGCCGAAGCAATTGCAACTAGTTTGGCGCAACTGTCAAACTTAAAAGTGCCAGTGATTGCCACAGTATTAGGCGAGGGCGGTTCGGGTGGTGCTTTGGGCATTGGCGTGGCAGATCGCGTAGTGATGTTGTCGCACAGTATTTACTCTGTCATTTCACCAGAAGGTTGTGCTTCTATTCTGTGGAAAACTGCTGAAAAAGCAGAGCAGGCCAGTGAAGCATTGGCACTGACTGCAGAAAAACTGCAAAAGATTGGTATTGTAGAATACGTGGTTGATGAAGGTGAAGGTGCACACTTACAGCCTGAACAAGTGATGCAAAGTCTGAAAGCTGTATTAAAAGAAGCTTTGGGTGAATTGCAAGCAATGGATGCAACACAACGATGCGAAGAACGTTACCAACGTTTAATGAAGTTTGGCAGCGACAATTTAGGTCTAGCGTCTTAAGTCAGTTACAGACTTTTCCTGCACAGACAAAATTTTTAATTGGATGTAGTGGTGGCATGGATTCCATGTTGCTACTGCATCTTTTGTCGTTTTTGTGCCCAGAAAAAGTACGGGCGATTTATATTGATCATCAATTGCAGAGTCCGAGTGCTGCATGGGGTGAATTGGTGCAAACCACCTGTCACAGTTTAAACGTACCGTGTGCGCTACAAAAAGTCAGTGTGGCTGAGGGTAATTTGGAAAATCAGGCACGTCAGGCTCGCTATCATGCATATATGCAGTATTTGGATGCCAACGAAGTTCTAGTATTGGCACATCATCAACAAGATCAGGCTGAAACAGTGCTGTTGCGCTTGCTTTCAGGAACGGGCGTACACGGACTTGCTGCAATGCAAGCCATCGATGTTCGTGAAAATTTGACCATTTGGCGACCATTGTTAGATGTTTCTCGTGAGCAAATTTGCCAATGGAGTGCTGTGTTAAAGCTAGATTATGTACAAGACCCCAGCAATCAGGATGTGCATTATGATCGGGCTTGGTCGAGAGAAATCTTGTGGCCTATATTGCAACAGCGTTTTCCTAAAATGCAGCAAGCTGTCACACGAACCGCAAGTTTGATGCAAGATGCTGAGAAAATTTTGGCTGAAGTCTTAGCACAAGATTTGGCCGCTTGTGGTACAGATTCGCAGCTAAATTTGATTCAGTTGCAACAATTGTCTTTGCCACGACAACGTCAGCTATTATCGGCATGGATGAAAGGACAAGCGCAATATCGTCCAAGTTTTGATATGGTCGAGCGTTTGCAGCGAGAAGTGATTCTGGCCAAAGCCGATGCGCAAGCGGCGTTACATTGTCAAGATTATTATTATCTGCGTTATCAGCAACAATTATTCCGTTTGCCTAAAGCAGAGTATTTAGCTGCGGAACACTTTGAAGCGGTAGAGCAGGATTTATTGTTGCAGGCAGATCAGCCTTTTCAGCTTTGGTCGGGTTGTTATCAATTGCAGCCAGCAAAAGTTGGTTTATGTTCAAGTTTATTAAATAAAACCCTAACTTTGCGCCCACGTTTGGGGGGCGAAAAAATCCATTTATATGGGCGGGTAGGGGCTTGGCCGCTGAAAAAAGCCATTCAGGAAGCACAAATTTTTCCGTGGACACGTCATACAATTCAAATATTAAGCCTAGATAATGTTATGCTAGGCGTCTTTAGCCCCAAAGGCTTTTGGCTTGCACAGTCGGACTATTGTGTCGCAGATGGATGGCAACCGAATTTAGTCTCTTAACGAATAAAGAACTCAACGAAGAGCGTGGATCATGAGTGCAGTATTGAATTGTAATATTAGTTTTATTGGCGGTGGCAACATGGCACAGGCCTTAATTGGCGGTTTGATTGCCAGAGGTTTACCGCCAACACGTATTACAGTTTCAGACCCTGTAGAGCAAGTACGTCAGCTTCTGCAAGAAAAAGATGTACATGTGACTGACGATAATCTAGCCGCAATTGCAGAGGCAGATATTGTCGTCTTTGCCGTAAAACCACAAGTTTTGGCACAGGTGTTACGTCCATTACAGGGGCAATTTGCAGATAAATTAGTGATCTCGATTGTTGCAGGTGCAGAAATTTCAACGATTGCGAATTTATTGGGTACTGAGCGTGTGGTACGTGTCATGCCAAATACCCCTGCTTTGGTACAAACTGGCGCACATGGTTTATATGCAACTGAGTATGTAGATGCCAAAGATCGTGAATTGGCCAGTCAGGTTTTGGCTGCGACAGGTTTAACGATTTGGGTAAACTCAGAAGCTCAAATTGATGCAGTGACTGCAGTATCAGGTTCTGGCCCAGCGTATTTCTTCTATATGATGGAAAGTATGATTCGTGCAGGTAAAAACTTAGGCTTAGATGAAAAAGTTGCTACAGCACTTACTTTGCAAACAGCATTGGGTGCCGCACAAATGGCAATTACCAGTTCGAATACGCCTGCAGAATTACGTAAAAATGTGACTTCACCAAATGGCACTACGCAGGCGGCAATAGAAGTATTTGACCATGCGCAAATTTCACAAAATATTCAGGCAGCATTGGCTGCTGCAAAAATGCGCAGTCAAGAATTGGCACAAGAGTTAAGCGACAGCATTTAATAATTGAAAAACAACGAATTTAAATTTAGGAAAGTTCAAGTATGGGTGCAAATTCTGCGCTAATTTTTGGCATTATCATTAACGTAGCAATTTTGCTCGTCTTCTTCCGTTTCTTAATGCAGTTGGCTGCGGTTAGCCCATATAACCCTGTGGTGCTTTCAACCATCAAAGCCACTAAAATTGTAGATGTATTTGGTCGTATATTTCCAACTGTAGCCAAAGGTCGGGTTAATTCAGCTGCCTTAGCTTTGTTAGTGGTGCTGTATTTACTTAAAATTTTTGGGGTGATGTATCTGAATGGGGCTATGCCGAACAGTCCGATTCACTTGTTGATTCTGACTTTTGTGACCATGATTCAGGATTTAATCCGTTTCTGTCGCTATCTGATTTTTGCGACTATTATTTTAAGTTGGGTGGTCATGTTTACCCAGTCTCGTGGGCCTTATATTGAAGTGATTCAAGAGTTGGCAGAGCCGTTGTTAGCACCATTCCGTCGTTTATTGCCGAACATGGGCATGATTGATTTATCACCAATCATTGCATTTTTAGCTTTATATATTGCTGAAATTATTATGAATCAGGTGGCGATTGTGCTACTGACAGGTTTGTAAACATCTCTAGATCATTAGATATCAAAAAGGTGAATGATGTATTCACCTTTTTTAATGCTTAGATCAGCATCTGAAAATAAAAGCCTCGAAACTCGAGACTTTTATTTATTTTTCTTGATTTTAAAAGAGTGCAAAAAGGGTATCGGTTACTGATTTATAGTAACTCAATTGCTACAGCAGTTGCTTCGCCGCCGCCAATACATAAAGCCGCTACACCACGCTTACCACCTGTACGTTTCAGTGCATGAATTAAAGTCAGAATGATGCGTGAGCCAGTCGAACCTACAGGGTGACCAAGTGCGCAGGCACCACCGTTGATATTTACTTTTTCAGGATCTAGTTTGAATTCATCCATTGGGCACATGGTGACCATAGCAAAAGCTTCATTAATTTCCCATAAATCTACATCTTGCGCATTCCAGCTTGCTCGGTCCAATACTTTCTGAATTGCACCAATTGGGGCAATGGTGAATTCTGAAGGATGTTGTGAGTTGGTTGCATAGGCCACAATTTTTGCCATAGGCTTTAACCCTTTGGCGGCTGCATGTTCAGCAGAAGTGAGTACGAGTGCCGATGCACCATCCGAAATTGAACTGGCATTTGCAGCAGTAATACTGCCATCTTTAGCGAAGGCAGGACGAAGTGTTGGAATTTTTTCAATATTGGCATTAAAAGGTTGTTCATCTTTATCTACAATGACATCGCCTTTACGTGTTGTAACTGTCACAGGGACGATTTCATCAGCAAAATAGCCTTCATTGACCGCAGTTTGTGCACGTTTGAGTGAGCGAATCGCAAAGTCATCCATTTGTTGGCGCGTGTAACCTTTGCTATTTGCCATATCTTGTGCGAATGAGCCCATCAAACGACCTGTTTCAGCATCTTCAAGGCCATCTAAGAACATGTGGTCTTTCACATCACCATGTCCCATACGGTAGCCAGCACGTGCTTTGGTCAGTACATAAGGTGCATTACTCATTGACTCCATGCCACCTGCGACAATGATTGAGGCAGAACCTGCTTTGATTGCATCGGCAGCTTGCATGACAGCTTTCATTCCAGAACCACAGAGTTTGTTAATGGTGACCGCACCTGTAGAATCTGGTAAGCCTGCTTGACGCATCGCCTGACGGGCAGGGCCTTGCTTTAAACCCGCAGGCAGGACGCAGCCCATAATGACTTCATCGATTTCTGTTGCTTGTACCCCCGCACGTTGAATGGCCGCTTGAATACTTGCCGCACCTAATTCTGGTGCAGTCACATTGGCTAAACTGCCTTGAAAGCCACCCATTGCAGTGCGTGCACCATTTATAATAACGATATCCGTCATTTTATTCTCCCAATTTATATGTGCTTTTGTCTAAATTGAATTCCAAGCAGGAATAGATCACTTCTGCAGTATAGGCAAAAAAAGATAAGAATAAAGTGACAATGTAAAGATCGTTTAGACTGCTGAGTTAACATATATTGATGTCTTCTGCTCGGGTTTGCCCCATTTTACTGAGTACTAAGCGTTTGCTTGTAAGGTGAGTGGAGCAGTAAAAGAAGCTACCATTTGAGCCGATCGGCAAACCTTGTTGAGCATTTAAAGTCACACTAGGAATGTTTAAAGTTCCACGCCAATCCAAGGTTCCGTATTTAAGTGCAGTTTTTTCTGTATAAAGAATGTATTCACTGTCGTCAATTTGGCGGTTTCGATTACGATCCATAAAGATCAAAAAACCAGTATTCCAGTTTTGCTTGCTACATTGAACAAAGTTTTGTGTAGGACAAATCACTACATTGCTGTGATGGGTGAAGGCATGAGAGCGTGCTATTTTCACGCTGGACTGTAATGAATACTGAATTCGTTTGAGTTCTTGTTCTGCCATCAGCTGATGAAAATGTGGCAGGGCAATCATGACTAAAATCGCACTAATCGCTAACGTGACGATCAATTCAAACAGCGTGAAGCCGTTTTTTCTTACATTCGACATAAGTCTTTACCTGTTATTGTTATGTTTTTTATGATTAATCTGAGTAATTTGTTGTTTTATAGTGCTTTATCTGCTGTGTATAATAATTACTAAACAACTTCTCTAGAAAGTGTTAAAATAAACAGCAAGAAAGATAGGCTATTCGCCACAAATAATTGAGTAGAAAGTTACCGAATTACAACGGAAATTGTAAGTAATTTTGTCAATAATTTACTTGATTAAAATTATCAAGCACTTGGAAAAGTAATAAAGTGTTTGTATGATTCAAAGTGACTAGCTTAAAAATAATACTGGGGTATAAGAAAGCCTATCTCAGGGTAGTCGAAAATTTAGGCTTGAGCTTGAACAACAATTGTTATCTCTGGAGGATAAATCCATGAAAATGAGTCGTATTGCATTAGCAATGCTCGTAGCTGCTCCTTTAGCTGCTGCAAACGCGGGCGTAACTGTTACCCCATTAATGCTTGGTTATACTATGTTTGATACACAGCATAACAATGGTGGTAATGATGGTAGTTTAACAAGTAGCGTAGAGCTTGATGATGACCTGTTCGTTGGTGCAGCACTTGGTGTTGAGCTTACTCCTTGGTTAGGTTTTGAAGCTGAATATAGCCAAATCAAAGGTGATGCCAGCAACGGTGGTGAATACAAGGGTCAAAATATCGCAGGTAACTTCTATGCGACTTCTGATCTAATCACTAAAAACTACGACAGCAAAATCAAGCCATACGTATTGTTAGGTGCTGGTCACTATAAATATGACGTAGAAGGCGCTAATGGTGTAGGTTATATCCGTGATGGTGAAGAAGGTACTTTAGGTAATGCTGGTGTTGGTGCGTTCTTCCGTTTGAACGATGCTTTATCTCTTCGTACTGAAGCACGTGGTACTTACCACTTTGATGAGCAATTCTGGAACTACACAGCTTTAGCTGGTCTTAACGTTGTTCTTGGTGGTCACTTGAAGCCAGCTGCTCCTGTAGTAGAAGTTGCTCCAGTTGAAACAGTTGCTCCAGTTCAACCAGCTCCACAAGAGTTGACTGAAGACCTGAACATGGAACTTCGTGTGTTCTTTGATACTAGCAAATCAAACATCAAAGATCAGTACAAGCCAGAAATCGCTAAAGTTGCTGAGAAGTTAGTTGAATATCCAAACGCTACTGCTCGCATCGAAGGTCACACTGACAACACTGGTCCACGTGCACTGAACGAACGTTTATCTTTAGCGCGTGCGAACTCTGTTAAATCTTCACTTGTAAACGAATACAATGTAGATCCAGCTCGCTTGTCTACTCAAGGTTTCGCTTGGGATCAACCGATTGCTGACAACAACACTAAAGAAGGTCGTGCTATGAACCGTCGTGTATTCGCGACGATCACTGGCAGCCGTACAGTGACTGTTGAACAACAAGCTCAATAATTTGAGTTAAGTTGAAAAAAACGACTCTTAGGAGTCGTTTTTTTATGCTTATTTTTTATGGAATGTATGGATTAGATATTGTGTAAAATTATTTACACTTAATACGATTAAAAATATTGTAAAACTATGATTTTTTGAATAAAGAGCAAATAAGATGGAGTCTGATTGTGCTTAATATGTCGGCTTGTTGAATCGTAAACTAAGTCGAATTTTTATAGCGAGTTTATCGGCAACTCATTTGGAAACTCTTAAGCGTTGCCCCAGATCAAACTTCTGAAACAAGATACATGGACTGGATGTCTATCAGCCAATCAAGGCGTTGTTTAGCAATTATAAAAATAAACATTGAGCAATTTGTGGCATGATATTTCATCGTATTAACAATAACGAAAGTGCTTTAAAATAAAATTTGTCTTAAATTTGCAGCATAAAAAAACAGCCAAATGTTGGCTGTTTTTAGAATCATGGATTCTCAAATGAAGCATAACAGAAGAAGATTTATTTTAGTCATGATCAGGGTGTAGTGGTTTCACATCCATATCCTGATATGCAATCAGTTTGGTTTTGTGTTTCCATTTATAGCTTAACCAAATGACCAAGAACAAAAGAATACCAATATAAGTCGATAAAACAGAGAGCCATTTACCTTCAAGCACTGCTTGGTAGTTTTGCCCTAATACGACAATTGTACACAAAATAAAGGCAAACCATGGTGCAAAAGGAAAGAATTTAGCGCGGTAATCTAAATCTTCAAGTTTGTGGCCTTGTGCTAGATAGCCTTTACGGAAGCGGTAATGTGATACAGCAATCCCGAGCCAAACGATAAACCCACACATGCCTGACATATTCAGGAGCCAGTTAAATACTTGTTTCTCACCAATAAATGTTGTTAAAAAGCATAGTGCAGCGATTGCTGTTGTGGCATACAGTGCATTCATAGGGACACCACGAGCATCCAAGCGGGCAAAAGCTTTTGGTGCACTGCCTTTACGTGCCATATCAAATAGCATACGGGTAGAGGAATACATGCCTGAGTTACCAGCAGATAAAATAGCCGTTAAAATCACTGCATTCATAACACTTGCTGCAAAAGCAAAACCTGCCTGTTCATACAGTAAAGTAAAAGGAGAAAGGGCGATATTATCAGTCGCTGCTGCTTGGAGTAAACGAGGGTCATCGTAGGCAATGAGTGTGCCGATGATGAAAATACAGACGATATAAAATAATAAGATGCGCCAGAAAATTTGTTTAATTGCAATTGGAATGGTCTTTTTGGGATTTTTAGATTCGCCCGCTGCAACTCCGACCATTTCGGTGCCTTGGAAAGAGAATCCTGCAATCATCGCTACACCAATCAGGGCAGATAATCCACCGACAAATGGAGCTTCACCTTTGCTCCAATTGGCGAAAGTAGCGACATCTGGAGTCAGCATGATTTTTACAATCATGAATATACCAATGATGATGAAGGCGACAATCGCAAGGACTTTGACCAGCGAGAAGAAAAATTCTGATTCACCAAATCCTTTTACGGTTAATGCATTAATTCCAAATACAACCGCTAGAAATAACGCACTCCAATAGAAACCAGGAATATCTGGAAACCAGAATTTCATAATGAATTGTACCGCTACTAATTCAAATGCAACCGTAATGGCCCAGTTGTACCAATAGTTCCAGCCTAGCGCAAAACCGAAACCACCTTCGACATATTTACTGCCATAGGTAAAGAACGCGCCTGAAGTTGGATTATGCGTTGCAAGTTCGCCTAGACTGGTCATCAAGAAATAAATCATCACACCAATGAGTGCATAGGCCAGTAATGCACCGCCTGGGCCTGCATTAGCGATGGTTGCACCCGAGGCAAGGAACAAACCTGTACCAATCGAGCCACCAATGGCAATCATGTTTAAATGACGTGCACCGAGTTTACGCTGTAACTGTCGATTGTTTTGAGTTTCGCTCATCATGCATCCTTCGTATTTTTTTGTGTACTGGCAAACAGTACTTTAAAGCCTTGTTGATCTGCCTTGATTGTGCATTGACCAAAACTTTGTTCAATTAATAGCGGGTAATTCAAAAAGCGGTTGGCTACAATCCAAAGTTCACCACCCGATTTCAAATGACGACGTGAAGTTTTACATAGGGTTTCACTGGCATCGTAATCGGTCTGAATACCTTGATGAAATGGGGGATTGCTGACAATGGCATGTAAAAACAGCGGGGCATCCTGAATGCCTGTCACCGCTTTAATTTCAAGTTGTTGAGGATTGAGCTGATTTTGTTCAAACGTCATTTGTGTAGATGCTAAAGCAAAGGCATCGACATCGAGCGCAAAAATTCGGTTTTCAGGATTTAACGTCGCTAAATAAGCACTGATGACCCCAGCACCACAGCCAAAATCTGCAATTTTTCCAGACGTCACCTGACTTAAATAAGGCAAGAGAACTGCAGTACCGACATCTAAATGCTTTTGGCTAAATACGCCTGGTAGCGCACAAATTTGTAAGTCACCTTTTGGTGTGCTGATGTTATAGCGTTGTGCCCAGTCAGACAGTGCTTTAGCCTGAACATTTTGTTCTAAAATCAGCTGCCAAAGTTGGCAATGGCGTGCGCTATCAAGTTTGAGCATTTTGCCATAAGGCTGTAACTGTTTGGCTGCGCGCTCAACCCCCCCTTTCTTTTCGCCCACCAAAAATATGCTACTGCCCACTTTGAGTTGGGCCGCAACATTATGAATTAAATAATTCAGTAATTCTTTGGATTTGGGTACGAAAATAACTGCTTGATCAAACTCGGCAGCAGGAAACTCTGCACCAAAATGCACTTGAGCCTGCTGATTTTGAAAGTATTGATAGTCGTTGAAATTCCATGTCCAGACAGAGGCTTGGATTGAGTCACCCAATTCTGCGAGGAGTTGATCGGTAGGGGCATTGATCAGTAGAACACGACCAGACAAATAGTCATATTGTCTGAGTAAAACTTCGCTTTGGGGGTTCATGGTTCTCTCTCCAATAGAAAAACACTGTCTAAGTTCAGCTCAGACAGTGTTTTTTGGACATGCAATTACTTTTTGGTTTCAGGAAGCACAATATTTAAAATGAGTGCTGCAATACCGCCTGTGGCAACGCCTGAGCTGAAAATATTACGGAATAATTCAGGTAAGTGTTCCAAAATTTGTGGCACTTGTGCAACACCTAAGCCTAAGCCAAGAGAAATTGCAATAATCAGTAAGGCACGACGATCTAGCTGTACCCCTGAAAGAATGTTGATACCTGAAGCTGCGACAGCACCAAACATCACCATTACAGCACCACCTAGAACTGCTTGAGGTACTGCCTGAATCACGCCTGCAACTGCAGGAAGTAGACCTAAAATAATCAGCAGTGCTGCAATCCAAATTCCTACATAACGGCTGGCAACGCCTGTCAGTTGAATTACACCATTGTTTTGGGCAAACACCGAACTTGGGAAAGTATTGAAAATACCTGCCAAGAATGAGTTGGCACCATTCACCAATACACCACCTTTGATACGCTGCATCCATTGCGGGCCATCTACAGGTTGATTGGAAAGTTTGGATGTTGCGGTGATGTCACCAATTGCTTCCAGTGAAGTCACCAAATAAATAAAGGCCAAAGGAATGAACAGACTCCAAGAGAAATCTAGTCCAAAATGCATAGGTGTAGGAACTTGTATCAGTGGCGCATCTTTCAAGCCTGAAAAGTCTAAATGACCCATCATGCCTGCCAGTGCATAACCAATCACCAAGGCAATTAAAATAGCAGAGCTTTTAATCCAGGTGATATTGATACGGTTCAAAATAATAATGATGGCTAAGACCGTACACGACATAATCAGGTTGTCAGTATTGGCAAAAGTATTATTGCTCATGGCTTGATAGCCACCGCCCATACTGATGAGGCCTTCTTTAATAAGGGTTAGACCAATTAACAGCACCACAATGCCAGTAACCAGTGGTGTGATCAGTTTTTTGACCCACGGCAAAATTTGGGACACGCCCATTTCAATAAATGAGCCTGCGATCACGACACCAAAAATTGCCGCCATGACTGACTCAACAGGTGTACCTGCTGCGACCATGGCAGAGCCGATCCCAATAATGGGGCCAATAAAGTTAAAACTGGTACCTTGCACAATGAGTAAGCCAGCACCAAAAGGGCCAACTTTTTTACATTGTAAAAAGGTCGCGATGCCTGAAATGACCAAAGACATCGACAAAATCATGTTGGTATCTTCTTTTGAAACACCCAAAGCCAAGCAAATCAGCAAGCCAGGTGTAACAATCGGTACAATAATCGCCAATAAATGCTGGAATGCGGCTAAAAAAGCGATAAGTGGTTTTGGACGGTCATTCAGACCATAGACCAGATCAAGTTGGTCTTTTGGGGAGGGAGATTGGTTAAAATCAGACATAAGTCGTAAAGATATTGCAAAAGTGGCGCTATTCTAATCGAGTTACACAGCTTTACAAAATCAAAAGCGTGTTACTCATCAAAAAAAATTGTGTGTGTCAATAAAGTGTCACTATAAAACTTTAGTATTTTTCTGTATAATTTGCCCTCAAATTTATAGCGTATTGAATTTACATGTCAGATATTAAAACTCTCCGCAACATCGCAATTATTGCGCACGTTGACCACGGTAAAACAACTCTTGTGGATAAACTTTTACAACAATCGGGTGCACTCGGTGAACGAGCGGGCGAGATTGAGCGTGTCATGGATTCAGGCGCTATTGAAAGTGAACGTGGTATTACCATTCTTGCAAAAAACACAGCAATCAAATGGTTAGATAAACGTACTGATACTGAATACCGTATCAATATTGTCGACACCCCAGGACACGCCGACTTCGGTGGTGAAGTTGAACGTGTAATGTCGATGGTTGACTGCGTATTACTTCTTGTAGACTCTCAAGAAGGCCCAATGCCACAAACTCGCTTTGTAACGCAAAAAGCCTTTGCACGTGGTTTGAAGCCAATCGTAATCATCAACAAGGTAGATAAGCCAAACGCACGTCCAGACTGGGTAATTGATCAAGTATTTGACTTGTTTGATAACTTGGGTGCAACTGATGACCAATTAGACTTCCCAATCGTATATGCATCAGGCTTACGTGGTGTTGCTGGTCCTGCACCAGACGAATTAGCGGAAGATATGACACCGTTATTTGAAACAATTGTTGATATTGTTGAGCCACCAGCAGTTGATGTTGATGGTCCATTCCAAATGCAAGTCTCTTCACTTGACTATAACAGCTTCGTAGGTGTTATTGGTGTTGGTCGTATTCAACGTGGTTCAGTGAAATTAAATACACCTGTAACCGTGATTGACCAAGAAGGTAAAACACGTAACGGTCGTATCTTAAAAATCATGGGTTACCATGGTTTAGAGCGTGTTGATGTTGAATCTGCTTCTGCAGGCGACATCGTATGTGTAACAGGTATGGACGAACTGCATATTTCTGACACGATTTGTGATCCGAAAAATGTAGAAGCTTTACCACCGCTTTCTGTAGACGAACCAACAGTATCGATGACATTCCAAGTGAATAACTCACCGTTTGCAGGTAAAGAAGGTAAATTCGTGACTTCACGTAACATTCGTGAACGTTTAGACCGCGAATTAATTCACAACGTTGCACTTCGTGTAGAAGATACTGACAGTCCTGACCGTTTCAAAGTATCAGGCCGTGGTGAACTTCACCTTTCAGTATTGATTGAAAACATGCGTCGTGAAGGCTTCGAGATGGGTGTATCTCGTCCACAAGTGATCTTGAAAGAGATCGATGGCGAAATGCAAGAACCATACGAAAACGTGACTTTTGACGTAGAAGAACAGCACCAAGGCGCTGTGATGGAACAAATGGGTAACCGTAAAGGTGAGATGACCAATATGGAAGTAGACGGTAAAGGCCGTATCCGTATTGAAGCAACTGTACCTTCACGTGGCTTAATTGGTTTCCGTTCTGAATTCATGACCATGACTTCAGGTACCGGTATCATGACTTCAAGCTTCTCGCACTATGGTCCAATGAAAGCAGGTCAAGTTGCGAAACGTCAAAACGGTGTGTTGATTTCTATGGTTCAAGGTACTTGCTTGGGCTATGCATTGTTCAGCTTACAAGACCGTGGTCGTTTATTCGCTAAACCTCAGTTAGAAGTTTACGAAGGTATGATCGTAGGGATTAACTCTCGTTCAGACGACATGGTGGTTAACCCAACTAAAGCGAAACAGTTAACTAACGTACGTGCTTCTGGTACAGATGATGCATTAACACTAGTGCCTGCAATTGAATTCACGCTTGAACAAGCACTTGAATTTATTGAAGATGACGAGCTAGTTGAAGTAACACCAAAATCAATTCGTATTCGTAAGCGTTGGTTGACAGAAAACGAACGTAAACGTAACCGTGATAAATAATAAAATATCCTGATCTAAAAACCGCTAAATTCGTTTAGCGGTTTTTTTATGCCCAAAGGTTTAAACACAAATTCAATATTGACCAAACTTTAAAATTACACAATGCTATAACGACACGTGCAATTTGTAACATAATATAATGTATACTGCGTCACAAAATAACGCTTAAAAAATACTGGAGAGTCGTATGAGCATTATTCAAGAATTTAAAGAATTTGCCATTAAAGGCAATATGATGGATTTGGCGGTTGGTGTCATCATTGGTGGTGCTTTTGGTAAGATTATTGATTCATTGGTCAAAGATGTGATCATGCCGCTTATTTCATGGGTGCTCGGTGGTGATGTCGACTTTACCAACAAGTTCCTGATTTTGGGTGATAATCCAAATAATATTCAAACCTTAACTGCGGCACAGGAAGCTGGTTTAAATATTTTTCATTACGGTAACTTCATGACCATTTTGATTAACTTCATTCTATTGGCATGGGTAGTGTTCTGGTTAGTGAAGTTAATGAACAAAATGCGCCGTAACCAAGAAGAAGAGCCAGCTCCAGAAGCAACACCAGAAGATATTGAATTATTACGTGAAATTCGTGATGAATTGAAAAAACGTCAATAATTTTAATCCTTAGATGAAGCAAAAAAACGGTGCAAGATGCGCCGTTTTTTTACTCTCTTCCTTTGGGAGATGAGCGGCAATACCGCGTAAGGGTGAGGGGGATAAACCACTCTTGTAAGAAGAGGGAGCTTTGGAAATTATAAATCACATCCGAAATTTAATTTCGAGTAAATGAAAACCAAACTGACTCTTCACAGGGCCATGTAATACCCGTTCTGCTGCAGTAAAGACCAATTTATCAATTACGGGTACAAGCTGCCCTTTTTTAACCTCACCCAATTCACCGCCTTTTTTGCCCGAAGGGCAGGTCGAAAACTGTTTGGCAATTTTGGCAAAATCAGCACCCGATTGAATCCGCTTTTTCAGTTGTTCACAGGTTTCTTTATCTTTGACTAAGATATGACGCACAATTGCAGTTTTCATGCTTTTTTACCTCGTTTAGTTGCGGCATGTTTAGTCGTGGTCGATACTTTTTTCAATGGCTGGCATTCAGGACAAAACACAGATGCGCGTTGTCCTAGTTTCAGGTTTTCTAATGTGGTTTCGCAATTCACACACATTTCACCTGCGCGGCCATAGGCCAGTAAAGTCTGTTGAAAGTAGCCATTTTCACCCATGGCATTGCTGTAATCACGTAAGGTCGAACCGCCTAAATCAATCGCCTGTTTTAAAATACGTTTAATTTCAATCACCAGTTTTTCAATTTGCGCCAAACTCAGAGATGACGCAGGTTGTGCAGGATGAATACCTAAGTTAAATAGGCTTTCCGTGGCATAAATATTACCCACACCTACCACGACATGGTTATCCATAATTGCAACTTTAATGCCAACGTTCTTATTTTTTAACTTGTGAAAAAGATAGTCAGTATTAAACGCATCACTCAGTGGCTCAGGGCCAAGAGGATCAATCAATTTATGTTGTGAGCTTTCATCTAGCCATAAAATACAGCCAAAACGACGTGGGTCGTGGTAACGCAATTGCATATCTTCAAACTGAATAATCAGATGGTCATGTTTGCGTAAATCTTCATGGGCATCGCAAAGACGAAAACTACCTGACATGCCTAAATGCCATAACATGCTGTCTTGCTCAAATTGCGCCAGAATGTATTTGGATCTGCGGGTCAATTGCAGAAGTTTTTGTCCTGTGAGTTTATGCAGGTTTTCTGGAATGGGCCAACGTAAGCTGGCTTGACGTACTTCTACATTCAGGACTTTTTGATCCAGCAGCGGCAATAAACTGGTTTTGGTGGTTTCAACTTCGGGCAATTCAGGCATGGTACAAATTCAATCCACTTGTGGAAATTAAGCAGGCAAGGGCATAAAGTAATGCGCTTAATATTGGGGATAACCTATAGAATACAAGCCATAGCTTGCCACCGCAAAATTATTCTGTGAAAAGCTAAAGCATGCTTTGCAAAAACCATACAACACGTTATAAATAAATCATTTTTGAACATCTACTATAGGGAAAAAACCATCTTGAAAAGATGGCAGATTCCGAGTTTTTACTTCTTTATTTCATGATTCACTTTTGGTGAATCGCACAGTATGAGGGCATGCAGCGTGACATTACTTTTTCAGCCGATTCAATTTGGCTCACTGCAACTTGCCAATAAAATTCTGATTGCTCCAATGTGTCAATATTCTGCCAATGAACAGGGCGAGTTGAGTTATTGGCACGAACAACAATGGGCGAATTATGCGTTGTCTGGCGCAGGTATGTGTATCGTCGAAGCTACCGCAGTGCAGGCTGAAGGGCGCATTAGTTATGCTGACTTAGGTTTATGGAACGATATGCAGCGTGCGCAGCTCAAAGCGCTATTACATAAACTTAAAAGCCTGTCTCCAATGCCATTTGCGATACAACTGGCGCATGCAGGGCGTAAAGCATCGACTGATAAACCTTGGCAGGGCAAAGGGCAGTTTGCGCCGAATGAGGAACATGGCTGGCAGACGGTATCGGCCAGTGAGTTGCCATTTCAGGCACATGAACATGCACCGCATGCGTTAAGCCAAGATGAAATTCAGCAGATTATTGCAGACTTTGCCAGTGCTGCTGTACGTGCGGTGGATGCAGGCTTTGACTTAATTGAAATTCATGCTGCACATGGTTACTTGTTGCATCAATTTATGTCACCGTTGTCTAATCAACGTCAAGATGAGTATGGCGGTAGTCTCGAGCATCGGATTCGCCTGACCTTAGAAGTATTCCAAGCCATTAAAAATGCAGTCCCACAAGATTATCCAATTGGAGTGCGAATTTCTGCAACTGACTGGATGGATGATGCTGGTGGTTGGAATCTGGAGTCATCCATTGGCTTAGCCAAAGCGCTTGAGCATTTAGGTGCTGCGTATATTCATGTATCGAGTGGTGGTTTACACCCTGAACAGCAGATTGATTTACACGCAGGCTATCAAACACCCTTTGCACATGCGATTAAACAGGCGGTAAAAATACCTGTGATTGCAGTGGGGGTGATTACGGAAGCCATGCAGGCAGAAGGCATTTTGCAATATGAACAGGCCGATGCCATTGCTATTGCACGTGCAATTTTGTATGACCCGCGCTGGCCATGGCATGCAGCTGCTGAATTGGGTGAGCAAGTTGAGATTGCACCACAATATTTACGCTGTCAGCCACACGGATTCCGTCGTTTATTTCAGCCGTTTAAGCCAATAGAGGGTGATGCAGAAACCTGAGATTGGATCACTTAAAATAAGTGAAACTTAAACTATTTTGCCGTGCTTTATTGGCGGATTCAGTGTAAGGTAAATCAGTAAAACCATGCAGAAATATGGGCAACACTGAAAAAGGATGTCAGGGTGTTACTGAGTATTTTATTTCCCATTTGCGCCGTTGTGCTTTTGGGATATTTTGCCGTAAAAAGCCAGTTTATAGAAGCAAACGCAATTCAGTTTCTAGGGCAGTTTGTTATGAAAGTGGCCTTGCCTGCATTTTTATTGCAGGCTTTGGCCAGTAAGAGCTTGGCGGAAATTTGGCATCCTGCTTATTTTCTGGGGTATGGTGGCGGTTCTATTGTATTGTTTGCAGGTGCATTTTTACTGTATCGGCATTATTTTTCTGAAAGTTTAACCCATAGCAGTGTTTTGGCGATGGGTGCTTCTATGTCCAATACTGGGTTTATTGGCACAGCCATTTTAACCTTGTTGATTGGCAGTCAGTCCGCAATTTATTTGTCTTTAACTTTAATTGTAGAAAACCTGATTATTGTGGCCATTATGCTAATTTTGGCAGAACGTGGGCTGCAATCTACAACAAAATCAGGCTGGCAACTTTATTTGGAAACCTTACAGCGTTTACTGAAAAATCCTGTAATTTTATCCATTTTATTGGGCATGTTGTGTGTGTTCTTAAACTTAAAACTGCCGCAATCTATCTCACAAATTCTAGAAATGTTGGGTAAAACCGCTTCACCTTTGGCACTGTTTGTGATTGGCGGCAGTCTGGTTGGAATGAAAATTCAGTCGCTGAATCTGCAAAGTATAGTGTTGGCATTGCTCAAGGTGCTGCTGATGCCGCTCATGATTTTTGGCATTTTATGGATGTTGGATGTCAGCCGTGAAATGTTGTTTGTTGGAACTTTATTGGCGGCTTTGCCCATGCCAATCGCCTTTGGTATTTTTGGGCAGCACTATGGTTTACATGAAAAAGCTTTGGCACCCTTAGTATTAAGCACAATTTTAGGTTTTGTGATGGTGGCAATTTTATTAACCCAATCTGACCATTGGTTATAAAACTGAACGAGACCTTAGTGTTATAACTTTGAAAATGCACTTGAATAAACAGTGTACAAAATAGATGGCAGTTGTATATTATTTAGCAATATTAGACATATAGCATTGTTTGCAGGATGGGCTATGCAAGATGCCCCACATTCAGATACAACACAAGAGATTTCACCTTCAAAAGTGTTGTTACAGTCAGCGAGTCATTCTGCACAACGCTCGATTTTGAATGTCTCACATTGTGATATTCAGAGTCGGCAACTTATCGAAAATGCCTTAAAAGACCCAATCGCAAAAATTCCAGCAGTTTTCAAACACAACTATTATCAGTTTCAGTATCGACATCAAAAATCTTATTTAAAACAAGTAAATTATGTCGCTCAGCTGGCATTTTTAATTTATTTCTGGGCAGACCATTTTGTCATCCCCGATGTAAGTACGCTGTCTGGTATGACACGTGTGATTGCTATTCTTGTTGGCTGTGGTCTTAATTTTTTCTTATTTAAATATGTTCGCCAAATTCAGTGGTTAGATCTGATTTTACCGCTTTCGACCAGTGTATCTGCAATCATTTGGTTTTAACTTTTATTACACTCAACCAGTGCGTGGATTTCTACATATCTATATGCCAGCGTGATTTTGATTGTCTTGGGGAATTTGTCTATTCAAGTGCATTTTCGCCGTTCTTTAATCACCTCTGCGCTGATCAGCTTGGTGATTTTATATGGTGTCTATCGTCTGAGTAGTTTGCAGGATTTTTATATATTGCTTGGATTAATACCCTAAATGCGCGTAAGAATTTTCTTAGAGCATTATTGGAAGACTGGAATTACCATATTTTAAATGAAATGGCACAAACAGATGAACTGACTCAATTGCACAACAGACGCCATTTTATGTATGCAGTCGGGCATCTCATTCAGGCAAGTTGCTATGAGGGTACGGCGGCTTTACTGATTTTTGATGTCGACAGATTTAAAGTCATCAATGACACCTATGGGCACGATGTAGGTGATCGGGTACTACGTAGCATTGCAGAAGTGTCACAACGTGAAATGCGACAGGGGGATATTTTGGCTCGTTTTGGTGGAGAGGAATTTATTGTTTTTTTACCGCATACGACCAAACAGGATGCCTTGAAAATAGCAGAGCGTTTACGCCAAAAGCTGTCGCAACAAGGCATCTCATTGCAAGATCAGGAATTACACTTTTCGGTGTCTGTTGGCGTGGCAGAACTTGGAGTCGCACAGTGTAATTTGGAGCCATTGATCAAACAAGCTGACTTGGCACTGTATACCGCCAAATATCAGGGGCGGAATTGTGTGATGCATTATGACGACTTAGATTTGGCATCTTGCGAGCGTCTTGAGTTGGTAAGATAGCGCACTGACAGATGAACTGGCTGAATGTGTGCGCTATGCTCACTAAGTCCGAGTTTTAACTTTTCTTGGCTGCAGCTTTGTTTGAACCTTTGGCTTGATCGGCCATCATTTTTTCTACCGCAGCCAGTGACTCTTTGGCTTGAGGTACATTTTCCTGTGCCAATGATGCAAAAATCTTTTTCGCCTCAGGTAAATTTTGTGGCACGATATTGCCATTCACAAACATATTGCCCACCGCCATGAGCGCAGGAATATAGCCCTTTTGTGCCAAGTTTTGGATACTTTGTAGACCTTGTTTAATTGGTGTTTCATTTTTGTTTTTAAAGCCCGTGCTAATGTCGTATAAAGCTTTGGCATGAATGGCTTGATAGTGATCCTTCGCTATTAAAGGCTGTAATAACTTTAGTCCTTGTTGATCGGACGCTGCCGTATTTTCTGAGAAATATACAACGGCTAAATCTACAGTTGCATCGTGAAAACCTAGTTTAGAGGCACTTTGTAAATGCTGTTTAGCTTTGGCAGTATCTTGTTTTAAACCCAAAGCACCCGTCAGATAGTTTTTACCTAACACATAATGCGCAACAGGGTAGCCTTTTTGAGCAGATTGCTCGTACAACTGTAGGGCTTTCTTTTCATTTTTAGCGGTGCCTTGCCCTGTTTGGGTTAAATAACCCAAGTTATACATGGCTTGAGCATTGCCAGCTTTGGACAGTTTTTCTAACTCCTGATAGGCATCTTTGACTTTATTGGCTTGCATTAATTGTTCAATCTTTGCAAAAGCAGGATCGGTTGGAATGTTGCTATTTGCCATGCTGATGCTGCTAGATAGGGCAATCGCACCCACAATGAGTAGTTTCTTCATCATTTTCATTTGACCTTATTATTTTTTACACACAACTCCGTTTATGTGTAAGTTTTAGCGGATGTATTCATCATAATTTGAAAAATGTGAAAGTAAATATAAAAACTGTGAATTATTCAGATTACAGAAAAGACCGAGGGAATCTTGTGATTCCCTCGTGGTGTAAGCAATATTTTTAAGTTTATTGTGGGCGGGCGACATCGCCATTTAAATGTTCAGGTAAATCTAATACTTGTACAGATAATTCTTCCAAAGCACTTGGCTTAGCCACGACCAAAGCTTTAAAACCATCTGCAGTTGCAAGGCTGTTCACTACTTCCACATCATTATTCAGTTTGTCTGCAGGCGCAGGTGCATCACCAGTACCCTGAATTAAATGTAACCAATGTTTTGGTTTAGCTTTAAACCATAAACGAGCCACAACTTCCTGACCCAAATAGCAGCCTTTGTCATAATGCACGCCATCCCGTTGATGCAAACGTAATTCCTGTGGCTGAAACACCTCTGCGGTTGCGGCTTGAATCCAAGCTTGACCTGCTTCAATGGCTTGTAGCTGCCATACCTGAATATCGGTCGTTTCAGCAGTAAATTCAGTCTGCTGACCTTGAAGTTGTGGATAGACCGTACCGATGGTCTCAAGCTGCATTTTTGAAAATGCACCAAATTTTTTAATGTGTTTGGCTAAATCTTCGGCTTGGTCGGCAGTGCTGATTATTTCAAAACTTTCAGAGGAGATTTTTTTGAGCCATAAACCAAACAGCACACGTCCTTTTAAACTACAAATAGCCGTATAACACGTTGTATTTTCAGCCAAAGCTTCGACATTGACGGTCACCTGACCTTGGAGAAATTTTTGTGCATCTACACCGTTTAAACTCAAAGCACAGAAAGCTAAATCGCGCATGAAAACCCTTTTCAGAATGAAATCTAAGACTAAAGAATGAGGTCAATTTTGCGCTATTTTTAGAAAAAATGCATTTTTCAGGCAAGAATTTTACTTGAAATGTAACCAATTATTGCAAAAACCACTATTTTTATATTTAAGTATATGAAATATAAAAGATTTGGGAAATGGGTTTTTGGCAGCGTACAATGCTTTCGACGGGTGGAAACAATCATCCCATAAGATGTTGAGAACAATAGAGTAAGGGCGAATACCAGATGAATAACAACTACCGCAAACCGCTGCAAGGCACTCAGCTCGATTTTTATGACGTGCGTCAAGCCGTTGAAGATATCCAGCCAGGCGCCTATGCCAAACTTCCTTATACCTCAAAAGTACTTGCAGAGCAGTTGGTGCGCCGTTGTGATCCTGCAATTTTAGAACAATCTTTAAAACAATTGATTGAACGTAAACAAGAGCATGATTTTCCGTGGTATCCAGCACGTGTGGTATGTCACGACATTCTAGGTCAAACCGCATTGGTAGATTTGGCAGGTTTGCGTGATGCGATTGCCGATCAAGGTGGTGATCCATCTAAAGTGAATCCTGTAGTGCCAACCCAGTTAATTGTCGATCACTCTTTGGCAGTGGAATATGGTGGTTTTGACCCAGATGCATTCCGTAAAAACCGTGAAGTGGAAGATCGCCGTAATGAAGACCGTTTCCACTTTATTGAATGGACTAAAACTGCGTTTGAAAATGTAGATGTAATTCCTGCGGGTAACGGCATCATGCACCAGATTAATCTGGAAAAAATGTCTCCAGTAATTCAAAACCGCGAAGGTCTGGCATTTCCAGATACCTGCGTAGGTACAGACTCACATACGCCACATACTGATGCTTTGGGTGTCATTTCTGTAGGTGTGGGTGGTTTAGAAGCTGAAAACGTAATGTTGGGCCGTGCTTCTTGGATGCGTCTGCCAGATATTATTGGTGTGGAGTTAGTCGGTCAGCGTCAGGCGGGTATTACAGCAACTGACATCGTGTTGGCTTTAACCGAGTTCTTGCGTAAAGAACGTGTGGTTGGTGCTTATTTAGAATTCTTTGGTGAAGGTGCAGACAGCATGTCGGTGGGTGATCGTGCCACGATTTCCAACATGACCCCTGAATATGGTGCTACTGCAGCCATGTTCTACATCGACCAAAACACCATTGACTATTTAACCCTGACTGGTCGTGAAGCAGAGCAGGTAAAACTGGTTGAAAACTATGCCAAAGAAATTGGTCTTTGGGCATCTGATATGACTCAGGCGGAATATCCACGTGTGTTACGTTTTGATCTTTCGACGGTTACGCGTAACATTGCAGGCCCATCTAACCCGCATGCGCGTGTATCTACTGCAGACTTGAAAGAAAAAGGCATTGCAGGTGTAGTTGAGCAACGTAGCGATGGCTTAATGCCAGATGGTGCGATCATTATTGCGGCCATTACCTCTTGTACCAATACCTCAAACCCACGTAATACCGTAGCAGCAGGTTTATTGGCACGTAAAGCCAATGAATTAGGACTCGTGCGTAAGCCTTGGGTGAAATCATCATTTGCACCCGGTTCTAAAGCCGCTGCTTTATATTTAGAAGAAGCAGGCGTACTGAAAGATTTAGAAAAACTTGGCTTTGGTATTGTGGCCTATGCATGTACTACCTGTAATGGTATGTCTGGTGCATTAGACCCAGCTATTCAGCAAGAAATTATTGACCGTGACTTGTATGCGACTGCGGTGCTTTCAGGTAACCGTAACTTCGATGGTCGTATCCATCCGTATGCGAAACAAGCTTTCTTAGCATCTCCACCATTGGTTGTGGCTTATGCGATTGCGGGCACTATCCGTTTTGACATCGAAAAAGATGCATTAGGCACCGATCAAAATGGCAACCCAATTTACTTAAAAGATATTTGGCCATCTGATGCTGAAATTGATGCTTTGGTGAAAGAGTCAGTTAAACCTGAACAATTCCGCCAAGTGTATATCCCAATGTTTGATTTGGGTGAGTCAGAAAAATCTGAAAGTCCGCTATATGACTGGCGTCCACAAAGTACTTATATCCGTCGTCCGCCGTATTGGGAAGGTGCATTAGCGGCACCACGTACTTTAGCCAATATGCGTCCTTTGGCAATTTTGGGCGATAACATCACCACAGACCATTTATCTCCATCGAATGCGATTATTTTAGATTCGGCAGCAGGTGAGTACTTGGCAAAAATGGGCTTGCCAGAAGAAGATTTCAACTCTTATGCAACGCACCGTGGTGATCACCTGACGGCACAACGTGCAACTTTGGCGAATCCAAAATTGTTTAATGAAATGGTGGTACGTTCAGACGGCACAATTAAGCAAGGTTCTAAAGCGCGTGTTGAGCCAGAAGGCGAAGTAATGCGTATGTGGGAAGCGATTGAAACCTATATGAACCGTAAACAGCCGTTAATTATTATTGCGGGTGCTGACTATGGTCAGGGTTCTAGCCGTGACTGGGCTGCAAAAGGTGTGCGTCTTGCTGGTGTGGAAGCGATTGTCGCTGAAGGTTTTGAGCGTATTCACCGTACCAACTTGGTGGGCATGGGCGTATTGCCACTTGAGTTTAAAGCGGGTGTAAACCGTAAAACTTTAGGTTTGGATGGTACAGAACTCTATAGCGTGATGGGTAATATTGCGCCACGTTCAGACTTAACTTTGGTGATTGAGCGTTCAACTGCAGACGGCAAAAATCAAATGATTGAAGTGCCTGTGACTTGCCGTTTAGATACCGAAGAAGAAGTGTCTGTATATGAAGCGGGCGGTGTATTGCAACGTTTTGCACAGGACTTCTTGGAAGGGAATGTGGCTTGATGCTTTGATCTAAAATGATCTAGTTAATTATTTTTACAAAAAGACCTTATCCAAATGATAGGGTCTTTTTTTTATTGAGATGGGGATTGTCTTAGGTTACATAGGCAAACTCCTTGTAAACCTGACTTAATTTTCTGCCTAAATCATGCTTAGCCCAATTGCCATCATCACCTGTCAAAATGGACAATAGACAATCATCACAGAATAGATATACTGGATTGACCATTTCTAAACCACACGGAGAACAAAGATGGTAACTGCAGGTGATAAACCAGGAACAGGCTTCTATTTTTGTGTCCAATGCGGGCATCGCGTTTACTTAGAAATTGGTACAGACCGTCTACCACCGTGTACCAAATGCCATGGCACCCAATATAACAACAAGGTTGCCTAAGCTACACGACAAAAACAGCTGATCCTGTTTTTAATCTAAAGCCCTATCACCCGATGGGGCTTTTTGCTATTTTAGCCATAGAAACCACAAACAATGAGGTACAGCATGGAAACAATACTCGGTTTATGTGTTGGCATTGGTCTGAGTGCTGCCAGTGGCTTTCGGGTTTTCGTACCATTATTGGTTATGAGTGTTGCAGCACTGATGGGGTGGTTTGAACCTGTAAAAGGTTTTGAATGGCTGGCAATGCCTGCTGTTTGTCTAGCTTTGGCTGTAGCAACAGTCAGTGAAATAGCCGCATATTATGTGCCGTGGGTCGATAATATGCTCGACACCGTTGCCACACCTGCTGCCATGATTGCAGGAACACTCACCACTATGGCAGTAAGCAGTGGCGAAATGTCGCAATTTGCCAGTTGGGCTTCGGCAATTATTGTGGGTGGAGGTACAGCGGGTGTAGTGCAAATGAGCACGGTTGCGGTACGTGGGGTATCGACTGCAACTACAGGTGGAGTTGCGAATCCTATCGTTTCTACAGGAGAGTGGATTGGTGCAGCAGTACTTTCGGTATTGTCTTTAATTGTGCCTGTGTTAGTGGTGTTTGTGGTGGTCATTGCTTTAATTTGGGCTATTCGATGGATTCGTGGCAAAAAGAAAGTCGCAGAATCTTCGATATAAGTCTTTCAGGAGCAGTTTGAAACCATTTCATAAAATATGTGGTAATAAATTCAATATTTCTGCTTTATTTGATGGTTTAAGCGCATAAAAATTGCCTATTTGGGAAATATTTTAAAATATTGTTAAAAATGTAATAAAAAATTCAAAAAAAATATAAAAATTAAATCATTTTGGGGAAACAATCCCATGCTCAAATCACTACTATATATCTCAAGGGTGTGATGGGGATCGAAAAGAGTAGATTGCTGCCAGTTGCGTACAACGCGCGTGTAGTACTTACCCAAAAGGTCTCGATTCGGCTTAGGACGCTATAGATTAAAAGTTTATAGGCTATAAGATCATGGCTTATCCAGCATGATAGTTGAAGTAAACCACAGTTGTTTTCCCTAACACCCTCAAGAATTTTCAAAACAAATAACAACTTAAAATAACAGCCATAAAATTATAAAAATCTAAATAAAATATCAGTTTAAATTTAAATCTCTTGTAAACATTCGCTACAAAACTCCCATCAAGTCACTTATCTAAATCTGCTAAATTGAGCTTGTAATCTGCATCTAAACAGGTGTGATATGAGTGTTGATTACGATTTTTGGTGTCGATTTTTACTGACTTGCGCACTGATTAATTACGCTATTTTAATGCTGTGGTTTGTGGTGTTGATATTTGCACATAACTGGCTTCGACAGTTACATGGCAAATGGTTCAAACTCACCGATTCAAGTTTTGATGCGATTCATTATGGTGGTATGGCAGTTTATAAAATAGGGGTATTGCTGTTCAATATTGCTCCGCTCATTGCGCTGTATATGATGCGACCTTAAATACCACAACAGAAATACCGCATTTTAAAGCACCTTTAAAATATAAGATGTAGTCACAGCAAGGCTGAAAGACCACAATTCAAGGAGTTTACAAACATGAATCAATTAAAACCCGCACTGATTTTAGGTGGGCTGATTTGTTTGGGAATGGTGCTGGCAGGTTGGATTTTGGGCAACAGTGCACTGAAAATTAAGCAATATGAGCGTGTGGTTTCGGTCAAAGGCTTGTCTGAGCGTGAAGTCAAAGCCAATGTGGCCGTGTGGCCCATTCGTTTTAGCGCAGCCAGTCAAGATTTGGCTGCTTTGTATGACACCATGCAAGGCCAGACTGCACAAATTCAAAACTTTTTAAAAAATGAAGGTTTTGCTGCGGAAGAAATTACCATTGCCGCACCCGTGATTACCGATAAATACGCCCAGCAATATGGTGGAGATGGTAATGTTGCCTTGCGTTATACCGCGCATCAAACCATTACGGTCTATACCAAAAGTATAGATAAAGTCCGCAGTGCACAAAGCCGTCTGGTCGATTTAGGCAAGAATGGTATTGCCTTTGGTGGTGAGGATTATGGGCAACGTACTGAATATTTATATACGCAGTTGAATGACATTAAACCTGCCATGATCGAGCAAGCTACCCAAAATGCCCGCAGTGTTGCAGAGAAATTTGCCGCAGATTCTGACAGCCGTTTGGGGAAAATCAAATCGGCCAATCAGGGCGTATTTAGCATTGAAGAGCGTGACAGCAACACCCCTTATTTGAAAAAAGTACGTGTGGTGTCTACCGTAGAATATTATTTGGCAGATTAATGTACAAACTCACTCAATCAGGAAACAGACATCATTAATCGTTTTAGCTAAGCAAGCACATTGCCCGACTGAATTGACAGCTTGGGCTGTGCTTGATATTTTGCCCGCACCGCTTTTTATGCTGTATGTTCATGGCTTTAAACGACAACTTTATTTATGCACCACCACAAGAACCTTTAGAAATTGTCTATGAAGATGATGATTTGCTGGTGATTGATAAGCCCGCAGGTTTGTTGTCTGTGCCGGGACGTTTGCCTGAACATCAGGACAGTGCCTATTTAAGGGTTTTAGCTCAACATCCCAGTGCAAAAATTGCCCATCGTTTAGATATGGCGACATCCGGTATTTTAATGTTCGCCAAGCACCGTGATGCAGAAGTTGCATTAAGTAAAATGTTTCAGGCCCGAACGGTCAAAAAAAACTATATAGCTTTAATTCAGGGGCAGCTTGAGGGGCAAGGCAGTGTCGATGTGCCGTTAATTACCGACTGGGAAAACCGCCCACGGCAAATTGTGCATTTCGATTTAGGCAAGCCTGCACAAACGCTGTATCAGGCTTTGGAATATCGGGCCGATGAAGATATTACCCGTGTATTGCTGACGCCAATTACAGGGCGTTCGCATCAGTTGCGGGTACACATGCAATATATTGGTCACCCAATCACAGGCGATAAGTTATATCATCCTCAGCCGCAACAAAGTCCTTTAAAACGAATGGCGTTGCATGCCAGCTATTTGGCGTTTACTCAGCCGTTGAGTCATGAAGCTGTAGAAATTCGGGCACAGCTTCCTTTTTAATCACTTTCTTTCTAACAGTCACATTTTTTTCAAATTATTGTGAAAATACTCAAAATTTGGGATAGCCTTCATCCCAAGAACTAGTTAATTTAACGCTATAACCGTAGATTTTCATTTTCCTTGCACAAAAAGGAGGCTGATTGGTTATTTTAAAATTTTTGTGTTGAGTGTTTGGGGCTGCAACTTGAGGTTGAAGTGATTTTTGCGTGAAAAACGCATCACTTGAACGGGGCAGGCCGATGGGGTGGGAGGCAAAGTTATGTTGTATATATTGGGCGCAATAATTGTAGTTCTTGTGGTGATTGTTTTTTGGCAAACATTACGCAGCCGTGAATTATCAGCAGGTATTCAATCATTACAAACTAATTTAGACCGTACCCGTACCAATTTGGCAACTGATGAGCTGGAAAGTAACGAGTTAGAACATCAGCTCACGCTGCTTCGGGTAGAAGTAGGGAGTTTGAAAAACCGTGTGGAAAGTTTGCAGCATTATCAAGATATTTTAGATGTTGAACAATATGTGCAGGAGCGTCGCCAACAAGTTGAAATGTTTGTAGAAATGGTCAAGTCTGAAGCAGAAAACATGCGTGATCAATGCAAACAAAAAATTGAAAAAGTCAGTAATTTTTTAGTCGAACACGAACAAAAAGCCAAAGCTAAAACCCTAAAAGCAGCTCAAGAACAATTAGGTGCTTTTTATCATTTAGCAGAAGAACATCAAAAGCTAGAGCAGGTGACTGCCGCGCTTTATCATAAAATTGAAGAGAATACCCCCGCGTTTCAATTGCCAGCACAGCAGTTACTCGATCATTTAATTGAAGACTATAGCCAGTCTGATGCAGCACAGCATTTAGTACAGGTACGTCAAAAAATTATGCAAGCGATTCAAAATAATGAAATGGCTTATTGTGCATTTGTAGATGAGCAGCGTCGTCTTTCTGCGGTAACATTACTTAGTCACGCATTTAACAGCAGAGCAGACTTATATTTAGCCCAGTTGAACCAACACAATTTAGGGGAATCTCTACAAGCGTTGCAGGATGATTTCACCTTGCTTAATCACTACGCGGCATCTTTTGGACATAGCAAAATTTTAGAATCTTACTTGGCACTTCGTCTTGAAGAGTTAAAATTTGCATCTTTAGTGATTGGCCTTAAGCAACAGGGCACTGACACCACACAGCCAGTAAAACTGGCAGTGAATGCTTAAGGATAAGTTGTATCTATAAGGTGCAGACTCTGTAGGGCTGTCCGACTAAAGTCAGCGGCAAAATACAGAAAACTTGATCAAGTACGGCAAAATTGTGCTATGTTGAATTCACTATTTTGTCACTTGCCAGATATATATTGGCTAAAAAGATAACAAGGATATTCGCATGACACGTGACTATGAACAATTCCCAGATGATGATAACGGCAATGTACTTTGGCAAATGCATGAAGATGGGGATGACCTGACAGAGCCACATGAAATTGAGTACTCCATTGCTTTTACCACACAAGAACAAGCCGAAAAATGTGCGTTGTATTTGTTGGCAGAAGAGCAAAAAATTTCATTATTTCAAGATGAAGAATCTGATGCGGTTGAATGGATTATCACCATTTATGTGTATATGGAACCAGAGTATTCAGACATTGTAGATTTAGAACAATGGTTCACTAAAATTGCCGAAGAGCATGGCGGTGAATATGACGGTTGGGGCTGTATGGCCTACGTCTACGATGATGAAGATGAGTACGAAGACGAAGAATAAATTTGATTTTCCAAAAGCATGTGTTGATCACATGCTTTTTTAATTCTGCATGACGCATAAGGATTGGTTTTTAGTATCAAGCCTTGCAGCGTATTGTAGAGCAGAAAGAGGCAATATGGATATTGCAATTAAGCGAGCCTATCTGGATGCTGTACCTACAGATGGTACACGGGTTTTAGTCGATCGTTTGTGGCCACGTGGTGTGACTAAAGCGCGTGCTCAAATTGATTGGTGGCCTAAAGAAATTACGCCCTCAACTGAATTACGCAAGTGGTATCACCAAAACCCTGAACAAAACTGGGATGAATTTCAACAGCGTTATCGGCTCGAACTGACTCAGCAGGAAGCGACCTTACAGGAACTGCTTCAACTGGCACAGCAGCAAAAAGTGACCTTAATTACCGCTGCAAAAGATGAACAGCATAATCATGTGGTGGTGTTAAAGCGTGTTTTGGAGCAATCTTTAACATCGTTAGAGTAAAAATCCATCGGATTATTCAACCATTATCCTTATGCTTTATAAGGTTTTTAAGTTTATGAATAATCAGTGAAAAATGTTATAATGAAATTTTTGAGGTTTTTTATGTCTTTGCCAAATTGCCCAAAATGCCAGTCAGAATATACTTATGAAGATGGTGACTTGCTCATTTGCCCAGAATGCTCACATGAGTGGAAAGAAGGTGATGTAACTGAAGAAGCGGCTGCAGTAATTAAAGATGCAAATGGTAATGTGTTATCAGATGGCGACACGGTAACCGTGATTAAAGACCTTAAAATTAAAGGTTCTTCTGCTGCTGTAAAAGTAGGAACAAAAGTGAAAAATATTCGTTTAATTCCAGACGCTGCCGATGGTCACGACATTGATTGTAAAATTGATGGTATGGGCGCGATGAAATTAAAATCTGAGTATGTGAAAAAAGCATAATCCGTATTAGAAATACCAAGCGCAGGCAACTTTGTAGAAGTCGCCTGCGCTTTTTTTATGCAGTGCATAAAGAAAAAGATCATTAAGTTTTGTGATATGTGACAATAAAAATGACACAGCATCTCTTTTAATGTTTGTACAAAAATACTACTTTTTTATTTGGCCTAAGTCCTTTATATTTTAGATGAAAAGAACAAGTTTTAATCAGGTTTAACGTAGTCATTACTTAACAACACCACTCACAAAAACAGTTGGGGGAAACTATGTCAGGATGGTTCGAAGTTTCACAAGCAAGCAATGCACAATATCGTTTTGTACTTAAAGCGGGGAATGGCGAAATAATTTTAACCAGTGAGTACTATAAAGCTAAAGCTTCGGCTTTAAATGGTATCGCTTCGGTACAAAAAAACAGTCAGGAAGATGGCCGTTATGACCGTCTGACTTCTAAAAACGATAAGCCGTATTTTAATTTAAAAGCCGCCAATCATCAGGTGATTGGTACAAGCCAGCTCTATACAACTGAGCAATCACGTGAAAAAGGCATTGAATCGGTTAAAACAAATGGTAGCAGCAGTACCATTAAAGATTTAACAGTAAGTGCTTAACCTTAAGGTTATCCTTAATTTTAAGCCTTATATAAAAAGCATGCTGCGGCATGCTTTTTTATTTTGGTGTGGATGTCATGGATAGTTCCCCAATTGACAGTATTGAGTGAAGTACTTTGAGCATTTTTGGATAGAGAAGAAGATTAATGAAAAAATTGGCGATGCGGATATTCTTGGTACTTATAGCGGTGGTGGCGGTATGGTGCGCAGGGCCATATTGGAGCCTGTATCAAATCAATCAGGCTGTGGAGCAACATCAAGCAGACCAACTTTCAAGCTATATAGATTATCCGCAAGTCAAAGCCAGTTTAAAACCACAAGTGCAGCAGCGTTTACAGCAGTTAATGGGTTTTGAGGCATCCTCTTCAGCACCAAATGTTTTGGGGCAGCTATTGACTGATCAGCTGAGCGATAAAATGCTAGATGTTTTACTGACGCCAGAAAGTATTGCTTTATTGATGCAGGGCAAAGCATGGCAGGAATCCATTCGTTTACCAGATTTATCCTTACGATTGCCGCAAACCTCCGCAGAGCAATGGACTGTGGAGCATCGGAAAACAGGATTTAGTATTTTTCCACGTGCGCATGCACAACAAGTTGAACTTGCCGAGGCTTTTAAACCGAGTCTAGATATTCGCAGTGGTTTTCATCGTTGGAACCGATTCGTGGTTAAAGTACCCACCCAATATGCAGGACTTACCGAATTTGAGCTGCAACCACGCAACTGGCGCTGGAAAGTTGTTGCGATTCGTTTAGATGTACGCGAGTAGGTGAGTACGAGGTATGGACTTTTTGAACTTTCCTCTCGATGTGTTGAAGGTCATTTGGTGAAACAAGAGCAAGCAGGAAGAATAAGATGAAAAAATTATCAGGTGGTTTGAGTGCGGGGTTGTTACTCAGTGGAGCATTGTTTAGCCCTTTGTTGATTGCAGCACCAGTAGCAAGTACAACAGCGACATCTAAAACTGCACCGATTGAAGGCTTATATTTTCAGCATCAAGACTGGGAGTTGGCTTGTGATAATACAGGCACCTGCCGTGCTGCGGGTTACCAAACTGATGACAATTTTGAGCAACCGATTAGCGTATTGCTAACGCGTAAAGCAGGTCAAAATCAGGTCATACAAGGTCAAATACAAATTCAAAATGATGTTCCTCAAGCGACACTATTTTTAAATGGACGGGCTTTGCAACAGTTACGCTTTAATGAAAATATTGCTAACTTGTCTGCTGCCAGTGTGCAAAAGCTGTTGGTGCAGGCACGTCAGTATACCGTTATTGAATTAAGGCAAGCTAAGCAACGCTGGCAATTGTCTGATGCAGGCTTAAGTGCGATATTGTTAAAAATGGATAGCTTCCAAAAGCGGGTGGGGACAACATCTGCCGTACTTGCAAAGGGTAAGCAGTCATCTTCAAAAGTGTTAGTTGCGCAGCCTATTCCGAAAATTAGTATTCGGATGCAGCCAAAATATAGAACAGCCAAAGCACAAGTGCTTACTGCGGCAAGTGCAGACAAACTGTATCCGATATTACGTCAGTCAGCAGACCGTGATAATTGTTATATGTTGTTTGAACCTGAGGAAGATCAGCATATTCGACTCTACTCGCTTAATCAGCAGCGTACTTTGGTGGAAGCAGATTGTTGGCGTGGTGCATATAATATGGGTGTGGCTTATTGGGTTATGGACAAAAAGCTGCAACATATCCATCAGTTTGTGACGGATTCAGCTTCAGAATTTAGCAATGGGCAGGTTTTTGCATATCAAAAAGGTCGTGGTATTGGAGATTGTTTTAGTCAAATTGAATGGGCGTGGAATGGTCAGCAGTTTGTGAAAAGCTATCAGTTCGATGCAGGGCAATGTAAAGGCTTTGCGGGCAGTGCGTGGGACATGCCCAATTTTGTTAGCCAAATTGAATATGCATCTGCCGATTAAAAACTAAAGTAAAAATATTAATGACTCATTCAATCGGTGCAAGTGCTTAATTCACTTGCGCTCGAGCGACTAACTTTTCCATAATTTCATCTAACTTTTTCAGTCGCTTAATGTCATCCCATAATGCTTTAGCTTCTGGATAATGTTTTGACATCATGCCAAGCCATTGTTTATAACGGCCTAGCATTCCAATTTCAGTTTTGGCAGGGCCATGAATAAAGCGAATTTGTAGTTGTAGCAAATCTTGCCAACTCAGCAAAGGTAGGTCTGAGTTTTGACGAATACATTGGGTCAAATCTGGGGTGGTGACCGCACCACGACCAATCATTAAATCTTCACAGCCCGATTCTAACTGGCATTGTTTGGCATCGGCATTATTCCAAATTTCGCCATTGGCAATGACATTTATCTTCAATGCTTCACGAATAGGGCGCAGTTGATCCCAAAAGGCAGGCGGTGTATAGCCATCGGCTTTGGTACGCGCATGCACCGTGACCCATGCTGCGCCTGCATCTTCAATGGCATGTGCATTTTCCAGCATGAAGTTCCGATCCATATAACCTAAACGCATTTTGGCGGAAACAGGTATGTGGGCAGGCACAGCATCACGCACGGCTTTGACCAGCTCATAAACCACTTCGGGTTCATCGAGTAAGACTGAACCACCCCGATGACGATTGACCGTTTTAGCAGGACAGCCAAAGTTCATATCAATCGCAGGTGCACCCATCGCCGCAACTTTAGCTGCATTGGCCGCCAACATATCAGGGTTATTTCCCAAAAATTGCACATGTACAGGCGTGCCTGCGGCAGTTTTACCGTTGGTGAGTAGTTCTGGGCAATAAGTATGATAGATATGGTCTGGTAAAATACTATCTGTGACCCGAATAAACTCTGTCACACACCAGTCAAAACTGCCTACAGACGTGAGTACATCACGCATGATGGGGTCGGTTAAGCCTTCCATGGGTGCAAGAATTAGTTTCACAGGATGCTACCAGCTCAAACAAAAGTGGAGTTATACGTTTTTTTATGGAGGATGTCTAGGCAATGGCTTGGAATTGATGTGGTCTTCACAAGGACTTTAATATTTCTGTTCTCTATCTGCTCTCGGCATAAATAGATTAACTCGTTCGCTCTGATCATTGTAAAAGTGTAATCAACTCACTTCCCCAAAATCATTTCCAACACAAACTTAGAACCAATAAAACCGAGCGCCAATAAAAAGAAACCAATAATGGTAAAGCGAATCGCTTTTTGACCACGCCAACCAAACTTGTAGCGTCCAAGTAGTAATGCACCATAGACAAACCACGAAATAATACTAAACGCCGTTTTATGCGCTAAATGCTGTGCAAAGAAATGTTCTACTGTAAAGAAGCCAAAGCCTAATGCGACAGTCAGTAGGGCAAAACCTGCGATTAGCATATCAAACAGCAAAGATTCCATATCTTGCAAAGAGGGCAGTAAATTGACCCAAACTCGACGCTTTTGTTTATTTTTCAGTTCGCGGTTCTGAAACCACATTAACACCGCATGAATGGTCGCCATGAGCAATACAGCATAGGCCGCTAGCGACAAAATAATATGAATGTCTAAGCCAATCGAATTTTTGCTAATAAATAAATTATGCTGACTGAATGAAAAGCCTGCAATTAAACCCGCAGCAGCCACAGGAATACCAATCAAATTCAGTGCAATCACAGGACGGTAACTACTGAACAATAAGCTCAGCAATAACATCAGACCTGAAGTAAATGACATCAGATTAAACACGTTGTAATTGACACCCATTGGCGTCAGCATATCGTTATATAACACCGCAGCATGCAGCACTAAGCCCAAACTGAGCAGAGAACGAATAAACCAGTGATTTGGCGCACGTTTAGACATTAAATGAGAAAATAAATACCAAAAAGAGCTGGTATAAGCGATTAATGCTAAAATCGTATAAACCAAGGGGAGACTGATCATGTCAAACCTTTTTCAGGATGATGAATATTCATTTATATAAATTCGATGAGAACTACAGTATCCTATAGCATCTTGTGCATAAATTTTCTATTTTAAAGAAACATTTTTTTGCTAATGGCTATTTTAAGCGGAATTTGCAATGTTTGATACCTTAACAGAACGACTCACGCAGAGTTTAAGAAATGTTACTGGCTCAGGGCAGCTAACCGAAGACAATATTAAAGATACGTTACGTGAAGTACGTATGGCACTTCTTGAAGCCGATGTGGCGTTACCTGTAACTCGTGAATTCATCGCGAAAGTTAAGGAAGAGGCATTGGGTCAGGAAGTGATGACTCAGTTATCCCCTGGTCAGGCGTTCGTCAAAATTGTCTATGACGAACTCACAAAAATGATGGGCGAGGCCAATGAAAGCCTTGACCTAGCTGCCAAGCCACCAGTTGTAGTGTTGTTGGCAGGTTTGCAGGGTGCGGGTAAAACCACCACAGCTGCAAAATTGGCACGTTTTTTACAAGAACGTCAAAAGAAAAAAGTCGCCATGGTGTCTGCCGACGTTTACCGTCCTGCAGCGATTAAACAGCTACAAACAGTTGCTGGTGAAGTTGGTGCAATTTTCTTTGACTCGAATGCCAATGAAAACCCTGTAGATATTGCCAACCGTGCTATCGAACAGGCAAAAATTCAGTTTGCTGATGTTTTAATTGTCGATACCGCAGGTCGTTTGCATGTCGATGATGACATGATGGACGAAATTAAAGCATTACACTCAGCTATTAAACCGACTGAAACCTTGTTCGTGGTCGATGCCATGACAGGTCAGGATGCGGCAAATACAGCCAAAGCCTTTAATGATGCCTTGCCATTAACGGGCGTGATCTTGACCAAAACGGATGGTGATGCGCGTGGTGGTGCGGCACTTTCAGTACGTGCTATTACAGGTAAGCCAATTAAATTCTTGGGGATGGGTGAAAAACTTGATGCCCTAGAGCCATTCCACCCAGAACGTGTTGCACAACGTATTTTGGGCATGGGTGACGTGCTGTCTTTAGTCGAAGAAGTTGAACGTAAAATCGACAAAGAAAAAGCCGAAAAAATGGCGAAAAAACTGCAAAAAGGCGGCAGCTTCAACTTTGAAGACATGTTAATGCAGTTTGAGCAAATGAATAAAATGGGTGGCATGATGGGCTTCTTGGACAAGTTGCCTGGCATGAGTAACTCAGGTATTCAAGATGCCATTGCTCAGGCGAATCCTGAAAAGCAAGTTAAGAAAATGGAAGCGATTATCCAGTCGATGACCATTAAAGAACGCCGTAACCCAGACCTCATGAACCCAAGCCGTAAAAAACGTATTGCTGCGGGTTGTGGTATGGAGGTGGCAGAAGTGAATAAACTCATCAAGCAACATGCACAAATGGCAAAAATGATGAAAAAGTTTGCCAATCCATCAGGCATGGCAAAAATGATGCGCTCATTGGGTGGTTTGCAAAAACAATTCAGTGGTGGCGGTATGGGGCCGTTATTTGGCAATAACGACCCAACCAAAAAATAAGCCATCTGCTAGATTCACAACAACGCCCAAGCTTCTGCTTGGGCGTTGTGCTTTGAGCACTTTACATATTGGGTTAGATGTATTTTTAGAGAGGATTCAATGCGCAGATTGCGTTAAATCCTCGCGCGAATTTCTGGAGTGGAGTATCATAACGCCACTTTTTGAAATTTATTCCTTAGAAGGTTGTGCATGAAATTGCTGGCATTGGAAACTGCCAATGAGCAGTGTTCCGTTTCTATAGTAGATGAAACGCAGGAACTTTTTTTTCAGTTGGATGCGCGAGCAAAAGCACAAACGCAAACGATTTTACCCATGATTGAGCAGGGTTTTGCCCAAACACAAATCAGTACGGCAGACCTGACCGCAATTGCATTTAGCCGAGGTCCGGGTTCATTTAGCGGTGTGCGTATTAATGCGGCAGTGACTCAGGCATTGGCATGGTCGCATGATGTACCTGTGATTCCTGTATCGACCTTGCAGGCACTGGCACAGGCGGCTTATCGTCTTGAAGGTTTAAATGCAGTAACTGCGGTGCTCGATGCACGAATGAATGAAGTCTATATTGCTAGTTTTCAGTTGAATGAACAGGGCATTATGCAGGCGGTTGATCAGGAACAATTGCTGAATTATAGCGATGCTGCTAAAGCGGTACGCTTTACTTTAGTGGGTTCGGGTGCGGGTTTAATTGATCAAGAACAAATACAATACAAAGGCTTAAGTGCAACCGCGCAAGATATTGCTACTATTGCACGCGTCTATGCGCAGCAACAGCAATGGGTGAGCGCAGAACAAGCACTGCCTGTATATTTACGTGACAATGCTTGGAAAAAAATTCCAGAACAAGGCAAAGCATAATTAGGGTTATTTATGGATCTTTTACTGCTGCTCAAAGCGGCAATTATGGGTATTGTAGAGGGGATTACCGAATTTTTACCCATTTCCAGCACGGGGCATTTGATTCTTGCGGCTGAACTGATGGACTTCTGGACCAAGGAAAAAAGTGATGTGTTTGTGATTGCCATTCAAATGGGGGCAATTGCTGCAGTCATTTATGAGTACTGGACACGTCTTTGGGGCGCAGCGACAGGAATGTTTACAGGCGAAGAAAAAGGTCGTCGTCTGGGCTTTGGTCTGATTATGGCGTCTATTCCAATTATTCTGATTGGACTGACTTTTGGGCAAACTGTAAAAGAATTATTGTTTAATGATGTTGCCGTAGCCATTGGTCTGATTATTGGTGGTTTTATCATTATGTGGATTGAGAAACATCCACCACAAGTACGTGCGCATGAAGTTGAAGACCTAACTTATAGAGATGCTATCTGGATTGGTCTGATTCAGGTGTTATCGCTTATTCCAGGTACATCACGTTCAGGAGCAACCATTATTGGTGCAATGTTCTTGGGTGTTTCGCGTAAAGCCGCCACTGAATTTTCTTTCTTTTTGGGTATTCCTGTCATTATTGGCGCAGGCTTACTCGACTTGTACCAAAGCTATGATGTATTCCAAACCACAGAAGATTGGACGGTGCTCAGTTTCGGGATCATCGTATCTTTTGTATCGGCACTATTGCTAATCCGTGCCTTGGTGGCGTATGTGGCTAAGCGAGATTTTATGATTTTTGCTTGGTACCGTATTGCTTCAGGTCTGGTAATTTTATTGTTCGCATTTACAGGCTGGAAACTATGGTAAGCGGGCTTCGCTTATATACCGAAGCCGAATGGCAAGCTCAAGCACAGCATTATTCTGCTGTGCTTTTGTCTAGAGGGGTACAGGTTTGTCTAGAAGTGGTAGACAAACTGAATGCCCGTTTTTTACGTTTGCATCCTGAGCTTGCTTTATGTGTAGACGCAGACGGCTTATGGTTGTGCGCCAATGGCATGAAAATGCAGCCCGACTGGAAAGCAGAATCAGGGCGTTTAAAGCGTGCATCTTTAAAATCTGAAATGATTGCACGTGCCTGTAATTTGTCAGAAAAACCGAGTCTGATTGATGCAACGGCAGGACTTGGACACGACAGTTTGCTCATGGCACATTTGGGTGCGCAGGTCACTTTGCTGGAACGCCATCCTATTTTATTTACTTTATTAGAAGATGCTAAACGCCAAGCACAGGGGGATCCATTTTTGGCTCCCGTGGTGGCGCGAATTGATCTGGTTTTTGCAGACTCAGCCGATTATTTGCGGGACTGTGCTGCACAAGGCAAAATAGTTGATGTGGTGTATTTAGACCCAATGTTTCCACAGCGTGATCAGCATCAGCAAGCCCAGAAAAAGCAGGCGCAGGTGAAAAAACAAATGCAGTTATTGCATTTGTTGTTACCTGAACATGGTGAAATGGATTTAGGCGATCATTTACTGGGTTTGGCACAGCAAGTTGCAAAACGAGTGGTGGTAAAACGCCCACGTTTGGCGGTGTTTTTAGCGGGCCGATCAACGACCCATCAATGGCAAGGGGATGCCTGTCGCTTCGATGCTTATTTTCAGCCAAATTTGAACAATGGGTAGATTTCTACCACTAAAGCAGGGGCAAGCGGCTCAATGCTTCTATAATGTGCAAAGATTTGTTATATAGTTAAAAATGACAATTGATAATTACGACGACAAGCATAAACTTGGAGTGTGAAAACGCGAGCTGCGATTAACAGAATCCTATGATTGACTTCAAACCCTCCATTAACTTTTGGCACGATTTTAAAAGCAACCAAGCTGCGGGCGTTTGGTTATTTTTGGGTTCGCGACGCTCCTTACAAATTATTCGTCCATCTATTCCCCAACTGATTTTTTGGGGGATTCTAGGTGGTCTTGCCAATACCTTATTTAGCTGGTTAGTGGCAGGTGAAGTTGGTGAATTTAACCCGCAGGGTTTGGTCAGCTATGCCCTGTGGCCGTTTATCGCCTTAATTGTTGGAATTATTTTGTCCCAACGGGTCAATAATCCTCGTCTACTTTTGGTCCCTGCGTTGCTGTGGTTAGTGCTAGACACCCACGTTGCTTTATTACAAAGTCTGATTCAATACATGGGTATGATGGATGTCTTGCCGTATGTATTGTATGACTATTTGCCCACTATTTTCATGGTGCTGTTTGTATGGCAAAGCTTGGCCGTCGTATGGGTGTTTTCACGTGAATTGCACTGGCCGTGGTGGGAGCGTGCGCTGATTGTTTTGGCAACGTTGTTTACTTTAGTGGTCTGGCAAATGTCAGTGAAAAGTCAGCCCATTTGGAAAGTAGAAGAAGTTCCACCTAGTTTGAGCGAAGAAGCTTTTTATGCGCAAGGCCGTGTATTGAATAAGGCTTTAGAAAGTATTCAATATGGTGAATTTGCTCAATCGCACTGGTATTTTTTAGGTGTGGCAGGGGCGAGTTATCAAGATGTCTTTATGTCTGAAATTGAACGTATTCGTGAACAGTTTGATACCCGTTTTGGAACTTTTGGGCGTTCTATGGTGTTAATCAATAACCCTATGACCCGTAATGTAATCCCAATTGCCTCACAAACCAGTATTGAAATGGCGTTACGCCGTATTGGACAGCGTATGAACCGTGAAAGTGACGTACTGTTTTTATATATGACTTCACACGGTTTAAAAGATCACTTTGAAATTGAAAATGCACCGCTCGATTTAAATCAGGTCGATCCGAAATGGCTACGAGACACTTTAGATAAATCAGGTATTCGCTGGCGAGTGATTGTGATTTCTGCCTGTTATTCGGGTAGCTTTGTGTCGGCCTTGCAAGATGATAATACCTTGGTCATCACCGCTTCGGCAGCAGATCGTGAATCGTTTGGTTGCTCAAATGAAGCAGACTACACTTATTTTGGTCGTGCGTTTTTTGATCAAGCAATGCGTGAGCAGAATTCCTTTGCCAATGCCTTTAGTGAGGCCAAAGTAACTGTGGCAAAATGGGAACAGGCCCAAGGTTTTGCCCCATCAGAACCGCAGTGGTCTATGGGTAAAAATATGGAATTAATGTTGCCACAATTAGAGCAGCGTTTATTTCCACAAAGCAGTATGGCTGCAAACAGTGATACGCAAATGAATGTGCGCACTGCCGAATAAATTAAATAAAAAGTATCTGTACAGTAGGAGAGAGTGATGGAAGTAATTCAGAACAATCGCTGTTTTGAGGGCGAACAACGGATTTATCGTTTTCATTCTACTGCCTTGCAGGGTGAAACTCGCTTTGGCATTTTTCTGCCTGCACAAGCCTTGGCTGGTCAGGCCTGTCCTACGGTATTTTATTTGGCGGGCTTGACCTGCACGGAAGAAACTTTTGCAATTAAAGCGCATGCACAGCGCATGGCGGCACAACTGGGTTTAATTCTGATTAGTCCAGATACTTCCCCACGTGGGGATGCTGTCGCACAAGGCGATCATTGGGATATTGGGCAGGGGGCAGGTTTTTATATCAATGCAACACAGGCACCTTGGGCAACACATTATCAAATGGAAAGTTTTGTGGCCGATGAGCTGTATCAACAAGTGCTTGCGCAGTTTCCAGTGAATCCGCAGCAAGTGGGTATTATGGGCCACAGTATGGGCGGTCATGGTGCTCTGACCCTTGCATTTAAATATCCTGAAAAATTTAAGTCCGTATCTGCCTTTGCGCCAATTTGCGCACCAAGTCAATGTCCGTGGGGTGAAAAGGCATTTTCCAATTATTTAGGTACAGATCAGCAAGTGTGGTTACAGCATGATGCCACTGCATTGGTACAAACCAAAGGTGCGTTATTCAAAGATATTCTGATTGATCAAGGGCTTCAGGATCAATTTTATAGTCAGCTCAATCCTGCATTATTTCAGCAAGCCTGTGCTGCTGTGGGGCAGTCGCTAAGTTTACGTGAACATGCAGGCTATGATCATGGTTATTATTTTATTCAAAGTTTTATGGATGAGCATTTACAATTCCATGCAGTACAATTGCAAGATGATGACGCTGCATAGCAATTAATTTTAGACGCTGATTTTTTTAAACTTTTCTAGGCAAGTTGCTGACTTTTGATTAAAATGTTCAGCACTTGCTTTTTTACCATTTGGAAAGATCACTGTATTTTATAGAATTGGTTTACGGGTAAAGCCACTGGCATCAAAATAAAACACAATAAGGCAAAACATGCATAATTCAGACTGGGATGCAGCGCAGCATCCGCCTACAACCTCTACATTTTTTACACCTGAACCGCGTGTCTCACCTGAAGAAAACCCATGGTTGGGACGTACCCATCATTTTCAATTTCACGGTACAGCCTCAGAATATTTTGGCATCTGGATTGTCAATATTTTGCTAATGATTGTGACCTTTGGACTTTATGCACCTTGGGCTAAAGTCCGTCGTTTGCGCTATTTTTATGGCAATACTGAGTTTGTGCAGCGTCGTTTTGACTTCACTGGTATTCCACATAAAATTTTATTGGGGCGCTTAATTGCAATTGGTATTTATGTGGCCATATCGGTAATTTCCAATTATTCAGTTAAAGCGACCTTGATTGGGGTGGTCATTTTATATCTGGCAGTGCCGTGGTTGATTCGTGCCACTATTCGTTTTAATGCCCGAAATAGTAAATTTGGCAATGCCCGTTTTTATTTTTCGGGCAGCAATAAAGAAGCCTATTGGGTATTTCTTAAATGTATTGTCATCAACCTGTTGACTCTGGGACTGTTTTTTCCTGTTGTGGTGTGGATGTATAAACGCTATTGCCTAGACCACTTATACGCAGGTCAGCTCAAATTTAAATTGAATGCAGACTGGCCTGCCTATATGCGCGCTATGTACATTCCCGTTTTTCTGTTTATTGGAATTTTAGTGGGGGCTGGCCTAGTTTTGGCCTTTGCAGGACAATTGAGCAGCAACCCTGCACAATTGATTTGGTTGTTTTTAGCGATTTATTTACTTGGTTTATTTTTTGTCTGGCCGCTGATGTCGGCACGAATTTTTATTACCACGTGGAACAATACCAGTATTAGCCGCAGCGTATTTAAAACCGATTGCGGGCAGTGGCATTATGCATGGATTATGGTCACGAATTGGATTGTTAAAGTGCTGAGTTTGGGCTTAATGACGCCTTGGGCTGCGATTCGTTTATATCGCTATCAGGTGGAATCTTTAAGTTTGCATTTAAAAAATGATCCAGATGCGATGATCAACAAACTGCAGGCTGAACATAGTGCGCTTGCAGAAGAAATCAGCGATATTTTTGATATTGATGTATCGCTCTAAGTATGGGGAAGAATATGGCTGCGCAGGTGTTGGATGTCGTGTTTTATGATGGTGTGATATCTAAGCCATGGGCAGCGCAAATTTCTCCGATAGATGACCAGTCAGTGCTTATACGTTATGGCGATGCACTGCAAAAACAACGACGCTATGACTATGCTGCAATGACCTTGGTTGGTGCATTAGGCAAAATCCAGCCTGTGATTGAGTTAAATGATGATGCCCGCATCGAGTTTTCTCAAGCCTTGCCAGAATGGTTTCAATTGCGGCATAAAGATGTGCATCATTCCATTTGGAAACTTGAACGTACCCCAAGCCTGATTGTCTTTAGTCTGGTATTTGTATTGCTCATGGTTTTTGCAACGATTCAATGGGGTATTCCTAGCGCTGCAAAATATGTTGCCTATCAATTGCCTGCAAGTAGCTTGCAGAAAATTGGCAATGAAGCCGAGCATTATATTTTAGAGATGACACAACCGAGTCAGTTGTCACAAGCACGTCAGCAACAAATTATTGGGAGTTATCAAAAACTCATTGCAGGCGATGCACCTGCCAAAGTACTGTTCCGTCAAGGCGAAAGCTTGGGTGCCAATGCCTTGGCCATTCCCAACAACACTATTATTTTGACCGATGAGTTGGTGGCTTTGGCACAAAATGATCAGGAAGTGGTTGCAGTTTTGGCACATGAACAAGGGCATTTGGTCGAGCGACACAGCTTGCAGCAGGCCTTGTCCAGTTTAGGGTTTAGTATTATTTTGCTGGCCATTACAGGTGATGGTACAGATTTAATTTCGGCCTTACCTGTGGCATTGGTGGGAGCGAATTATTCACGTAACTTTGAGTCTGATGCAGATCACTACGCACTCAAAACCATGCAGCAGCAGGGTATTCCTACTGTTCATCTAGCAAATTTTTTGGAGCGTTTGGCTCAAGATGCTGGCGAAGACAGCCAAGCCAAGAAATCACCACTGGATTTTTTACAAAGCCATCCTGCAACGCAAAAACGGATTCAGGCAGTCAAAGAATTTGAACAAATGCAGCATGCAACGCCATAAATATATGAATTAATGACGTTGCCAAATAGCAGTAAGTGGTTCTTGTCCCATACGAATTAAGTGATCTAGCACCACCTGTTCAAGTCGTGTTAAATCGGCTTCGGTATCTTGTAGTTGAATGTGTACCAGCAATGCTTGCACTTGTGGAATCAGAGAAATGGTTGCTGTAGGCATCATAATTTGCAATTGATCGCTGCTTTCTGCAACTTCAAATTTATGTTTCCAGTGGTTAAGTAGACGTTTGGCAATACGACTTGCCTGTGTTGTTTGAATATGAGCTGAACTATGCATGATCTGTAGCAACCGCCATCTTGCTAAAATAAGTGGAAGGATATTTACCATAACAAAGTCATTCAAAAAATCGAGCGGGAGGGTGCAACAGAGCGTTGCGGATATAGAATCATTGAATCGCAACGGGTTTAACCAAGCCAGTCAGTCTTTGCTATAATGCGCCACAATCCCAATATTCAGCTAGGTTCTCCCATGTCTAAGCCTTATTTAATTGCTCCTTCTATTTTGTCTGCAGACTTCGCCCGTTTGGGTGAAGAGGTTGAAAATGTGCTGCAGGCGGGTGCAGATGTGGTGCATTTTGATGTCATGGACAATCACTATGTACCTAACTTAACTTTTGGTGCAGGTGTGTGTAAGGCACTGAAAAATTATGGCATTACAGCACCAATTGATGTGCATTTAATGGTGAAACCTGTAGACCGTATGATTGGTGATTTCTTGGAAGCAGGTGCGGACATTATCACGTTCCACCCTGAAGCTTCAGAGCATATTGACCGTTCATTGCAATTGATTAAATCGGGCGGAGCAAAAGCAGGTTTAGTCTTTAACCCTGCGACACCATTACATTATTTGGACTATGTGTTAGATAAAGTCGATCAAATATTATTAATGAGTGTGAACCCAGGTTTTGGTGGGCAAAAATTCATTCCAATGACTTTGGAAAAACTGCGTCAGGCACGTCAAATTATTGATGCTTCAGGTCGTGATATTCGCTTAGAAGTTGATGGTGGCGTAGGCCCTGCCAACATTCGTGAGATTGCGGAAGCGGGTGCAGATATGTTTGTTGCAGGCTCAGCAATTTTTGGTAAGCCAGACTATAAAACTGTGATTGACGAAATGCGCGCTGAATTGGCAAAAGTGGGCGCAGTTGAAGTATAAGTTTCTACAATCACAAGGCTTTAAGTTGTGGATAACTTTGTAGATAACCGTATGGATATCTATGTTGATAACACTATGGATAAGCCTATTAATTTATAAACATTTGTACATCAACTGTTTATGACTTATACAAAATAAGTATAAAAAGGATTCAATTAAATCCTTTTTGTTTGTTTTAAATACACTGAATTTATTGAGTATTTACTCAGTGAATCATAAAAATAAGTTGCTTAATATATAACTTGATTGTTTTAGTAGGTTTTTAAATCGGACTGTTTTAATCAATTTTCTCCATTGGAAAAGATTGTGCATAACTGGGGCTTAGATTATAGTGTTTAACAACTCGCAGAGAAGTTGCACTTGGCAAAAATGTTCATCTGTGATGCCTAAACAAGGCGAATACAAGACTGTGTATTGCGACTTAAAAGGATAAATTTAGTGCTTGCTCCAGCGTACAAACAAGTTTGGTTTGTAGTCCTCATGGCATGGGTCATGGGGTGGAGCAGTATTGTCAGTGCTGCTGTCAAACCTACCCATGTCTGGATGATGTCTAGCCATACACAAATTACTGAAACACAATCTGCTGTATCAGCCGCATCTGCCAATCCACCTTTATCTTCTTTATCGGATTGTCATTCTGTTGCATCTAAAAATTCTGTTGATATGCAACATGCATTTTTACAGGATCGGCATAGTCGTTCACATGCTGTGGCGCAGCTAGATACATCTGCTGCACATCTATCATCTAAGAATACCAACAACCCAGATTGCCTCAGCGCTACTGATTTTTCTGCTGCCAGTATGAATTGTCAGGATTGTGCACAATTGCATTGCCAAAGCCTAAGCACTGTGCTGAATGTGCAACTGCCTGAACTGATGCAACCTGCAGAACTTACAACTGCCAATATCTTGTTGCCTGCTTATCAGGCGCAGCATTTACTGGGGCATTGGCAACAAATTTTACGCCCACCCAAAGCTTAATCCTGAACCCAAAACACGTTTGTCGTTTTATTTTTAAGGATTAAGTCATGTCTAAATTTTATCAGCGTGCACTGTTTTTAAGTGCCTGCGCATTATGCTCCAATGCTGTTTTTGCAGCAGTTAAGGAATACCACCTTACCATTGCAGAACAAACCGTGAATATCACAGGTAAATCTGTAAAGCGCATTACCGTCAATGGTCAGTTTCCTGCGCCTCTACTTGAATTTGAAGAGGGCGATGACGCAGTAATTCATGTTCATAATCAATTAAAAAATCAGGACTCATCGATTCATTGGCATGGTTTATTGCTGCCAGGCTTAATGGATGGCGTACCCGCTTTTAATGGTTTTAGGGGAATTAAGCCGCAGGGGCATTTTGTTTATCAATTTAAAGTACGTCAAAGTGGTACTTATTGGTATCACGCACATTCCAAAGGTCAGGAGCAAGACGGTTTATATGGTGCATTGCTCATTCATCCTCAAGCCAAACAGCCTTTACCAGCACATGAACAAACAGATCGTGATTATGTGGTGATGTTGTCAGATTTCCATGAAAAATCTAGTAATCAAATTCAGAAAGATTTAAAAATTTCTGCAGAGTTCTATCAAAATCGGCGTGAAACTTTGGCTGATGTTTTGCGTCAAACTCAGCGTGATGGGTTAAAAGCCACTTGGTCAGACCGTAAAATGTGGAACCAGATGCGGATGCTGAAAACCGATCTTTCCGATGTCACGGGCTATACCTTTTTGATGAATGGTAAAACGCCTGAACAAAACTGGACGGGCAAGTTTAAGCCAAATGAAAAAGTCCGCCTGCGTTTTATTAATGCGTCGGCGATGTCTTTTTATGATGTTCGGATTCCAAACCTAAAAATGACGGTAGTCAGTGCCGATGGTCAGCCTGTGAAACCTGTCAGTGTCGATGAGTTTCGTATTGGAACCGCCGAAACCTATGATGTCGTTGTTGAGCCTAAAGCCGCACATTATGCAATTGAAGCCGAATCGATTGATCGTTCGGGTTTTGCTTTGGGTCGCTTACAAAATGAACTACTACCCACTATGCAGATGCCGCATGTAGCGCAATCACGCCCACGTGCTTTACTCACGATGGAAGATATGGGGCATGGCTCAGAACATTTAGACGTTGATCATTCCAAAATGAACCATGCTGCAATGTCGGAAATGGATCACTCTAAAATGAACCACACTGCGATGTCAGAAATGGATCACTCCAAAATGAATCATGCAGCGATGTCAGAAATGGATCACTCTAAAAAGAACCATGCCGTGACATCAGACATAGATCATTCTCAGCACAACACAGCTTCAAAGAAAAATGATTCGACTGTGGTATATGGTTGGGCCAATGCCTCTACACCTGTAGGCCATAAAGCCTTGCAATATGCAGATTTACAAGCGCTGCAACCGCAGAAAGATACTCGCGAGCCGACGAGTGAATTGGTGATTCGTTTAGGCGGTACGATGGAGCGTTATATTTGGACCATCAATGGTAAGAAGTTTAGTGAGGCGGAGCCGTTACAGGTGCAATATGGCGAACGGATTCGGATTAAGTTTATTAATGACAGCATGATGGCGCATCCAATGCATTTACATGGCATGTTTATGCAACTGGAAAATGGTCAAACTGCGAAAGATTTACCCAATAAGCACACGATAATTGTGCCGCCTGGCAAAACTGTCACGGCACTTTTAACCGCAGATGAACTTGGGGAATGGGCTATACATTGTCATCTGCTTTATCACATGAGTGCAGGAATGATGAATAAGTTAATTGTGGCTCACGTCAGCGATGATCAGCGTTCAAGCACGCCAATTGCGTCTAATGAAGGAAAGGACAGTACTGAGCAAAAAGGAGAGCAACATGCGCATCATTAATCTTTTTGCCAAATCTGTACTTGGTGTTTCAGTGTGTAGTTTGAGTGGTGGGGTGATGGCTGAAACCGCATCACATGCTGCCCATTCAGGTGCATCTATGCTTGCAACTGTAGTTGTATCTGATTCAGCATCGCATCAGTCGCATCAGTCGCATCAGTCGCATCAGTCGCATCAGTCGCATCAGTCGCATCAGTCGCATCAGTCGCATCAGTCAGTCATCTCCTTGCCAGAGTCGCAACCACATGATCATCGTCAAGAGCATGGTGCGCAAATCTATGCCGTAACTACGGTTGATACACAATGGCAGCTCAATGAATCCGGTGAGGGTGCATTGCAGTCTGAATTACAAACCCGTATCGGAACCGATGAAAATAAATTATTTTTGAAAATTCATCGTACTAAGCATGAATCACAACCGACTGAATATGATGCCAAGCTGTTATATAGCCGCATGCTTTCAGACTTTTGGGATGTGCAGGCAGGTGTGCGTTATCGCAATCAGACTGCTGAATTGGTACAGCAAACTGATACTGAAGAAAGCTTAGATGTCGTGCTGGGCTTGCATGGTCTAGCGCCTTATTTCTTTGAAACCGATGCTCATGTCTATGTTGGCCATGATCACTATGCGGCAGTGGAGTTGGAAACAACTCGCGATTTGCTGCTTACCCAAAAGTGGATTGCACAGCCATATTTAGATGTGAAACTGCAGATCAGTGATGATACTCGATATGCACAAAAAACGGGTTTAAGTCATGTGGCAGCAGGACTTGAGCTACGTTATGAGGTGAATAAAAACATTATGCCCTATGTAGATGTGGGGTATGCCTATCATAAAGGCAATCAGCATACGGCTTGGCAAACTTCCACGCCATCTGAACAGGGTTGGTTATATGCTGCAGGTTTGCGTTTCAGGTTTTAATTATTCACCAACTCACAAACTTACCAACGATATTGGGTTGAGTATTGTTTTCTTGAATGAATAGGTGACTCCAAAAAGCATAGGCTTGGTTTATACTGAGCCTATTGTATGTTTGGGTGTGGTGTATGTCATCTTCAACTCAGGACGCTCAGTCGACTCAAGATCAAAACCTGAAAAACCAATGTAGTAATACGTCTGGCTGTGATGGTCAGGATAACCAACCCGTTAAATCTGCTTGCTCCAGTCAATCTGCAGGGTCAAATCAGTCTTGTGGGAGTGATTGCGCTACATCTGCTGAAAATACTGCTGATTCGTGTTGCAGTAACAAGAGTTGCGCCAACACCAGCAATGCTCAGTCCAATGCAAATGTGGTTGCGGCAGATCAAATTCCTTTAAGTCCATGGGTCAGTGCCTACAACATTCCTAAAATGGATTGTGGTGCAGAAGAACAAATGGTGCGCATTGCTTTGGCAGATCACAATGATATTGCAGCTTTGTCATTTGATTTGGCGGCACGTCATTTGAAGGTGTATCACCACACTCGATCTGTAGCAGAAATTACCGAAAAGTTGGAAACATTGGGCTTAGGTGCGGTGCTTGAACAGACTGAGGCAAATACACAAACGGAGTTGCCTATAACCGACAGTCGGGCACAAAGAAAAGTCTTATATGCCTTGCTTGGTATCAATGCAGTAATGTTCTTGGTGGAATTGATCGCAGGTTTGATTGCGTCTTCCACAGGGTTAATTGCCGATTCTTTAGATATGTTTGCCGATGCTGCAGTCTATGGCTTGGCACTATTTGTGGTGGGGCAATCGGCTAAAAAGCAACTTAAAGCTGCACATCTTTCAGGTTGGGTGCAATTGGCTTTGGCTGCAGTGGTGATTGTGGATGTACTGCGTCGTTTCTTCTTGGGTAGCGAACCAGAATCTATGTTGATGATGCTCATTGGCGCTGCTGCATTGGTGGCAAATGTCACCTGTTTATGGCTGATTTCAGGGCATAAAGATGGTGGTACGCACATGCAGGCCAGTTATATTTTTTCGGCCAATGATGTGATTGTCAATTTAGGGGTGATTATTGCAGGTGGTTTGGTGCTACTGACAGGCTCGAATTATCCAGACCTGATCATTGGCTTAATTGTGGCGATGTTTGTGTTGAATGGTGCACGCAAAATTTTAAGTTTAAAATAGCGCTTGAATAGTGGTCGTGATTTAAAGCATCACAGGGGGAACGACCTCCCTTATTGAGTTTTAGTCAAAGATAGAACTAAAAACTGAATAAGAAAAAATCTTCAGGACGGCCTGATTTCATTATTTTGAAGGAGGGCGTCATGGCCTGGATAATGTTGATATTGGCGGGTATTTTTGAAGTCGTCTGGGCATATTCGATGAAGCTATCCGATGGCTTTAGCAAGCTGATACCTAGTATCATCACTCTGATCTTTATGATTTTAAGTTTTGTGCTGTTGGCTTATGCCATGCGGACTTTACCTTTAGGTACGGCTTATACCATTTGGACAGGTATCGGCGCAGTGGGTTCTTTTTTGGTGGGTATTTTTATTTTAGGTGAGCCTGCCAGTGCCATGCGTATGTTGGCTGCTGTGTTGATTATCTCAGGTTTGGTACTAATGAAAGTATCTTCAAGCTAGGGTTAGGCAAGGTCTTGTTGGTTTGTGATTTAACCACGGTATGCAAATAGGAGTAGATCGTGCAATTGTTCTTTACTGAAATGGATACTCCTGTGGGTGTGCTGAAACTGGTAGCACATGATCAGGCACTGGTTGCGGTCATGTGGGAAAATGAAAATCCTAAACGTGTACGCTTGGCCACTTTGCTACAGCAAGATGATCATCCTATTTTGTGTAAGACCAAGCAGCAACTCCAAGAGTATTTTGCAGGACAGCGCCAGCAATTTGATCTCCCTCTTGATTTTGAAGGTACGGCATTTCAGCAAAGCGTCTGGCAAGCTTTGCTAGAGATTCCATTTGGTGAAACCCGTAGCTATAAGCAAATTGCAGAACAGGTAGGTAATGTTAAAGCTGTACGTGCAGTTGGTGCAGCAAATGGCAAAAACCCAATTTCGATTATTGCGCCGTGTCATCGGGTGGTGGGTGCGAATGGTAAGTTGGTGGGATTCGCTGGTGGTTTGGATAATAAGGCGATCTTATTAGAGTTGGAATCATCACTTTTAAAAGCTGAGTAGTTTGTGCAGAACTTAGCGATATAAAAATAGAGTAGGGGAAATGTTAAAAACATTAGTGCTGCAGTTTTGGTGGCTTATTCTGCTTGTTGCAGGTGTGGGGTTAATTAAAATTTTCAAACCTTTTTTAAAGGGAAAGGTGGGAGAGTTTGCGGTAAGTACGCATGTAAAACTGTATTTAGATGAGCGTTATATTTTATTGAATGACGTGACTTTGCCTGATGAGTCGGCAGGGACAACGCAAATTGATCATATTTTATTAAGTCCTTTTGGCGTTTTTGTGATTGAAACGAAAAACTATAAAGGCTGGATTTTTGGTGGAGAGCGTCAAAAAGTATGGACACAAAAGATTTATAAGAAAAGCTATAAGTTTCAGAACCCTGTCTATCAAAATTATAAACATATAAAAGTATTGGAATCGGTATTGAGCGATATTGTCGAGCCTCAATTGCTGCATTCTGTGATTGTATTTATGCCAGATTGTGAATTTAAAACCAGTTTACCTAAGAATGTTTTTAAAGGCAGTGCTTGGATTGAGTTTGTTAAAGGCTTTCAGCATGAGGTGATTCCACCGATGAAGCTTAAACGTATTCAACTACGGATAGAAAAAGAAATTTTGGAGAAGTCTTGGAAAACAAATCGTGAGCATGTTGAAAATTTAAAACAACGACATGAACGTTAAGAATTGAAATAAAAAGCCCTGATATATGCTCAGGGCTTAAATATCTCTGCCTTAAAATTAAAACCGTTTCGGAATTTTCTGACCATTTGGAACAGGTGTTTCGGCATGTTTAAGTACACCAAACAACCACGTTTCTGCATGTTGTACTGCTTGTTTGAGTTGATCTCCCATTGCTAAGCGTCCTGCAATAAAGCTTGCCAAAGAGCAACCCGAACCATGATATTCACCCTCAAGGCGAGGGCAACGGGTTTCTGAAACCAGTTCATTGTTGCTATACAGTGCATTACGAATATAGTTGGGCGTATCTTCATGTCCACCTTTGACTAAAACAGCCTGTGCCCCCATTTCAAACAACTTGGCGGTTGCACGTTCCAGATCATCTTCACCCGTTAAAGCGCGCAACTCCACTGTGTTGGGAGTAATTAAGGTAGCAAGTGGAATTAGTGCTTTAAACGCCTGAACCAACGTGGCTTGATCACCTAAAGAACCACCGCTATTGGCCACTAATACAGGGTCAAGCACATATAAATAGTCAGGGTGTTCACGCAAAAAATCTGCCAGTGCTGCAATATTGTTGGTTGTGCCTAACATACCTGACTTAACAACCTTAATTGGCAGGTCATTCACTACAGCATTGGCTTGAGCCAGTAACAGTGTTTTAGATGTTGCTTCAAAGCCAAACACTTGTTGAGAGTTTTGGATGGTCAATGCTGTGCAGGCAATCGCTGCATGTGCGCCACTATTGCCAATCGCTTCAATATCAGCCTGTAAACCAGCACCACCCGATGGGTCTAAACCAGAAAAACAAAGTACCGTTGGTCGCACAGCCATATCCTTCATTGCTTATATTTACGTTAGTATAGGTAACTTTGTAATAACTCTCGATAGTCATTTGTACTGATAGGCATGGATTGTGATTAACACCCTTTTAATTGATTTAGATGGCACTTTAACTGACCCCAAAGAGGGCATTACCGCTTCTGCACGCTATGGTTTGGCAAAAGTTGGGCACCCTATTGCAGAAAGTGAAAATATTGACTGGATTATTGGGCCGCCACTCAAAGCCTCTTTGGCGAAATTACTTGAGGTGGATGTGCATGATGTCTTAGCTGAGCAAGCTTTATTGGGCTATCGTGAGCGCTTTGCCACCACAGGGCTGTTTGAAAATCATGTCTTTGAGGATGTTGCAACGACTCTAGCCAGTTTAAAACAACTGGGCTATCGATTATTTTTAGCGACAGCCAAACCTGAAGTTTATGCACGCCAAATTTTAGACCATTTTGATTTATTGCAATATTTTGAATATCCATATGGTAGCGAGTTGAATGGCGACCGTACCAATAAAGTAGACCTTATTCACTATATTTTGCAGCAAGAACAATTGCAGCCTGAGCAGTGTTTAATGATTGGAGATCGTGAGCACGATATTTTAGGCGCACGTGCTAATGGCATAGATTGTGTCGCAGTTGAATATGGCTATGGCTCAGCACAGGAGTTAGATTTAGCTGCTCCAAAATATCGAATTCAGCATTTTGCACAAATTTTGTCGGTAGTTGCAGAGTTGCCTTAATTTTTGGGCTATATTTGTTTGCATTTTTACCGCAGAGCTTTAGGCAGGATCATGCTTCAATCTTCATATCCAGATTGAGAAGGAGGTTGTGATGAAGCGAGTCAGTCAATCGATTACTTTTGTGGCAGTTTCAGTACTGATGACGGCATGCGTGAATAGCATACCCACACTTCCAGAGTCCGCAGCACAGATTGAAATGTACACCTCATTGCAACATCGTCAGTGTGAGCCTGACACTGGTTTAACTGTTGCTGAGATTAGCCAGCGTTTGCAGCAGGCACAGATTCAGGTATATCAGGCTCGTGTGGGTTCAGATGGAAGAATGTATGCACAAGTCTGTGGTGGGGCGGATGGACGAATTGCCATCGTGACTATTCCTCAATCTCAGCAGAAACAAGCAGAAGCCTTAGGGTTTAAGTCTTATCACGCAATCCAATCTATCAAAAATAAATAAGGCTGAAGTCAATAAAAAACCTCAGTTCATATAGAGCTGAGGTTTTTTTCTAACTCAATTGCAATTGAGTTAAGTTGGACGTATCTAGATGTTGAGGTTTAACGCTTAGAATTGCGGCTTAACCACCACTAAAATCACAATTGCCAGTAACAAAACTGTTGGCATTTCATTGAAGAATCGCCAGAACTTATGTGATTTGTAATGTGCATTACCAATCAATTTCTGACGGTAGTAGCCACAAACCAAGTGATAAATCACCAATAAACCCACCAATGCAACTTTCAGGTAAAACCATAACGCATCGTGGTAATTGCGGGTGGCATCACCCCAATCTACCAAAAAGTGTGCCGTAATGAGGGTGGCAATCATAGATGGCCACATAATCCCTCGGTACAACTTGCGCTCCATGATTTCGAAACGCTGATGGCTCAGCGTATCTTCACTCATGGCATGGTAAACATATAAACGTGGTAGGTAGAACAATGCAGCGAACCAACAAACCACAGCAATAATATGTAATGCTTTTACCCATAAAAAAGCATCAGAAGGTGCATCCATCGATCATCCTATGGAGATTATTCATCCCACTTCTTGAAAATAAGGCAGGCATTTACACCGCCAAAACCGAAACTGTTACTCATCACAGTATTCAATTTTGTGTCACGTTTTTCAAGTACGATATCAAATGGTTTTGCGCCTTCATCTAGTTCAGTAACGTTGATGTTTGGTGCGATAAAGTCGTTTTGCATCATCAAGACAGAGTAAATTGCTTCTTGAACACCAGCGGCGCCCAAGCTGTGACCTGTCATTGACTTCGTTGAGCTAAGTGCAGGAACTTGACCTTCGCCAAATGCACGTTCCATGGCTTTTAATTCTGTTACATCGCCCGCAGGGGTAGAAGTACCATGAGTGTTCACATAGTCAATTTTTTCTACACCGTGTTGTTTTGCTTCGTCTAAAGCCATGAGGATACAACGTGTTGCACCTTCACCGCTTGGTGCAACCATGTCTGCGCCGTCAGAGTTGGCAGCATAAGCCACAACTTCAGCTAAGATATTTGCACCACGCGCTTGAGCGTGTTCAAGTGATTCAAGCACCACGAAACCACCACCACCAGCAATCACGAAACCGTCGCGGTCTGCAGAATACGGACGAGATGCTGTTTCAGGTGTGTCATTGTATTTAGAACATAATGCGCCCATCGCATCAAACAATAAGCTTTGTGACCAGTGATCTTCTTCACCGCCACCTGCAAGCATTAAATCTTGTTTACCCAATTGAATTAGGTTGTAGGCATAACCAATTGCATCTGCAGAAGTTGCGCATGCGCTAGTAATTGAGTGAGCGATCCCTTGTAATTTGAACGCAACGCCCAAGTTAGCTGTAATCGTGTTCGACATGTTACGTGGTACGAAGAAAGGACCAATTTTACGTGCGCCTTTTTCTTCAAGTAACTCGATCATTTCTGCAACAGATGCAGTTGAGTTACCGCCAGAACCACCCGCGATACCGTAACGTGGGTTACCTGCTAAATCTTCTTGCTTTAAGCCAGCATGTTCAATCGCATCGACTGCAGCGTTGTAAGCGTACATCGCACACACGCCCATAAAGCGTTTTAATTTACGGTCAATGTGGTCAAAATTTTGTTCAGCAGCTGCACTTACATGGCTCTTGAAATTCAGTTCAGCATACGTTGGGTTGGAACGTGTTCCAGAAATACCGTTTTGTAAAGAATGAGTCACAGCTTCTAAAGTATTACCAATGCACGAGTTAATGCCCATGCCGGTGATTACAACACGTTTCATCTACAGATCCCTTATATGGTGATAATGTTGAGCCGAACACCGCAATTGCACAGCTGTGCCTGATACGGGATGACTCATGTCTTTCAATTGCGTTCATAATAACAGAAAGAATTTTGAATTCTTATGGCAAATATGATGCCACTTTGCAGCAGTGTTCAAACCACCAAAACACAGCAGAATGGATGCAGGAAGCCAACCAAAAGATACACAATCATATTGAGATAAACTTAGACTACACCTAGTATTTACCTATAAATCATAGAAATTAAAAATGAGGAGTAAGAATGTCAGATTCTAATAATAAACAAACAAGCGGATTCTTCTCGAATGCGATTGGAGTGGCTAAAAAGCTCAGCAGTACAGGCATGCATGTTTTGCAGCAGGTTGCACCAAGTACAGCAACCAAGCAGGAGCCACGTTCCAATGCAGGACAAATTATTGAAGGTCAGGCACGTAGTTACAGCCCATTTCAGGCGCACCATTATGACAATCCTCAACACATGCTCAGACAGCATATTCCACAAGTGTCACGTCAGTTACTCGGTCGTCACTACACTCGTGTTAATCAGGTTGCCAGTTTTGTTTCTCCAGATTTTTCCGACAAAATTTCAGATTACTTTTTTGATCAGCTCAACAATTTTAGTTCTAACATTAGTTCAGTCGATGCTGTGCTCGATCAGGCGGGTGTGCGTGATTTAGAAGAACTGACACAAGATGTCGATCGTTCCAAACGTATTGGTCAGGCACTGGCGGAGCAAAACAAATGGATTGCCTCCCTGCAAGGTGCATTGACAGGGGCAACAGGGGTAATTGGTTCAACGATTGATGTACCTGCATCAATCATTATGTCGTTGCGTACAATCTATCAGGTGGGTCGTGCTTACGGTTTTGAACTGAATAAAGAAACTGAACAAGAAATCGTACAGTTTATTTTCAAACAAATTGATTTAGGTGTGATTGCAGAAAAGCAAGCGGTGCTGATGGGACTTAAAACCCTATCCAATATGTTGCAAACGCATGATGTACACCAATTACAAAACCTGTTGGGTTCAAGTAATGACTATGAATCCCTAAAAAAATACTTTTTAAATGAACAGGGTGAAGCCAAATGGCCGTGGCTAAACAGCGTACCTAAGTTCTCTATGCTGAATAAACTTACGCCTGTTGCAACAGCATCGGTCAGTGCTATATATAGCTGGAAATTGGTAGAAGATGTACATCACAAAGCGCAACAAGTATTCTCCAATGCTCGCAGCTATTTGATTCAACATAAAGACAGCAACTTATCTGCCATTCATGCTTATGAAAAGTCGTTAGAATTACTTGCACAGGCTGCGCCTAAACTATTGGAACAGTTAAAAGGTGAAGATAAGGCTCAAGACGATCTAGATGAGTCATTAGATACAAATAACCAAGCTGCAGAACCTTCTGATGCGACCACACAAGTACTAACGGATCATCAAAGCATCCGTAAAGTCAAAGTACAGAAAAAATCTGACAAAGTGGACGCAACCGAAACACAGGTAGATGAAAATATTCAGCAGGGATTAGAAGAATTGGCAGATCAAATGCTGGAACCACATGCCGAAGTTGCACCACAAAAAACAGCTATTCCAGTTGAAGAAACAGATGAATATGCACTAGAAGATGACTTGGATGCTGTAGAGGATTCAACTCAAGTGGCTGAAACCGTTTCAGAAAAACAAGCAGAGCCAGTAAAAGCGAGTGAAACAAAGGTTACAAAAAAGCCAAGAACACGTACCACTGCACGAAAACCAAAAGCTGAATAAAAACAAGTGATAAGTAGGAAAATGGTTGCTGTTTTAACTGTCTATGAAATATTGACCATTTTTCTATCTTCGCTTACAATTGCATGCCCTCAAAAAGTAGTATGTTTTTGGGGCTTTTTATTAACGGGAGAATTGCCACATGGCAACAACAAATCAGTTGATCCGTAAGGGTCGTACGACTTTGGTTGAAAAATCAAAAGTTCCTGCGTTGAAGGCTTGTCCACAACGTCGTGGTGTTTGTACACGTGTTTACACAACTACACCTAAAAAACCTAACTCAGCAATGCGTAAAGTTTGCCGTGTTCGCTTAACTTCAGGTTTTGAAGTTTCTAGCTACATCGGTGGTGAAGGTCACAACCTACAAGAGCACAGTGTTGTTCTTATCCGTGGTGGTCGTGTTAAAGACTTACCAGGTGTACGTTACCATACCGTTCGTGGTTCTTTAGACTGTGCTGGCGTGAAAGATCGTAACCAGTCACGTTCTAAATACGGTGCTAAACGTCCTAAGAAATAATCTTTTAAAGATTAGTCTTAGTTCTTAGAACTGCAATCCTTTATCGTCTCGCTTGTCTGATTTCTGCATTTAATTTTGTGAAATTCAAGCGACGTGTAGTAAGGCCAGCGAAATGCACACGACACTTTGTGCTACGGCTGGATCACCCTGAAGTGTCATATTTATAGGTAGTTTAAAATGCCAAGACGTCGCGTAGTCGCTGCTCGTGAAATCCTTCCGGATCCTAAATTCAGCAGCCAAACAATCGCTAAATTCATGAACCACGTAATGCAAGATGGTAAAAAGTCTATTGCTGAAAGTATCGTTTACGGTGCTTTAGACCGCGTTCAAGAAAAATCTAAAGTAGACCCAGTTGAATTTTTTGAAGCTACGCTTGAAAAAGTTCGTCCAATGGTCGAAGTAAAAGCACGCCGTGTTGGTGGTGCTACTTATCAAGTTCCTATGGAAGTACGCCCATCCCGTCGTACTGCTCTAGCGATGCGTTGGTTGGTAGATGCTGCTGCTAAGCGTTCTGAAAAAACTATGGCGTTACGTCTTGCTGGCGAGTTGCTTGATGCATCTGAAGGTAAAGGCGCAGCGATCAAAAAACGTGAAGATGTGCACCGTATGGCTGAAGCCAACAAAGCCTTCTCTCACTACCGTTTCTAAGCGGATAAAACAGGCCCTAATCAGGAGGGTGATGAATCAGTTGTCACTGAGTTGTCATCAAATCGCTTTAAGTTGCTAAGCAGCTTAAAGCGTCCTGTTTTAAACAACAAAATTTAGGAATGCTAGAAATCATGGCACGTCAAACCCCAATTTCTCGTTACCGTAACATTGGTATCTCTGCGCACATCGATGCGGGTAAAACAACAACTTCAGAACGTATTTTGTTCTATACAGGTGAAAGTCACAAACTTGGTGAAACTCACGAAGGTTCAGCAACAACTGACTGGATGGAACAAGAGCAAGAACGTGGTATTACTATTACCTCAGCAGCTGTAACATGCTTCTGGAAAGGTATGGCTAACCAATTTGACCAACACCGTATTAACGTAATTGACACCCCAGGACACGTTGACTTCACAATCGAAGTTGAGCGTTCTATGCGTGTTCTTGACGGTGCATGTATGGTTTACTGTGCTGTAGGTGGTGTACAACCTCAGTCTGAAACTGTATGGCGTCAAGCAAACAAATATAAAGTACCTCGTTTAGCGTTCGTTAACAAAATGGACCGTACTGGTGCAAACTTCTTCCGCGTAGTTGAACAAATGAAGACACGTTTGGGTGCTAACCCAGTGCCTATCGTTGTTCCAGTGGGCGCAGAAGACACATTTACAGGTGTTATTGACTTAATCGAAATGAAGTCAATCATCTGGGATGAAGCTTCTCAAGGTATGAAGTTTGAATACGGCGAGATTCCAGCTGATCTTCAAGCAACTGCTGAAGAATGGCGTACTAACATGGTTGAAGCTGCTGCTGAAGCATCAGAAGAACTCATGGACAAGTACCTAGAAAATGGTGAACTTTCTAAAGAAGAAATCATTGCTGGTTTACGTCAACGTACATTAGCGGGTGAAATTCAACCTGCAATGTGTGGTTCAGCATTCAAAAACAAAGGTGTTCAACGTATGTTGGACGCAGTAATTGAATTCTTACCCGCACCAACTGACGTTGAAGCAATTAAAGGTATCTTAGACGACAAAGACGAAACTGAAGATTCTCGTGAAGCGTCTGATGAAGCTCCGTTTGCTGCGTTAGCGTTCAAAATCATGAACGACAAATTCGTTGGTAACTTAACGTTCGTACGTGTTTACTCAGGTGTTCTTAAAGCGGGTAGCCCGGTTTATAACCCAGTGAAAATGAAGCGTGAGCGTATTGGTCGTATCGTACAGATGCACGCAAATGACCGTCACGACATCGAAGAAATTCGTGCGGGTGATATCGCAGCGTGTGTAGGTCTTAAAGATACAACGACTGGTGATACATTGTGTGACGAAAACGCAGTGATTACACTAGAGCGTATGGAATTCCCAGAGCCAGTAATTGCATTGGCTGTTGAACCTAAGACTAAAGCTGACCAAGAAAAAATGTCAGTAGCTTTAGGTCGCTTGGCGAAAGAAGACCCTTCATTCCGCGTACGTACAGACGAAGAATCTGGCCAAACGATTATTGCGGGTATGGGTGAGCTTCACCTTGACATCATCGTTGACCGTATGAAGCGTGAATTCAACGTTGAAGCGAACATTGGTAAACCAATGGTTGCTTACCGTGAAACGATCAAAAAGTCTATCGAACAAGAAGGTAAGTTCGTTCGTCAAACTGGTGGTAAAGGTAAATTCGGTCACGTATTCGTACGTTTAGAGCCGCTTGATCCTGAAGCTGGTAAAGATTACGAATTCGCTGAAGAAGTTGTAGGTGGTGTAGTACCTAAAGAATTCTTCGGTGCGGTTGACAAAGGTATTCAAGAACGTATGAAGAATGGTGTCTTGGCTGGTTACCCAGTTGTAGGCATTAAAGCTACATTGTTCGACGGTTCTTACCACGATGTCGACTCTGACGAATTATCGTTCAAAATGGCAGGTTCTTACGCATTCCGTGATGGTTTCATGAAAGCAGATCCTATCCTTCTTGAACCAATCATGAAAGTTGAAGTAGAAACTCCAGAAGACTACATGGGCGATATCATGGGTGACTTAAACCGTCGTCGTGGTATGGTTCAAGGTATGGACGACTTACCTGGCGGTACTAAAGCAATTCGTGCTGAAGTTCCACTTGCAGAGATGTTTGGTTACGCAACACACATGCGTTCTATGTCTCAAGGTCGTGCGACTTACTCTATGGAATTTGCTAAATATGCTGAAACTCCACGTAACGTGGCAGATGGCATCATTGCTAAATTCCAGTCTGGTGGTAAAAAAGGTGACGACGAGTAATCTTTCGATTACTATAAGCGCAAACTAATTCATAGTTAAAAACCTAATGCTCATGGAGTGATCCTCCATGAGTTGTTTTAAAAAGGAAGATCTCATGGCTAAGGCTAAGTTCGAACGTAATAAGCCACACGTTAACGTGGGCACAATCGGTCACGTTGACCATGGTAAAACAACTTTAACAGCTGCGATTGCTACAGTATGTGCACGTAAGTTTGGTGGTGAAGCGAAAGATTACGCTGCTATCGACTCTGCACCAGAAGAAAAAGCACGTGGTATTACAATTAATACTTCTCACGTAGAATACGATTCTCCAACTCGTCACTACGCGCACGTAGACTGCCCAGGCCACGCCGACTATGTTAAAAACATGATCACTGGTGCTGC